>NZ_JBSRUB010000023.1:0-225884 GCF_055129545.1 Acidiluteibacter sp. | reverse complement strand
CATTTTCATCCATTTTAAGCCAATTGAGCACAAAAGTGACGCTATAGAATTATTCTTCGTTCATCTTCAAATCAATATCAAAAATTCTATATTTACAAAACAGCTAAGTTCGTTTTGAGACGAACTGCCGTTAACGGGCATTAACAAAACGAATTATTGTAATAAGTTTGATAGTATTAAAAAAAAATTGGATTCATCAATTTTATTCCTACACTTTTATCAAGTTGTCTATCATTGAATACCCTTTAATCTGGGAAAAGTTTAGGTAAAGACAATTTGGAAATTTTAGCATCTGGAACTTCAGGAAAATATTCACAAAATTCACTCATAGATGAAGAAGGAGATTCTGATTCAAAACCTATATTTAGCTTAAGAGGACGAATTGGAGTTTTTGATAAAATCGATATCGGTTTTCACATAGATCAAACTTCATTAATTGGTACAAGTTTAAACTATGAATTTATTGATGACGCCAAATCAACTTTTGCAAGCAGCGTGGGATTAGATGTAGGTTTTAACTTTGGTTCTGCCTTGTTTGGCAATTTCAAACATTACATATCCATTCCTCTTTATACTTCTATTCACCCATCGGATAATATTTCAATCTATCTATCAACACGCTATTTGCATGTATCCAAATATATCTTTTTACAACACCAAATGGAGATTCAACAGGACCAAAAGGTCATCGAAATAGATTTGGAAGCTTCTATGGAATAATCGTTGGGAAGAACAATAAAATTGGAATAGAAGTTTCTAATTATGAATCTGAATTTTATAAGCCTTCACAATTTATAATAGGATTTATACATACCATTCGGAATAAATAAAAACGAGCCGATAACGATAAATATAGTACATAGTGAATCAGCATTTTAAAAAACTGCATATGCGCTTTGATACTCCGTAAAATTCGCAAGCGAATTTTGAAGAAAAAGAAAATGTACCTGCGAAAGACAGGATTTACAAAGCCGCTTCGCTGGCTTTTGTAACTTGGTAAAAGCTTATCCGTCAGTTATCAGAAAAGTGTTAATTTCATCAACTTCTTTACGAACTATTCTTGAACAATTAAAGTATTCAACAATCAATGAAACAACTCAATTTTATTAAATTACTTTTAGTTTTTTGCCTCTATTACTCCAATTTACAAGGACAGAATGAACGAAAACAATATGACTTTACGAATGTAAATCTCGATTCTATCGATAAAAAGGAAATAATTGCCAAACTGGATAAGATAAAAGCAATCAATGATTCTATCAATAGCGAATTAAAAACAGATTCCCTTTACTATTTATATTCAAAAGTTAGTAGAGTTATGACTAAAGATTATAGCTCATGGTATTTTGGAATTGGACCATCCTATGCAGATCTATCTGCGTTAAATAATGGCCTACGCACAAATAACTTATCTACCATATCAGAGACTGCAGTTGGATTAACTTATTTGATCTCTTTTGCATATCAAAGAAATCGGTTTGTCCATGACTTCTCGATAGGCTTTGCCCTTGGTTCTAAATCTAATACCAATGGAATATCTATAGATTATAGTTTGCTTGATTTATTTTCATACAAGTTTGGTTATGCCATTCTAAACGAGAAAAGATTTAATTTATTCCCTTTTATCGGAATTAATCCACAACTATCTTCATTGACTTTTGAAAACAATAACGTACCAACTCTCGATAATAATACTTCTAGCTTTAATAATCTTATTGGGTTTGTTGCCAATAATCCTGGTTCAGATGCCCATTACTTCAGTAGATTTGAAATTACAACTGACATAGGTGCACAATTAGACTATCATATAAAATACTCAAAAAGAGCAGGTGGTCTCATGCTTGGAATAAGAGCAGGAAAAACAATCCCAATGGTTGATTTTTCTTGGACAACTGATGGTAATAAATATGCGAATCTAGAAAGTATTAGTTTACGTGAATCTTATATTTACTTTATATTGAAATTTTATTGGAGAAAACAAGATAAAAACAAGATATATCCCTACTCACACCCTTAAGAAACATAAAAAGACACAGAAATTTAACACTAAACTTTGTCTCCATTAATAGAGAGACTATTGAACTGACCCAAGAATTGGTCATTAATTTAACTCCACCTTAGCTAAATTTTGGTTCATAAATATAATCCGTTATTTTGAGATTCAAAAAATACCAAATACCCTTCATTCATACTAAGGGTAATCAGTTTAACTTTAAATGCTGTCTATCTTAAAAGATCAATGATATAGAAATTTTTATTTACTCCATTTTCTCTACTTTCTTCTATCTAATGTTTCAGGCCAAGTCTATATTGATACAGTAATTTATACCCCAATTATATGTGATTCCACATCAAACCCAACTAAATGTTCAGGAGGTGCAACTTATCGACATATGGAAGGGTTCAATAGAGTGTATAATACCACTGGATTTTTACTAATGGAAGGTTATCTGAAAAAAAAGCTAAAACTTGGATTTCTATTTCATTTTGGCACTCTTAAGCATTTAGTTAGAAGTGGACTATGGACTTTTATTGCAATGGAAATATTGTTGGTCACATCGCTTATGATAAAAGAGGAAGAGAACTAGGAAAAATATCTTATTATGAAAATGGGCAGGTTCATGAAAAGAAATATCGAAAATCTGGAAGTGATGGTTGGGAACAAAGTGAAACGTATGTAAAAGATGGGCAGACTTTAGTTACAGATAAGGACTTGGAGAGATATATTAATGAATTTAAAGAAGATGATTGTTTACGCTGATAAACCTGAGTAGTTTGTAAGAAGTTTTTATTAAATAAAAGCGATGTTTCAGATGAGTATAATTCATCCTATTTATTCCTTAACGTCTATGCTATTTTCATTAATTGGAACTACTCCCCATCAATAATGAAGTAACCAATTCAGCCGTTAATGGTTTGTTATTTGCTTTTTCACGGATGGCATCAAAACTATACCTAAAATCACAACCATCTTTATACGCACTGCATCCATAGGCCGTTTTTCCTTTTATCACCGTTCCTTTATTGCACAATGGGCAATTTAGGCTAGCAGTTGCTTTTTTAGTTGCTACAGCGATCTCTGTTTTCTTTTCTTCCAATTGAAGTTGAAACTCATCATTGAAACGGATCAATCCTTCCTTATCGCCTTCTGATGTTTTAAATCCTTTTAAGTTGACTGTGCTCCCTTTTTGCAACAATCGCAAATACTGATTCTCAGAAATACTCTTTCCTTCGAAAGCGAATGGAAGTAGAAAGTTGCACCCATCTTTATAAGCGCTACATCCATAACTCGATTTTCCTTTGAGTAATGTTCCCTCTTTACATTTTGGACACGATTGACCAACAATCTCTGTTGTTGATTTTTCTTTTGTTTTTTCAGTCTCCTTTGTTTCTGTAGTGTGTGAAATCTTTACATTGGTCTGCTCCATGCGCACATCGTAAACCAGATGCTCCACCATATTCTTCATGTTCTTCACGAAAGAACCAGCATGAAATTTTCCTTTTTCTATTTCTTTCAATTGTTTCTCCCACTGCCCGGTTAGCTCTGCAGAGGTCAACAAATTATTCTTAATGATATCAATCAGTTGCACACCAGTTTCTGTAGGCAAAATTTGCTTCTTATTCCGTTCAATGTATTTTCGTCTGAACAAGGTTTCGATAATATTCGCACGAGTAGAAGGTCGACCAATGCCATTCTCTTTCATTAATTCCCGCATCTCTTCATCGTCCACTTGTTTTCCAGCGGTTTCCATACCTCTTAATAAAGTTGCTTCAGTAAATTGGTTGGGTGCTTTGGTTTCTTTCTCTAAAAAGGAAGGTTCGTGAGGCCCCTTTTCCCCTTTCTTAAAGTTAGGTAACTCATCTTTCTCCTTTTTATCCTTACTGTCAGGTGTTTCAAACACAATCCTCCACCCTTTCTCAAGTATTACTTTTCCAGTTGTTTTAAATGGAACTGTATCCACTTTGCCTAAAACGGTGGTGTTGGCCACCGAACAATCGTCATAAAACACAGCGATGAAACGCTTTGTAATGATGTCGTACACTTTTAGGTAATTCCCGTGCAAACTAGCATGTATTCCAGTGGGAATTAATGCATGGTGATCGGTTACTTTTTTATCGTTAAACACCTTGGCGGATTTTTTTAACTTCTTCCCCAATAGCGGTTGAGTCAACGACTGATAATCGGTCAATTTTTCTAATATTCCAGGCGCTTTGGGGTAAATATCATTGGGTAAAAAAGTGGTGTCTACTCTTGGGTAGGTAATCACTTTCTGTTCGTATAATTTTTGTGCTATTTTAAGCGTATCATCGGCCGAAAGACCAAACTTATTGTTGCAATACACTTGCAATCCAGTCAAGTCAAACAGTTTAGGGGCGTATTCCTTTCCCTTTTTCTTGGCGATTGAGACGATTTCAAATTCATTTTCCTTTACCACTTTGGCAAAGGCCTCTCCATCTTCTTTCTTTAAAAATTTTCCTTCTTCACAGTTAAACAGCGTTTCTCTATAAACCGTTTGCAATTCCCAAAATGATTGTGGCTGAAAGTTCTGAATTTCTTTAAACCGATTGACAATCATTGCCAATGTTGGCGTTTGAACTCTACCCACAGACAATACTTGTTTGTATCCACCATGTTTCACGGTATACAACCGAGTGGCGTTCATTCCGAGTAACCAATCCCCTATTGCTCTGGAATATCCAGCATAATACAAATTATCGTACTTGGCAGAAGGTTGCAATTTTTCGAAGCCTTCCTTAATGGCTTCTGTGGTCAAGGAAGAAATCCACAAACGCTTGACTTCCCCTTTGTACTCAGCTTGTTCGATTACCCACCGTTGAATCAGCTCTCCCTCTTGGCCCGCATCACCACAGTTGATAACAAGTGTGGCCGTTTCGAATAACTTCTTTACAATTTCAAATTGCTTCTTGATTCCTTGGTTGTTAACGACTTTGGTTTTAAACTTTTCGGGAAGCATCGGCAGGTAACTGAGGTTCCAGCTTTTCCAATGTGGTTCATAATCGTTTGGTTCAAATAAGGTACACAGGTGTCCAAAAGTAAAAGTCACCACATATCCATTCCCTTCAAAATATCCATCGTGCCTATTATTTGCACCTAATACTGAGGCTATTTCACGGGCTACACTTGGTTTTTCGGCAATACAAACTTTCATCTGAAACAAAAATAGTTAAAATAGAAGAAGCTAGGCGGACAGATGGAGCAATAAAATACTAGAAAAAGTAAGAAAGGCAACAGTAAAAATATTCAACGTGATCGAATAGAAACACAGAAAACGCAATATTTTAACAAAAGTGAATTGTAAGTCAATAAATTAAAATGTTTTATTACTTTTAACCTCCAAGTTATTAAGTATATAAAACGAATCCTATGAAATTAATTTACCTACTTGTTCTCCTCCTTCCATTTGGTCTTGTTGCGCAAAAAATAAAAATCCTTGACCTAAAAGTTAATGATATAGTTTACAGCAAACTTGACGATAAAATCTACGCTACATTACCCAGCAATGCAGGTACTTTTGGTAATAGTATTTGTATCATTGATCCATACACTGCTGCTATTGATACTACTATATTTATTGGAAGTGAACCCAACAAAATTGCCGTTTCTGACAATGGCAAAATGATTTATGTTGCTTTAGATGGAGCTGGTTCTATTCGCCAATTTGATGTAAAAACCAGAATTCCGGGACAACAATTTTCTTTAGGTATAAATCCATATTATGGTCCATACAACGTAGAAGATATGGAGTTTATCCCAGGTACTGAAAATAGTGTTGCTATTTCTAGAAAATCATCCGGCATAAGCTCTAGTCATAGAGGGGTTGCCATTTATGATTCAGGTAACCTCAGACCTAATGTCACTTCAGATAATAATAGGATTAATGTGATTGAAATGGTTCACTCCGGCTTCATAATAGGTTACAATAACGAAACTTCTGGATTCCAGATTTCAACGATGAGTATTGGACCGACCGGCGTATTACTTCAAAACCAATACAGAAATATATTTAATGGTTATTATCAAAACATTCACTACTCTGAAAATAGATTATATTCATCCGCAGGAAGAGTTGTAGATGTTTCAACCGGCATCCCAATTTTACTAGGAACATTTTATAATGCATTAGGACCTGTTGTGGCTGACACTTCAGCAAAACTAATTTGTTTTGCACATAAAGAAAGTCAATCAAAGGATGTTTATTTAAAGAGATATTCTAAAAATAATTTCATTTTACAAGATTCTGTCAAAGTAAGTAATGTATTGGTTACAAGCAATTATAATGCAAAGGTATTGAACTTAATTTCTTGGGGTAAAGAACAACTCGCATTTAATACTTCTAATGGCAAATTGGCAATTATAAATTACGAACCTATTGGCATAACCGAATCTAAAATAAAAGTAAACTTTAATATTTCGCCAAACCCAACGACTGATTTTGTGACTATCAATGCTTCAGGTCTAACTGAATTTTCTGACTTTCAACTTATTTCAATTAATGGAGAAGTTTTACAAAAGAAAACGATCAATCAATTTCCATTTTCTGTGGATATGTCAGCTGTGGCTCCAGGCACCTATTTTATCGTCATCACTTCTAAAGAATTTAGTAAAGTTGAAAAAGTCATAAAACAATAGCTAACTTTCTAACAACAAGCGGTTAGTTGTGGAAATAAATCTTATTCATTTGTTAGTAAGAATTGAAAAATGAGAATTCAACTTGACCATTGGAGTAAAAATTAAGAAGCAAAAGGACTTTTTAATGCCAAAGGATTCGAGTATTTCAATCACCGAATGAAAAAAATGCTAAAAGAGTAATTGAAGTTATTTCAACACACCATTTTTCAACAACTGATTTTAATTATAAGATTATCTATTATCTTGGTATTCGTTAAAAGTTAATTACTTAATAAGAGAATAAAGGTGTTTGTGGTTCAATTCATTTGCAAGCCAACTTATTAAAAACCAAAACTAATTGATATGACAAATTGGTTAAAAAATACAGAATTGGAAGGCCAAAAAATAAGGTTGGTTCCGATGTCGAAATCGCATAAAGACGAGTTATTAAAAGCAGCTGCAGATGGAAAACTGTGGGAATTATGGTATACTTCAGTACCTTCAATAGAGACTATTGACCGTTACATTCAAAAAGCAATAGACGATTCCCAAAAAGGAACTGCCCTTCCATTTGTGGTACAAGATAAAAATAGTGGGGAATTGATTGGCTCAACACGGTTTTGCAATGGGGTGCCTGATCACAAAAGAGTAGAAATAGGCTTTACGTGGTATGCCAAAAAATACCAACGAACAGGTGTAAATACAGAATGTAAAGCCCTTTTGTTGAAATATGCTTTTGAGGAATTGGGTTGTATTGCGGTTGAGTTTAGAACCAACTGGTTTAATATCCGCTCTCGGGCAGCTATAGCAAGACTTGGCGCCAAACAAGATGGAATTTTGAGAAATCACTTATTGAACCCAGATGGAAGCTATAGAGATACCGTTGTTTTTTCTATCACGAATCAAGAATGGAAAGGTGTGGAACAATCGCTAGTATATGAAATGAAAAAATACAATAATTTACATTGAATATCAATACACTACGCTAAATTCCCGAAAAATTAAAAACCCTTACTTTTAAACAACTGATAAAAGTAAGGTTAGTTTCACACTGCCTTATCCCTTCTCCCAACAGCAATGCACATTCTTTCCAAGTTTGCAATGCCCCTTTTCATTCCTCATCATTTGATTTTTCGTCTTAAAACGCTACTTGCGTATAACTACCTGAATTTATAAATCAGGTAGTTTCTACCTATGGAGTCCTCTAAGAACAACGGACATTTGACACATCATCAAAAACAAATAAAATCAATATTCCCATCAGGGATTTTAATTCATTCGCTACACAGTAGCATAATCTTACAAATTATCATGTCAAATTTAACAACCAACTTTATTCCAACCATCAAAAAAGCTGCAGGGCGTATTGAAGAACTACACAACTTTCTATTGAAGTTGGCGGAGCTTGACGGTCCTTATGAAAATCCAATCGGCGATGCAGAGCCATTAATCTCCTTCAACGGTTACTATTCGCTGAATGATACAGGCGCATTTCTTACGGTTGATACCAACCTATTGGTAAAAAACGGTGTAGCAACTCCTCACGTAGCACTCATCTATTCAAAAGATGGTGTTGCTTCTAAAGTGTATCACCTTACTGGACCTAACCGGGATTTCGAAAATGTAACTTGGTCAGGAACAACCCTAACAGCTCAAGCTGGCATTGATAGTGGTGTACCGAATTTTACCCTAACCTTTACACGTGAAGACAACGATCAAGAAATTACCTCTACCTTTCAAGGTACAATAACAGAAGGTGCCGCTGAAGTAATCGTGTCGATTAGTGGGAAAACCTACAACAACCCTATTCCGATGGCCATGTATGCTGGTACATACTACAAAGACAAAGGACAAGGGGTAAAAATCCTAGAGATAGGAACGGACAACACCCTTCAATACAACTACACCAACACCATTGGCAGTGGAGGAGAACTTCAAGAGGTTAAGACTTTTATTTACAACCTTAATATGTATGTATTCTCTTTCAGCGCACTTTTCGACAAACTGAATTACAGCATCATTATGGGCACCTCGGCAGAAGGAGGCATGGTGTGCAACGATCTATTTTCGATGACTAACCCAAAAATAACCATCCCCCGCTCATTGCAGACGGTGACGACTCCTGCTGTAAAGAAACCGGTGAATGGAACAAATCCCATGAGCGAGGCGCTAGCCAATTTTGCAGGGTTCTACCACCTTTCTTCCAATTCCGAAGTCTTCAACAATGCTTTTATATCCATTGAAGGAGAATACAAAACCACAGTAGTCGACAATAAGATAAATAAGGCTTATACGGTAACCATTGGCGTTTCTTTGGATGGCACCTCCTCCACTGTGTACACTTTTGACAGCACCATGACATTTGCACAAAGTGGAAACAGTTGGGTACTTACTATTCCGATTACTGATCCTGTAGGCGGAAATCTAACCATCAATTTTACACGACAATACGAAAGTGCTTACCCAAATGCAGGTAGCTATTATGGATCGGTAGTGAGTATTTCAGGCAGCTATAACGTTGCTAAATTTACAGGAACCACCTTGCTAAACGTAGTGCCTTTAATGGCTTTTTCTGGCGCTCCTTTGAAAGTAACTGCGGCATCAACTGGAACTATCGTGATTAAAAGCGACTCAGAAATCGAATACTTGGGCGTATCGTATAAAACGTTATCCATTGTGCCTTTGATGTACATTGTTGGCTTTATCGATCAAAACGAAGACGAAGTAATCCTTTCTTTGGGAACGGACGGTGGCAAAGGAAATACCTGCATCACCACAGTAACAGGCACCAAACTAGTTGATGGAAAGCGAGTGGCAACAGGCTTCCCAAAAAGCATTGAGCTATATACAGCCATTCCTGATGGTGACTCAGGTGCACCTAAGCACTAATAACCGAATAAATAATTGAATGAAAAGCTTGGTCTTGTGCCAGGCTTTTTTTTGTTTCTGCTAGTCCCTAACCAGTTCAACACTTTATTTTTCAACAAGCTGTAAATATTTAGAGAATTTATTCTATATTGGCGGTTTGAAATAGACAGTTTATTATTTAAAATACTTTTACTACCCCTCCACCCACATAAAATTACTTTCAAAACGTAAAGACAATTTGATATTAAGTTAATATATTTGCGCAAAACACAAATAAATTGGCTAAAGTGGAAATTAACAGAATTAAAGTAGCTCTTGCCGAAACCAGACGAAAAAATAAATGGTTGGCAGAACAAATTGGCAAAGATGAATCTACTGTTTCTCAATGGTGTACAAATGCTCGTCAACCGTCTTTAGAAAGTCTATTAAGAGTCGCTAATGCTTTAGAAGTAGACATCAAGGATTTACTATATTCATCAAGTAATGCAAATAAATAATCATGATTGAAAAGAAAACATATATAGATCTCTTTGCAGGTTGTGGTGGCTTATCACTTGGGTTACATAATTCAGGAAAATGGAAAGGTTTATTTGCAATTGAAAAAAGCGGAGATGCATTCAAAACCCTAGAACATAACCTTATTGATTCTAAAAAGCATTTTAGATGGCCAACATGGTTACCAAAGAAAGAACATGATATAAATGAAGTAATTAGTAACTACGGAACAAATCTTAAAACACTTAGAGGAAGCATTGACCTAGTAGCGGGAGGTCCTCCATGTCAAGGATTTTCAACCGCTGGAAAAAGACAAGAAAGCGATAGTAGAAATAAGCTAATTGATTCCTACATTGAATTTATTCAACTTGTTCAACCAAAAGTAATTTTCTTTGAAAACGTAAAAGGCTTCACGCAAAAATTTGATAAAAATAAAGCAAAAGGACTTGTCTATTCTGAATATGTAAAAAAGAAACTTTCTGAAAATGATGACAATGGAGATTACAAAGGATACGATGTTTTTGGAAGGTTAGTAAATTTCTCTGAATTTGGAATACCACAAAAACGTACAAGATTCATTTTAGTTGGAGTTCGTAAAGATTTGAATTCACCTCAAACACCAGAGTTGTTTTTTGAAAAGATATTTGAAAATAGAGATACTTTTTTATCTAATAAAAATTTAAGTCTCACTACATCTTTAAAAGATGCTATTTCTGATTTACTAAGAATTGAAGAAACTGTATCACCAGATACACCATCATTCCAAGCAGGAATTTATGGCAGTATAAAGTCTCCTTATCAGCAATTATTGAAAGGAAAAGTAACTAATGAAATAGCAGATAGCCACCGTTTTCCTAAACATACAAAAGTAATTACAAAGCGACTTAACTTCATATTAAAATACGCCGAAAAGGACAAAACAGTATCTCCAAAGATTAAAGAGAAGTTTGGTATAAAAAAACGAACTCTAATTCCACTATCAGGTGACTCTCCTACCCCAACCATAACTACAGGTCCAGACGACTATGTTCACTATTGTGAACCAAGAATTTTTACCGTTCGAGAATATGCTAGAATTCAATCATTTAATGATTGGTACGAATTCAAAGGAAAGTATACAACAGGTGGTAAAAGAAGAAAAATTGACGTTCCAAGATATTCCCAAATAGGTAACGCAATACCACCTCTTTTTGGTGAACAAGCAGGTATTACTCTAAATCAAATTCTTACTTAATGAATGTAGCAAACGAATTACATTTTAAAACAAATGTTCAGTTAAAAAGCATTATCGGTAAAGACCTTATCAATGATGATAATATTGCAATTCTTGAGCTCGTAAAAAATTCATTTGATGCAGATGCTAAAAGAGTTGACGTAAAATATTTAAATCTAAAAAATAATGATGATGACATTACTTCTTCTTTTTCAAATAATACATCTAGATTAATTATTCATGATAATGGTCTGGGGATGAATCTAGAGGATATTCAAGAAAAATGGTTAAATATTGCATATTCAGAGAAAAAATCAAATAAAACACAGCATAATAGAAGAATGGCTGGTGCTAAAGGAGTTGGTAGATTTTCGTGTGATCGCCTAGGAGAATATCTCAACTTATACGCTAAAACAAATAATGACAATCGATTTCTAAAACTGACAATCAATTGGAAATTATTTGAAATTGAAGATAATAAAAAAGAAATCCAATCTATTCCTTTAAAGTATGAATATTTATCAATAGAAGATATTGTCGATTTAGGTTTTGAAACATTTGAGCATGGAGTTTTATTAGAAATAATAAAACTTAGGAGTTCATGGGTATATCCTATAAAAGATAAAAAAGGCCATATTATAAATTGGGACACTGAAAAATTTGTTGATTTAAAGAAATATTTAGAAAAACTTATAAACCCAAATCAGGCATTTCAAGATGATGATTTTGGTATATATATGGATGCTCCTGAATTTCGAAAAGAAAATGAGTTAAAAAGAGAATATGATAAATTTATAGGCAAAATAGAAAATAGAATTTTTGAAAAGTTAGATTTTAAATCAACAAGTATTGAGTCAGAAACTCAAGAAAATGGAAAAGTAATTTATACTGAACTTAAAGATAAAGGAGATACCATATTTTGGTTAAAAGAAAAAAATCCATTTTATCCACAAGTCAAAGATGCTAAGCTAAAAATCTATTATTTAAATCCATACGCTAAAGCTTTTTTTACAAGACAAACAGGAATACAATCAGTTAATTATGGTTCAGTTTTTTTATTTATTAATGGTTTTAGAATTCCTCCATATGGAGATATTGGAGATGACTGGTTAGCGTTAGATCAAAGAAAAGCTCAAGGACACAGTAGATACTTAGGAACTAGAGATTTAATTGGACACTTAGAGCTAAATGATGAGAATAATGATTTTCAAATAATCTCAAGTAGAGAGGGTATAGTTAAAAATGAAAACTATATAAAATTGACATCTAAAGAGAGAAATGAAAGTTTTTATTTTAAAAATCATCGAAGATTAGAAAAATACGTTGTCGATGGTCTTAATTGGGATAGTGCTATATATGATGGGCAAAACAAAGAAGAGGCAAAACTACTGAAAGAGTTAGAGCAAAAAATTGTAGATGGAGGGATTGAAGAGTCTGAGTTAATTTATAGAGAAGATATTCATGTTAAACAAAAAAGAGTTTACAACGTAATTCATTCAATAATCTCTGCAAAAATTGATGATGTAATTGAGTTATATATAAATGAAAATTTAATTACTCAGAAGATTGAACAAGAAAGACAAAAGTCAGAGAAAGAATTCCAACAACTCATTGAAGATTTCGGAAATAAAAAAATTGACTCAGAAACATTAAGTCGAATTTTACAACGAAAGGCGGAGCAGAATGCTGATTTAGATAAACAACTAAAAGAATTTTCTAAATACTCTACAAATGAAGCTACAACAAAGGCAATTTTAGAATTACAGCATTATAAAAAGACAATAGAAGATCAAACCTTACTAATTGAAAAGCTCCAATTTGAACTTGAAAATCTAATAACTCAAAAACAAACTGCTGAGAAAACAGCTGTCGAATATAAAGTAAAAGCAGAAAGAGCAGAAGTAGATTTATCGATTGAAAAAGAAAAAAACTTATATCTTCTAGCAACAAGAAGAACATTAAGTCCTGATGCTGATGGTTTAATTCATACCATAAAAATCAATAATATTGAAATAAGAGATGGAATTGATAATATTATTGACGATTTAACTGAAGATGATTTTGATGTATTAAACTTAATTAAGAGGCTTGGTTTTCTAAAAATAAATGCAGAGCGCTCTTTAAAAATGGCCGAATTTGTTACAAGGTCAGACCTTAAAGAAGATATTGAAAAAAAAGATGTTGATCTAGTATCTTATATTCAGGAATACATCTCACTATATGGAGAAACATTCTCTGATAAAGTATCATTTAACTTTATTGTTAATGACTCATACCTTAACAAAAATATTAGTGTATTAAATCTTTCAATAATACTAGATAATCTTATAAGTAATTCAATAAAGTGGGGAGCGGAAAACATTTTAATTGAGTTTAATAACACAAATGAAAAACAGCTCGAATTAACCTTTTCTGATGATGGTCATGGCTTATCTAATAAATTTTTAGATAAGCACAAACGTATTTTTGAGCTATCAGTTCGTGATACCCCTTCTAATGGCATGAATGGGTCAGGAATAGGATTATTTTTCACTAAGAACCTTTTAAATGATATGAATTCTGAAATTGATTTTATAGGGAATAATATAAAATTACCAGGAGCCTCTTTCAAACTTATTTTCAATACAATATGAGCGTAATTAGATTATTATACATAGATGATAGTAAAATAAATTCTCAAATAGATAGACTAAGAAAAAAACTTAAAAATGTAGGTTTTGACCTCGATGAAACCTTCTTAGATCTTAGTAATGAAGATTTTAAGAAACGAGACGATTCTTCTAAAAAGGTAATCCTTGATAAAACTAAAATCCAATCGTTTGTAAATAATAATTTTATGAATGAAAATTTCGATTTAGTTGCATCAGATTATGATTTTAAAGATCCTAATTTAGATGGATTCGAATTACTTAAATGGATTAAAAATGAGTGTAATTCTAAAAAACATAAACTAAGAAGAGCTAAATTTTGCCTTTATTCATCGGAGCAAGATAAAGTAGCAAAAACATTTGACACACCAAAAAAAGTCAAAAGTTTAATAAAACTTAAGATTGATGAATTTATTGATAGAGATAAAATACCAGAAGAGCTAACAAAAATATCTATCGCTCCAAAAGAGACATATAAACATAAAGATCATCTGATAAATTTTTTAGAAAAATACCCTGACTTAGTTTTCAATAATGTTTATCCAAAATATAGCGGTAAAAAACTTTCTGATATAGCTCATGAAATCGATAAAGATTTACCAAATGGAATTGACTTCCAGAAGAATTTGATTGAACTTACTATATCACATCTAATTAATTTAAATAAATACGAGGTCTAATGATAATTATTATTATTTCAATAGATCCCTCAACAGACTTTCTATTTGACATTGTAAAAAGTCTAAAATCAAATTCGATAATCTTTAGATTGATTGAAGTTCATCCAAACAATGAGTCCTACAATACTTGCCTAGAAAGTATCAAAAAACTTTCAGGAAATTCCACAATTCTTTTTTTCGGACATGGTCAAGAGAACCAAATTTATGGAGGAGAGTCACCAGACAATTACCCTAAACAACCTTTAGTAAGAAGAAATGAAATGGGAATTTTTAAAAATCAGAACTTATTTTTGCTGTCTTGCGATTCTGCTAGTTTAATAAAAAGTTCATTCCGAATTTCCAAAACAAAAAAAGCTATAGGTTTTGGACCACTTCCAACAGAACTTAAAGAAGTAAGAATTGATAAAAAACTTGCTAATGAAGGCATAACAATAGATACTATTGAAATCTTCAAACAAGCGATTAATGAGATAGTAATTATAAGCTTAATAGAATACTTTAAAGACGAATCTAAAGGCTTTACGTTTTTAAAGGATTACCTCTACTTACAACTAAACAAAAGAATTAACAAGGCAATACTTGAAGAAGGTAATAGAAATTTAGCTGACTTATTGTTCAATATGAAAAATGATATGGTAATATATTAAGCTATTAATTAATATATTAAAAATATGATCAGACCTTCTAAAAACCTTCCTCCTATTAACTTTCATGAATGAGCGTAGCCTAGATATGATGACTAACTTTATAAATATAAAATGAGTTAAATTATAAAAATATACCGATAACGACAAAAATAACTTATTTCTAAACTTAGTCTAGTCAATAAATTTCCAGCCTTAAAGATACTACTAATGCTAAAACACTCATTACAATCACTTAATAATGTGTTGGTTCATAAACATTGAAATTATACCCAAAGAAGGACTTAAGATTTTTAAGGCTGATTTTTTGAAAAGTTTAAATCCAAAAATCTCTTTCGATGGAAACTTCCCAAGATACAGTATACATGATGGACATTGCCTTTGTGACTATTTAATAAACCAATCAAATTGGGGTATAATTACTCCCATGATTGAAACCATTTCAAAAAATGAGCAAGTCAAAAGAGTCAAAGTGATCAAATACTGGAGCGAAATACCACAAAAAACTGTTGAACATAAGTTATCTCAAATAGAGTTTAGCCAATTGGATAGTAAAGTACAATTACTAGACAATACTTGGTACAACATAATTTACTCTAATAAATTCCTTTATTGAAGAACTAATCAACCTACAAATCACCCCCTCATGAATCACACCCAATGGGTACAACTCTACCAAGATTCGCAGCAGCTCAAAAAGCCAGCTCGGATATCAGCGCTTATTTCACCAACCGATGTTGAAGTTCTAAAAGTATTATTACTGGAGGTTATCCAAGCTTACATTGAGAAAGGAGAACTTCATTTGGGTTTGAAAACTTACATCAACAGTGAGTTAAGAAACGACTACAATGAACGCCTCTTGTCGCATCCACCCAAAAAGAAGGACACCCTAGAATCATGGTCGAGCGAAGTTTTCGGGGAAGAGAAATTTGGTCTAATTTTTAACTATTTGGAAGAATTTAGCAATGATTTCGCTGAGAAAGCAGCTGAAGTGGTTCGTCCTTTTATAGCATTGGCAGGATTGCCTTTGGAAGGCATTTCGTTTTTGTTTTTCATGGGAAATTATGGGTTTACTCCTTTTGGGATTCACAAAGATGCCGTCGGAGAAGATGGGGTATTGTTTCACCTTGGGCCCGCCAATAAATTGTTTTACACTTGGGACGATCCGGAGCACAATGCGATTCAACACCACAGCAAAGTATTTCACAATGTGAAAGAAAAGCTTCCTGAAGCCCAATGCTATGAATTAAAAGCCGGTGATGCTCAATTCATTCCTCATGCAGTTTATCATATTGCAGACACGCCCGAATTTTCTGTGAGCTTTGTGATGGATTATGTGAGCCCTCCGATAGATCAATTTGAGAATCGCCTACTCAAAGAGGCCGGAGCAGAAAATAGCATTGGTCAAAATAGTTATGTATCACCAATTAATGCTGAAAATCCGCGAAGTGAGTGGAAACAATTGTTGAATCAACAATCACTTCAGCAAAAAATAGAGATTGCTTTTGAAAGAAAGGTATTGGCTTTAAAAAGTAATGGCGGGATTCAGAGAAAATCGAACCTGAAAAGGGATTTTCAATTGCCGAACGGCCCATTTGCTGTAAAGGGAAAAGCCATTTTCCCACTAGTTGTAGAAAATATAAGTGAGGAGAAGAATCTCATTTTCGCCAGAGGACATCGCTTGGAAAGACCCCACCACTCCAACTTATCGGAGTTGATAGAAAAAATAAATAGCGGTGAAACCGTAAAATTTGAAACAATTAAAGCATATTTGGAACCTGCTTGGGATTTAATTGAAATCTATGGCTTTATTAGCGAATTAATAAATGTAGAAGCGATAGTCCTAGCGGAATAAAATACCATGACTGCTAAAAAGAAAGGTGATTAAATTTAGCTGCGATGCACTCCAAACCGTATTTACCCATTTTTTCTAGCTAATAGTAATTGAATTCAATTATATCAATTATCTTGCTCCCTTCTTAAAAACATAGAGTTAACCTAAACTACTACAACATGAAAGGACTATTACTAGGGATTGCAATTATCTGTTTATCCGTCAATTTGAATGCACAAATTACACAGGGGTCGGTTCTATTCAGTGGAAAAGCTCATTATAACAAATCGCAAGAGAGTCATTCTATTCCATCCAATCCAATTAGAGAGTCAAAATTTGAATCCTTTTCTGTTCTTCCAAGTTTTGGACTTTTTGTGAGTAAATCCATTCTAATGGGTGTAGGCCTAAAAGCCGAATTTAACTCAAATAGTTACCTTGTTCAATCAGTTCAAACTAATTTCCTAGGTCAATTCAGTACTATAAGTTCATATGATGAAAAATCTAAGATGTTTTTCATCAATCCATTTTTTACTAGGTTCAATAGTTTAACCGAAAAACTTTACTTCACTACAGCGTTTAATTTATTAATCGGAAAGGGAGAAGTTAGAGGGGGATACAACCCCACTTATACATCAAAAATTAAAGAATTGAGTCTAAATTTTACTCCTGGTTTAACTTATTTCTTTTCTCAAAAATGGGCTATTAGTGGTACCATTGGACGTATCTATTACAGTGAGAGAAAAAAGACAATCCCTAAATCAAATACTGGCTTTATTTCTAACAGCGAGTCTGAAGATACCGGTTTTGGAGTAGATGCTAGTTGGAATTCATTTTCTATAGGGTTACAATATTTAATAAATAAAAACAATAAAAGTAAAGATTAGCGATCACGCTCCCTCCCCATTCAACTCTTGCATAATTTCGGCAAATAGTTGGTAAGATTTAATGCGGTCTTGTCCATCGTAAATGTTGGTCACTGCGATTAATTCATCCACTTGTGTGGCTTCCATAAAGCGGTTAATTTGTTGTTTCACTGTTTCTTTGCTTCCGATAAAGGAATACTTCAACATTTGCTGCATGGAAGGATGTTGACTCAACTCCCGCAATTCAGGCGTCATTTCAACAGGTGCTTGCATTCGATCTCTTTTACCGGTGAGCAAACTAATGATCATTTGATACATAGAAGTTGAAATGCGTTCCGCTTCTTCATCTGTATCTGCCACTATTATATTGACCCCAGCCATTGTATACGGCTTTTCCAACACATCAGACGGCTGAAACTCGCGTCGATAAATGTCGAGTGCATTCATTAAATGGGTAGTTGCAAAATGACTTGCAAATGCATACGGCAATCCTTTTTTAGCTGCCAAATGAGCGCTGTCGGTGCTCGAGCCCAATATGTACAGCGGCACATCAATTCCTTCAGCTACATTTGCACGCACTTTCTCGGTTGCATTGTCGGTCGAAAAGTAATCTTGAATCTTTTGAACTTCCGCTGGGAACGACATCGCAGCTTGATAAAAATCAGAACGAATGGCATTTGCTGTTGCTTGATCGGTTCCTGGAGCTCGTCCTAAACCCAAATCAATACGATTGGGATACAAAATACCTAAAGTTCCAAATTGCTCTGCAATGATTAAAGGAGAGTGATTGGGCAACATAATTCCTCCTGATCTTACTTTGATTCGTTCAGTTCCTTCTGCAAGTTTTCCTATTAAAATAGACGTCGCACTGCTGCCAATGGCATCTGAATTGTGGTGCTCTGCCAACCAGTAGCGGGAGTATCCAACTTTCTCGGCAGCTTGCGCCAATGCCAATGAATGATCGAATGTTTGGCTTAAAGATGCTCCTTTGGATACTATAGCGAGGTCCAATATAGAATATGCTATTTTTTTTGTGGACATGAATTAATTCATTTATATATTTAAAAGTTTCAATGTATTTTAGCAAAAAAATACTAGAGGTTTTCCAAGGTTCGTTTGTACAAATCCCAAACAACGTGGTTCAACGAATAATGATAATTTCGTCCTACTTTATGCTGGTTAATCAGCTCTGCTTCTACCAACTTTTTAATGTGATGACTGATGGAAGGCTGAGCAATGGTTAATAAATTACACGCTTGTGTACATTCTACTTTTCCTTGATTTTTTTGCATGTACTGCAAAATTTTTAAGCGATTAACATCACTCAACGCTTTGGATATTTTCTCAACTTGTTTCAGTTCCATAACTCAAAAATACATTGATGAATGCAAATGTATCGATTGTTTTTAATCTGTGTGTTCATTTGACAATACTTAACAGTTCCGCCATTAATTCACCACAAACCGATACCCTACTCCTCTTACGTTTATGATTTTTACATTGGAATCCGCCTCTAGCTTCTTGCGCAATTTGGGGATAAACACATCCAACGTTCTTCCGACGTAATCGCCTTCGTCGCCCCAAACCACATTTAGGATGTATTCCCGCTCTAGCGTTTTATTCTCATTAGAGAAAAGCAAATACAGCAAATCAGTTTCTTTACTCGAAAGCTCAATGGTTTGTGCTTTTAAATTCAGCCGCATGCCTTTTTGATCAAACTGAAATAGGCCAATATTCACGACATCGGCATTCTGTTTTGACCTACGTTTTTGTTTGATTAAAAATACTGCCCATCCTCCAACCGCTACTATAATGAGGAGGATGATCCAAAGTTCCCATCCTGTTGTGGCCTTTACTTTTGGTTGTTCATTTTCGATCACTGTAAAGTAAAACACATAACAATCAGCAGGAAATGCTCTTAGTTTACACGCAATCCCTTCTTCATCTTTAGTTAAACTGGCTTCAAAACTGTGAATCACTTTTGGAGTATCGCATTCTTCTACCTCCACGATATAGCTGTCTGTTATTTCGGATTCTTCCAAAACTTTGAAAGTGGCAAAAAATAGAAAGTCTGGTTCAAAGGAAAATTCCTTTTCAAATTTTAGGGCGTAGCGTCCGTCTATTAGTTCAATAGGCAACACCTGAGAAGTGCTGTCGTTTAGTTGCAATAAAAATTCGTGACCAATGGTTCGAAGCGCAACTTTGATGTGTTGATCTTTCGTTTCAGCCTGAAGGGCAGAAAAAAGAAAAACAGCAAGCAATAGCAGAAATTGGTGTTTCAGGGTTTTGATCCAGTTCATTTAACAAATCTATTTGAATAGATGCTGGTTTAAAATTGTTTTGGAAATAAATTACACCAAATTTACATTAATTTACACTTTTTAAAACGAATTCAATTGAGCTCCAACTACTTTTATGACTGTAATCAAAAAACACACATCATGAAAAACTACACATTCAATGCACTTGTCGCCATCAGTATCACTGGATTAATGGCTTGTTCGCAGAACAATAAAGCAAGCAATACGAAAGAGGCTGAAGCATCAACACTGAAATATCAACCCATGAAGGTGCCCACACACCGATATGGTGGATGGTATTGTCCCGATAATTTAAATGGATTTCCGGCAGTAGACATTGCCGAATGGAAAAATGTACCAGTTATCAATGGAAGATTAGCAACGAAAGAAGAAACACAGACTGAAGCTTCACTTATTTTGGTGGATACTGAAAAATATCCCAATGCAAAACCGTTGGACATGACCATGCCACGATTGGCTAAATTTAATAGTCCCTATTCTAAACGAGAAGAATTGATCATTGTGATTCAAGCCTTGAATATAGACAACGACTCGGTGGTTGGATTTAGGTATTTAAATGGCGGAAACGGCAGTTCTCGTTTGGACGAAATCACTTTATTGGATGAGAATGAAACGACCAATTTGGAAAATGCCAAATTCTATTCACAAACGATCAGCATTAAAGCCACGCCTGCTGCGATAAAAGCAGTATTAGTGAAGCCTGACAATTTACTTCAATTTCAATCTATTTTGGAAAAAGGACTGCCGTTGAAATCCGATTGGAGAAATACCACTAATGTCAATTACCATTATCCAAAAGCCGGAAAATTAACTTCCTCATATGCCGATGAATTGTTCGGAAACTATTACATCCAAAACGATTACGACACTCACTCTTTTACCGAGAAGTTTTTGGTGTTGGGAAATGAAGAAACCAATGAGACCGAACTAAAAATAATGTGTGGTCCTTTTGTAGAAGATTTTGAAACTCAAAAGCAATTGTTAGACCAATGGGCGAAGCAATTAAAAGCGATGAGCGAAAATGGTTAATCAATTTTTATCCGATTTTATTAAATGATTTAAACGGTTTGGGTAAAGGCTGATACAAAGAGATTTCTTATTTGAAATACTAAATGTTTATACTTAGTTGTCCCATGAATTAATTTCCCGAAATTTTCGAAGGTTTTTGGTTAAATGATATGGCCTGAACGAATTTCGACATTAGTCGAAAAAGATGCCATATCATCAAAAAATCTAGAATTAAATTTTTAGAAATTAATTCAAAGGACGAGTTTTTCTTTGTTTCGTTTCTTTTCACGGAGAAAAGAAATGAAAAAGTAGTTTAGCTCAATTTAGATTCCACATTCTTATCTTAAAACGGTTTGGGCAATGTCTCAGACCGTTTTTTGTTCCTAAAACAAGCGCTTTATCACTAACTTTGAAACGAAATAGATCCATTCTCTCCATGACTCACCGCCATTTCATCGTTAATAAACCTGCAGGGATGATCAGTCAGTTTATAAACAACCGAACCCGCAAGAAGAAGTTGTTAAGTGAACTACACAACTTCCCAGAAGGCACCATGGCCATAGGAAGGTTGGACTCCAAAACGGAAGGGCTGCTTTTACTCACCACAGACGGAAAGGAAAGTACTCGAATAACAAGTTCTGCGGTGGAAAAAGAATACTGGGCTCAAGTAGATGGAACCATTACCGACGAGGCCATAGAGGCGCTTAAAAATAGTGTCACAATAGGCAACCAAGGATCATTGTACGAAACGAAATTGGCTCAAGCCAAACGGCTGCAGAACGTGAGTGATTTGCCCAATTCTGAATTCAGAATAAGAGACGAACGACACGGCCCCACATCTTGGGTTTCGATTACTCTGACAGAAGGCAAATTCAAACAAGTCCGTAAAATGACTGCTGCTGTGGGATTTCCAACGCTTCGATTGGTGAGAGTGAGAATTGGCGATTTGCATTTGGGTGATTTAAAAGTGGGCGATGTGTGTGAAGTGAATGCGTTAAAGGTGTAATTTAGTCATTGATGACAACCTTATACAAAGAAGTTCAGAATTTCTCCCAATGGTGGCTGTGGCTGATTTTATTAGCCGTTGGCGCTATTCCTGTTGTTGGAATCTACCAACAAATAATCTTAGAGAATGAATTTGGCGATAACCCCATGACAGATGAAAGACTGCTAGTTTTTGCAGGGTTGACTTTTCTCATGATTATTCTATTCGCTTTTATCCGATTGATCACAATTATCAATGAAAAAGAAATCAAAATCACTTTCTTTCCTTTTGTGAGCAAACGCATCAAATGGGAAAACATTCAACAAGTGACTATTGTAGATTATGGTTTTGTAGGCGGATGGGGAATTCGGTGGTTTACCCCTTATGGAACGGTTTACAATACTAGTGGAAGTATGGGTTTGGCAATAACCCTCAAGAATGGAAAACAGCTTTTAGTGGGCACTCAGCAACCAGAAGAATTGAATAAAATCATTACTCAAATGACTTCCAAGAAGTAATCTTGGTTCCTCAATGGGGTAGTTGAAAATTCTATCTTTGCCATTTTATGGATAACAATAATTAAATCATTACACCCTCAAAACAAAATTATTATGAAATACATCTTGATAATAATCACCACATTACTCGCCTTTGTTTCATGCAAAAAAGAGGATTGTCAAACCTGCACAAAAACGATAGGTGGAGTTGCCGGTAATTATACTGAAGAAGTTCGAGAAGTTTGTAATGATAATGAAGCTGTCCGACTTGAAGAATCCTCTTCCGGAACAACAGTTTGGACTTGTGAGTAGAATTTTGAGGTGGAATTAGATTAAGAACAAAATACAACGCTTTGGCTCAGTGAAAACTTGAACTTTTATCATTTTCTTCTGCCCTACTTGCCATATAATAAACGTTGGCGTGCATTCCCCACATTAAAAAAAATCAATTAATAACTAATATTAACGCCATTTTTTGAAGATTTAATACAATAAAATTATAGTTATTTTTATGACCAAAATAGTTGACTTTTGACAATTAAATTAAGCATTCGTAATCATTGAGAAAATTGCAATGAATAAAATCTACCTAATTATCACTTTTATATTTTTGGGCTCATTCCAAGTTTTAGCTCAAAAAGAAATTACCGTATTAACCAACACAAAGGCAGTTGGACAAATTTTTTTGACTGGCGAACCAGTTCAGGCCAAAGAATACACATTCCCAGAACGAGTACATGATTTCCAAATAGATACAGCAACCAACGAAATCATTATTCAATTAAGAGGATTGAAAAAAGAAAAATGGCTTTCAAACAAGGGTCAAGTGATTAGATATGATCTCGATAATAACAAAGTTCTTTGGTTTGATAAAATCATGTATCAAACGGAAAGTATCGAACAATTCGGCGGAGTAACTCTTCGTTCAACTGCTGGTAAGAGCTATTGTTTAGATAATGAAACAGGAAAACAACTTTGGGAAGTTAAGAATTCTCTAATATTTGCCGATCCTATAGAAAATATTGGCATTGGGTATAAATTCCAATCTTCTAAGGGGAAGCAAAACACACTTGAAGGTATTAATCTCAAAACAGGCCAATCAATTTGGGAAAGAGAAATCAATCGTGAGTACAGCTGGAACAGCTCCTTCTATTTAAATGATTCAACTTTATTAGTAAGCGCTGCAGGACTTCACACAGTAAATATTTTTGACGGTACTGGTTGGGATTACAATACAGTAACTGGAGAAAAGGATTATACTGCTTCTGCTGTTGGAACAGGTTTAGGAATTGCCGCAGGTTTATTAACAGGAATGTATTCAGTCTCTACCGGTAATAATCTAGTCAGAGATGTGGTCTCAAATATCATAGTGGATAGTCTTCACATTTTTTATGCTTCAAAAGAACACATTGTTAAACTTGACAAACATGGCCAAATCATTTGGCAAAAAACTCTTCCCAATGATTTAACAAGTAGATCATGGATCTTTAAATCTAACGATAACCTAATCATGGTCAATAGAGGTTACGCTTATATGGGTTATCGACAACTGGATTTTGGAACGCCATTTATTGCCTCTTTTGATTTAAATTCTGGTGATCAGAACTATCTGTTAACGGTGTCTAATGAAAAAAAGGAAATCATAAAGGGACTGGATCAGTATGATGACGTATTACTCTTTGTCTATGAAGACCATGTTTCAAAATACACTATACGCGATGGTCAACAGATTATTGATCGCCCATTTAACACAGAAGAATACGGGAAACTCAATTATTTCATTGGTGACCAAGTTTTAGTCCTGCAAGACTCTTTATTTCTAAGCTTACCTCAATTGGATTCTTCCAAAAAATACCTCTACACCAATAATGGAACTGTATTAATTTTAAATTCTGACTTAGAAATTGAGAATAAAATTGAATCGAAGGATTTCTATATCCACTATTTGAACAAGAATGGTAAGAAGTTTATTGCCAAAGAAAATCAAACATACGTTGTAGATGTCAGCGGCAAAAAAATAGCTGTATTTTCAGCTTCTAGCAAGTCAACTTTCTTGAACGGTAAACTCTACAATGCTCTAGGAAATAAATTTATAGAGATCGATTTAGAAAATGTTTTAACCGAATAAAGCACCCTAATCAAGCAAATAGCTCCAACTAAAATAGCCGGAGCTTATTATTTTTAGAAAATCTCTCAATCCTTACAACTTAATAATCTTCTCCGTCTTCACTTCTTTTCCATCTTTAAATTGAATGTGGTAAACTCCAGGAGCTATTGGTCCAAACTGTTGGCTGTTCCATTCTAAAATTGTTCTGTCTTGGCTTTGCTCTTGGTAGATTACTCTTCCCAATTCGTCTACCAAAGTAACGGTTGTATTCTCCTCCATTTCGGCAGGTACCGTTAAGTTGATTTGATTGTAAAATGGGTTCGGATATACTGCTGCATTATTTCCCAATGTTGCTATGGTCGTAACAAACTGACTGCAATCAACCGTTTGATTGGTGTTCAATACAAATGGTTGATTGGGCGCTCCGGTCAATCCATTCTTTTGGTAAGCCAATGTTTCTATTAAATCGAAGGCTTCATTCGTTTTAGGGTTCAACAGTACAAAATTGAATTCTTCCTCCGCATTTCCATAAACCGTCATAAAGTATTGAAAACCGATTTCGGCATTCAATTTATCGGCTTTACTCACCCACCCTCTCAACTCGTTGTTGTAAAATGCTGCCAATCCAAAATCTTCATTTGCTACCAATGCTTCACAGGTATTAACGGCAATAATGGCCGACGTACTGGCTTCGTATTCGTTCGGGTTCAAATTGTAATTCACTGGTAAAGTACTTGATAAGTCTGCATCCAACTCAGGTGCTTTTAACCTCAGCAAACCTGTTCTAGGATAAGTAAACGTGGCGTTAGTCGCTGACTTTAATAAATAACCTTTAGTCGGCTCTAACGTCTGCAAACTACCTACCCAGCCGATCTGCTGATCGTAATATGCAAAGCGCTGCAGACTTTTTAGTAGATCTCCATTAGTTGCATTGAAATTGGCCAATGCCGTTTGAATGGATAAGTTTCTCAGTGAAACAAAACCAATTCTATTCCAGCCCGCAACTACATCAATTGGCTCAGTTGATGGATCAATGGCAAAACCTCTCAAATTGAGCGTATCCAATTGACCAATTTTTATCAAGTAGGATTGAGCAGGAGAAAGACCTTGAGTGGTTAAATTTCCAATCCATCCGTTTGTAGGGCTATACAGTGCATTGCTATTATTGCCAATGGTTTTAACTACATCGCCTTCTGCGAAAGTGATATCGCTAAAAAAGTGATAAAAGCTATTCATATTGTCTGTCAACAATGGAAAAGAAACCCAATTCCAACCCGGATTCAAGACAATTGGTTTAAACACTTTATCTTCTACATCAAAAATCTGTGGGGCAGCAGGTGTCCCAATAATGCTATCACTTGCAAAAATGATTCTAGGCGTCACATCGATGTGCAATTCTCCTTTTGAAGCATTCCACACTTGGAAGTCGATACTGTCGGCAGTGTTGCTGTATACGTCTAAATAAGCAATGTATTTATCGTACCCTGCTTGGTATTGCAGATTTGCCACACCGCGAACTTCACCATTTATCAACGCCACCAATTGATCATCTGGATTGTAAGACACACTTCCATTAATTCTAACTTGCCCAATGATGGACATATTACTCTGATACAAATTGGGATTAAAAGCAAACGCCGGAGCAGTTTTTGAAACCTTTAAGTTGACCGCCAATTTCTCATCAAATCCAAAGTTGGTGGACAACAAAATGTCTTCCCTATATTGACCAATATTGATTCCTGAATTCACCGTAAACTTTATTGTTTGAGTGCTCAATGGATCTATACTTCCTGAACTGGGCTGAGCCGTCAACCAAATAGGAAGGTTGGATAAATTGAAGCTTTTAATGTCTCCTCCGCTGTTTATTATTTTAGTGGTGAAGGTTAACGTATCGTTAAACTCCTTAGTCAGGTTCTTTTGTGCATCCTGCCACAACACTTGATTCTTATTGACAAAAGCTATCCAAGTTTTAGGAGACTGCATTTTATTCCCTCTTAAATCTTCGATATTCTTTATCGCCACGTTAAGGGTTACATTTTCAATAGCTGCAGGAGCGTCATTTAGATTAAAGACGATTTTATCGTTGTTGACAATCCAAGAAAAAGCTAAATTTTGCACTTGGCGTTCCAATGCAATGGCTGCAGATTCTGTTGTCACAACTGATCCCATTGCAGTCAAATCTAAATCATTTGCCGTTTTATCCTCGAATGTTGGAACTGGCACCGCTTGCAAGCTGACAAATTTCTCAAATGGATAATACGCCAACAATCCAAATTCATCTCCTTTTAATCGATTGTATTGATCCAACACGAGGTTGTCTCTCAAGCGAGCAGAATTCCAGATTCTGACCTCATCTATGTTTCCTTGAAGAGGTTGATCGTAAGTAAAGAGTGTTCCATTTTGAAGCAATCGACTTCCTATCACCAACTTCTCAGCTCCAAAACCATATAAAGAATCCGAACTAATGCTATTTTGCTGAACTCCATCTACAAAAGCCGTGGAATTGGCCAATCGATTGACTACTAAAGCAAAATGATGCCAATTGTTATCCGAAAAATTAGTACTAACGGCCTCAAAGTCTTGACCATCGTTTTGAACTCGAATGGTATTATTGGCTGCCAACTCAATGTTCCAACCACTTCTATTGATATCATTGGCACTAAACAATCCAGAGCCATTGGATAAAAATGACATGGTATGATTCCCAACAGTTTTGAACCAAAACTCTATGGTCATGTCCATTTCTTGTGTAATGCTTAATGTCTGTGCCATATCTAGCACTAGATAATCATCAATGCCATCAAAGCTAACTGAAGAACTCTTTGGATTCAATTCCCAGTTGGCAAATACTTGCGCATGTCTATATCTTGCCACATCTCTTGCGATGGAACCTCGTCCCTCATTCATTGGCCAATAACCCACCAATCCGGCTTCTCTCCCTGTTAACGACTCCGCTTTTCTTGAATTCACTTCAATTGGAGACAAGGCTTTGTTCCATATTCTAAATTCAAATAAAGAACCATTGAAGAAGTCAGCATCATTCAACGCATTCTTACCGAAATAGGTTTTTCCGCCACTCAGGAAATTGGCGTAAAAGTTATTATTCGTGCTGGTTTCAGTGGTTACTCCAAATCGGTTGGTAAACTCTGCCGTTGTGCTGTTCTTATCAAAAGTAAGGGTGTAATGGTGCCAGCTACTTAAATCAGTTACAATAAAAGTAGACGCGTAAGTTTGATCTTTTAGTGTCACTTCTAATTGATTGGCTGCATTAAATCCTAAGTTGAAAGTGTTATTGCCATCTATTCCTTGCGAAAGAATACTTTGCGGTGTACCCATAACATTTCGCTTGGCCCAAAATTCGATGGTAAAGCTTTCTGAAGCAAAATCAAATCCATTGGCAATCTCTAAAAAGTCCGCCATTCCATCAAAAGAGATGGTTTTGTCATAGCTTAAAGGACTTCCATTTAAAACTCCAGTCACTTGAAAATTATCTGGGCTTAATTTTCCTGAATTGATTGTTTCATTGAATTGAATAGAGATGTCGTCATTTGGATCTAACACTCCATCACCAGGACTAGGCGTTCCAAACGGTTGCGGATACACTCGATCCACTATCCCTCCAATCACTCCCGAAGGTTCATCTTTATCCGGATTGCCTGGTATTTTACAAGTTGATACTGCTCTGAACTGATAATTTTGATCAGGCAACTGATCCACCAAAAAGTCGTAATTGATATACGCTTGGTTGGTGGGAATAATGATTGGCGCTGGGTGAGGCGGAACTAATCCTTTAAAGCTGCTTGAATCTTTAAACCATTCCTCTACTGTAGGAATCCATTGGGATTGAGAAGAAGGACGATACTCTAAACGCAATTTCTCTAAACCGCCATAGTTAATGTCATAGTTTGAAATTTCTATTGGAATGACATTGTTAAAATTAGTGTTGATTACAAACAAATCATCAGGTGAACTCACCTCAACCTCAGTACAAGAAGGCAAGAAATGAACCGACAAATAAAGTGTATCAGCAATATTCTCAGAACCAATCGTTCCAATATCATACTGACATTGGGAATGCAACACCAATGCTAAACTGTCGTAACCAATGTGAGTGGCTCCTTTTCGGATAGTGACCTGCTTATTTACGGGTGCTAACTTAGGTACTATAAAGGCTCTATTCGGATTGATCCCGTCTATTCTAATTTCTGCACCATTTGGGTTGGAAGATTCCAATACTCGTAAATCGAAAACCACATCTTCTTGCCCAAGGTTAGCCAACTTAATGTTGAAAGTCGCCACTGCATCTGCAGGAACATTGTAGAGGCTCGAACTACCAATAGCCGTTAATTGAGGTTCTTCTAATTGAACGGTTTTCGCATTGATAACTGCTCCAGGTCGGTAATATTTGGTCACATCTTCATCTTCATAAGGACAAGAAGATTCTCCTCCTCTCGTTTTAAAAATAGGCCCATATCCATCCTTTGGATTGAAGATATCCACCGTAAAGTTGTTGGCGATATCTGGCTCATCAATGGTGTAACTAAATGTATTTTGTGTGGTATTGGTGGTTGAGTTATCCGCAATGCGGTTATAATCTAAATTAATGGCTTGAGTAACTTCAACCCCTACGCCACCTATTTCAGCTCCAATTTTTAACGCGACTTCTTCCGATAAATTAAAATGAACCACTGTTGCATCAGTAGTGTCTCTAGTGGTGCTTTCTGTGAAAGTTACGGAAGGGCCACCGATGAATGATTTATTGCTCTTCAATGGAAACAATAAATCAGCCAATACTTTTTCTCGCTCATTTCTTTCTATGGCTTCTTGCCATATTTTTATTTGTCGATTATACCACCAAACACTGTCTACACCTGTTACAATTTTGATGGTTTTGGAAGTAATCGGCAATCCCAAAATTGAAGTGGTAATCACTGTGTCTTTTAAATTATATCCACTAAAGTTATAACTCGGCCCATACCCATCTGTAGGTGTATTTCTCAACGGATCTGGCGTTTGTAAAATATTACCTGTAAAAGCTTCATCATCGTTGCTTTTTCCATAGTTGGGATCAGTTGAAAGAGTGACTAGCGTATAATTGCTATTGGTAGTCAATTGTTGAAGTTTTAAACCTTCTAACCTCGGTATAATCGTTTCCTCTATGCCTTTTTGGGTGTAAAAAAATTCAGTTCCGTAACCTCCAGGAACAACGGTCATTGTTTTTGTAGATCCCAACCGAAAGCTTCTGTTGTTATAGGTAAATACACTCCCTGTGCAAGTGGCGTTACCACCTGAGCATTGTGCTACATCAATCAATGTAATCACTTCGGCTAACCCAAAATCCATGTTGAACGATTTTCCATAAAATAAATCTGCGTCGGGTCCAACGGACTCTCGAGAACTGCCGGTCGATAAATTGATACTATTGGTTGTGGTTTCAATAAATTCTTCTTTGTCATTTATCTCAGTCCGAGAAGTAGTGATTGAATTAATATTGTTTTCAACTTTCGTCTTGGTGGAATAACCCAATCCAATGGTAAATTCTGTTCCTGCTTTTATCACCTTATCGAATTTACCACCTATTCCACCGGCATTTTCAATAGTCGATTTAGTGGTAAACGTGGTGTTTTTTTCCCAAGTAGAAAAGCTATTCGACCCTGGAGGATCTCTTAAGATCATAGTGACTACTTGTGGTCCGGCTGTTGCAAAAGAATTCCCCAAGGACTTCCCTCCAAAAATAATCCCCCTAAATAGACTTGGTGTTCCCATATCGTCTATTTTATAAGAAACTACAGACCCTGTAACCGGAATTAAATCCAATTCAAATGTTTTTGTATAACTCAATCGAGGATCTACATCTGGTGCCGTATTCGCTTGGCCAGCAGAAAAAGTATATTCCTGAATTCCTGAAAAGTTATCATTGGGACTGATTACAAATTCGGCTGAAACATTACTTGCTAAATTGTTGGTTATTTTTAGTTTGCCATCGCTAAAAGGAACACTATCCAAAACAGATCCACCACCATCTTTATTTTCATACACCTCAAAAGCAGTGATCTGCCACGTGTATTTATCGTTCTCCTCAAATATGGGAAATGGAAATCCTAAGATGGCTGTAGGAACATCAAATTTGGATACTTTATCGGAATACTCCACTTTAGCAGCACCATAGTTTGACCCAAAATTTTCGTCCAACACATTTATTACAGGCGACTTTGTATAGGTGTAATCATTTCGAATATGATACTTTGTTGAGTCATTTTGTTTGATTCTTTTCACCCCTGCTATTGTCTCAAAAATGGTATCATAATGAGTGATTAGCGGTCTAATAATCGTTAAGTCTTGGGTTTTACTAGCAAACTTAATCCCTAAATTTGAATTTACCTTAAACTCAGGAATGGTATAACGCATCGGTGGTAACTTAATCCGATACAATCCTTCATTCACAGAGGTGGAAATTGTGGTATCTAAACAGCCACCGCCTTGTTGTGACACAAAATTGATATCTGCCACTCCAATATTGTTCTTCCCTCTTAAACCAGGAGGCATGGCTTTTTGAATTCCTCCACCAGCAACTCGACCAATAACCGTGATTAACGTACTGTCAATAAAATAAGGCCCTAGATTAACATTGTTTTGAAAATCGGTGGAATAACTGCCCACCTCAAAGGAGTGCCCTTGCAGTTCTACGCTTACCGTATGTTGACCTATGGGCACACTAACTACAAAACCAGTATTGCCCAGTGCATCCGTTTCAGTGACTACCAAACTTTTGTCGGCTTTAAATTGCCGTTGCCCATCCACTAACACATATACATCCTTTACAAAACAAGATGTATTCTTAAACTTAACTGACCCTGTTACCGTAAAATTAGATTCATCTGAAAAGTTAATGTTTGAATAATTGGGTGAACTACCGCCGATATACAAAGTGGTTGTTTTGGGTAAAAATTCGTGAATCCCTAAGAAAGGGCTAATGATAAAATTATCTCCATTACCCAAATAAGGCACAAATGGAATAAAGTAACTCCCATTTACATCCGTATAAGCACCTGCCGACAATTGAGTTGCTGATGGTTTATCAGAATTGAAACTAACTGCATTTAGTACCGCATGATTTCTGTTGGAACTCAAGAACGTTTTCGAATAATCATAAGCGGTCTTGCCAAACCCTTCATCAAATCTCCAATAGCCCACCAACCCATTCATAGACGGATTGATATACACATCAAAACTTTGCTTCACCTCTTTTTTATTCAACGGTCGGTCGAACAACTTTACTTCGTCGATTAATCCATTAAAAAAGTGAGTTCCATTTGTTCCAATTTTTAAATCATCAACCGTATTTAATGCGGTTTGGGCTGAAATCTTTCTCAAGATTGTGTCTCCGTTTACTAACAATTTAATGCTATCGTTACTCAATATAGCTCCAACAGAAATCCAATTACCCGCAACGATTGCCGCATTGGAAAAGGAGTGGATTTGTGTACCTGCCTTAAATTCTAGATTAGCTCCGTTTAAACTCAAGCTCCATCCTGTAGTTCCACTCAATTTTGAAACAATGGGTTGAATCCCCGTCAATGTCGTTGGTTTTACAAAAGCGAGTACACTTAACTCATTGGTTTGTATTGAAACTGAATTCGCAACAGTTGCATAACTTGTAATTCCATCAAATTGACCTGATTTCCCACTAGAACCAGAAGCTGCTTGGGCAATAACTTTCACACCTTCCACTGCGGTTCCCGAAGCTCCAGAATAAGTCACTTGTCCGTTTATGGTTCCAAACGCCAATCGAAACCCAATGTCTTCCGATTTATTGGAAGAATCAATATTATTGGCGCAATCTACTACCCCTTGAATGATGTATTTGTATAAGGTATTTGCATTTGCAGTTAAATCTGAATACGATTTTGTTTTGCCATCCACTGAAGGTAATGGAACTGTATCCAGCGTCAATGGATTGATTCGAATAATGTTCCAATCATCATTTTGTCGGTTCAAGGTGCTCCATTTTAAATCAATTCGTTCACCAAATTCCCCATCAGTGGCTTCTATTTTATGAGTGGCATCAAAAGTGGTTTTTATATCTACCGGAATGTAATCTGAAAAACTCGTGGTGGATAAAACACCCGACTGTTTACAGAAATTATAGGTTTTTACCAAATAAGTGTAATTGGTGCAAGTTTCTGCTGAATTATCGGTGTAGCTTGTTTGATTGGCTGCCACATCAAACTCCACTTGACCAGTACCAGATTGGCGAACCACTTTAAACCCATCTTCCATATTGGAATTGTCTATCCAATTGACCGTAATTGATTTTCCTATAATATTTTTTGAAATAGAAGTTACTACCGGAATTGGTGGAATCCCTAACCCAATTACATTTTCAGTAGCAGTTGGTGCAGAAGCAGACTTTATATTGGGATCATTCGGGCAATTATCTTGAGCATAAACTCTATAATAATACTTGGATCCAATGTTTGTTGAAGCATCTCTTGTTGATCGATCTGATCCTGAAACTTGAGTGGTGGTTAGGTTAGAGCTAAATGCTGAATTATCTGCTCGCTCTACAATAAAATTGTCCGGATTTGATGCGCTGCTCCAATTCCAATCCACTTTCACATCTCCATTGCAATTGACTTGATCTAAAAAAAGTCCAGCCGTATTCCCGGGAGGTCCATAAATCCGACCATCAACACTTTTTTCTGCACCATAAGCCCTTCTGCCATCTAGATATTTAATAACCGGTTGGATGTAATACGTCTGGGTAATTCCTTTAACTGCATTCACATCATAGTAATGCTCGGAAGTATACTCTGTTGCAATTTTAGTTCGAGTGGCTGCATCCCCTTTCTTTTCGCGATAGATATCGTACAACAGATCATAATAGGTTGAAACATTTGCTCCTCTAGTATAATAGATATTAGTTCGGTCGCAATAGGCATCAAAGTCTGCGGTTAGATTTGTTACAGCATCTACTTTATTCAAAAGTGTTTTAACAATGCTTACCACTTGGGTTGGTTCTCCACCACACGCAGATCCGGATAAATTAATTTCGTCATAATTCCCCGTTAACCTTACTTCAGAAGTTTGTGAGTAAAAAGCCGCGGGTAAATTGCCCACCACTATTTCCCGTTGTATATTTCCACTTGCAACTGTTGACAATGTTATGACACCTGAATACCCATTTCTTAAAGTTGCGTAAGCAGATGAGTACAATGTAATCCATGAACCGCTTGTTCCTACTCTGTATTCAACCTTTTCAGAAGTAAGAATATCATCACATCCTGTCACATTCTTATCTACATAAGTAATGGTTGTAATTCCATTGAACATATCGACAGAAACTAGAAACCAACCAGCATCGTAAGCTGGACTAGGTTGCGCATTACTGTAAACAGATAAAAAAGACAATAAAATAAAAAGTAACTTCTTCATAAGAAAATAATTAAGATCTTATGTGAAGGTCGTTTTTGATTAAACTGTAAATGGTAAAAATGTTGTATGTCTCACTTTATTGTAGCTTACTTGCATCAACAAGTTGAATAGTGAGGCCTCCTTTTACATCCGATTCAACAAGTCTTTTTTGAACGTTCTGCTGAGTGGAACTTCTATTTTATCAATGAAAACAGTGTTGGCATTCAATTTACGAATGTGCTGAATATTTACCGCATAGGTTCGATGCACTTTTATAAAAGCAGTATTGTTCAGTAGTGCCAGAAAATTCTTGATTGAATCTCTATACAAATAGCACTTCTCTTTGGTGTAAATCTCAATGTATACATTGTCCGATTTTAAATACAAAATTTCGCTGTGACGGATGCGGAAGTAATTCCCCCCATCTTTTATCGTTATGAATGGATCTTCTTTTTGGGCTTGTTTTCCGATCGTCAATTCGATGGCACTGTATATATTCCCTTGCATAAAAGGCTTCGTCACATAAGCTCCTGGAGCGGTTTCTAATGCTCGATCTAACGTGCTTTTATCGGTATAGCTAGAGATATAAAAGAAAGGGATATTCCGATCCCAACAACCCATTGCCAAATTGATTCCCTCTTCTGCTCCATTCAAGTTGATATCGAAAATCGCTAAATTGAATTGATGAGACGACATAAGCTCCAAGGCCTTACTTTCTGAATGGGCCAGTTCTATTTTTATATAGCCCAGCTTGATCAAAATCTTTTTGATAGTCAGTGCAATCAATGGTTCATCATCAACTACCAAAATTCGGAGCATTGCATTTTCTTTTATCACAATTGAATGGTTATTTGAGTGAACTCATCCTGCTTTTCAATGATTAAAGTTGCGTTTAATTGCCCAATAAAAGTCGAAATCAATTCAAACCCTAAACCAGTAGAAATGACTTCTGGGTCAAATCCAGGTCCGTTATCAGAATAAATCAAGGCGTTATTAGCGTATTGAATGGAAATTTTTGGTGCATTTACATTCGCAAAAGCATACTTAAAACTATTGGTAATTAATTCATTAAAAATCATCCCTAAAGGAACAGATTCTTTTAATTCAGGTTCAAAACCGTTCACCTCTATTTCTGAATTGACTGCTCCTTTTCCTTGCCAATAAATTTCTTTCATGTGTTCTAGCATACTTTCCAAGTAATCTTGAAAGTTCACTTTTTCCATGTCTTCCTGCCGGTACAAACTTTCGTGAATTAGAGAAATGGAATGTATTCTCAATTGACTATCATTCAACGCATTCTTCACTTCTTCATTTTCTGCACTATCATTTTGTAAAAACAACAAACTAGACAATACGGTCAGGTTATTCTTAACACGATGGTTCATCTCTTTCAGTAGACTTTCTCTCTGATTCACCAAATCGTTTAACTTCAAATTGGCAACGACGATCACTCCTTTTTGTCGCTTTTGATTTCGCACAAAATAGATGGAAATGACGACAATTAAAAATGCCGCAAACAGCAATAAGTATAAATACCTTTTTTCATTTTTAGCGGCAGCCAATGCGGTTTCACTCAGTTCAATTTCCAATTGCTTTCGGAGCAACTCTTCTTCCTTCTCCTTAACCTTAAAACTGATGGAATAAGCCGTTAGTTTATCGTGAAATTTAGCCGTTTCTATCTCTGTTAGTATTGCATTTGATTGCTGTATAAAATGCATGGCTTTTTTATATTCGCCCTTCTGTTCATACAACCTGCCCAACGCCCCATAAAAGCCTCCTTTTTCCCATCCCCAGTCTGAGCTATCAACAAGCGCCAATTGAGGAACCAACAACTCAATTCCTTTATCGTATTGGCCATTCATTTGATAGTAGCGCACTAAATTTATTCGAGCATTGGTCGCATAAATGGCATAACCAATTTCATCCCAATTGGCGATGGCTTTTAAAAAGTAAAATTCTGTCTTGGAATTTGACGAATCAGTTTCTAAATACAAATAGCCTATAGAATTACATGCATTGGCCAATAAATCTTGATCCTGATGCAGTTCTGCCAATTCAATAATTTGCTTGGTTAATTTTTCTACCGAATCAGGAAAGACTTTAGCTTGTAGAAAAATAGCCGCCCGTCGGTCATACAGTCGAGCAGTTAGCCGCCAATTGTCCTTCTTTGAAAATTGGTTGAGCAATCGTTCTGCCTCTTCCAAATTCTCATGGCCTTGTTTATAATTCTGAGTAGCTCGAAACAGTTCACCAATGGAAATTTTTGAAGTAATCAAAGCGATAGTGTCCTTGTATTTTCGTGCCAAAAATGCCGCTTTTTCAATACTTTCTAATGAGCCTTGGTAGTCTAGCGAACTAATCTTCTTTTGTTCTGAAAGCACCATCAAGAATTTCATGTACAGGACGGAATCCTGTGAGAAATCCATTTCATCAAAAGCGATTTGAATGATAGAATCTACTTTATCGAACTGACCCAACCTTTCAAAAATGAAAGCATTCAAATAAGCTTGTTGGATCCCACCAAAATGCCGAAAATCATTCGACTTTAATTTTGCAAAAGCTTCATTCGGATTTTGCTGAGCCAATTCCTCTGCTTGAGAAAACGAAACCTTGCCTTGGGCAGTATTGGATGACGGCTGCGCAACAATTGTAGGAAAGGATAAAAGTACCAGAAGGCAGAGCAAAAGCACCCGTAATGTCATGGGCTAAAGATTGCATTTTAATTTGATTCTACCTCATTTCTAACGATAGAATTGAATTCCGGATCTAACGATTTAATTTTAAGCAGTCCAAGACTATGCTTTCGTTTTTTTTGGATTATATTCGGGATTTACAATTGGAAGAAATCGTGAATTATGCGATTTATTGCCATCAGAAGTATTTCGATTGAGTATTAACTAAAAATACAGTATCACGATATAAAGGAGATGAATGATTCTTTTCGCTTTATTCGGATATTTGGCAAAATAGTAAACAATATGAATTTTGAAAAAATAGCACATAATATTAAAAAAAACGAAAACGGTATTTATTATTCGAAATCTGATTCCAGTTTATCCTATCCTGAAGATGGTAATGAAGATAACGATGCTGGTCATTTTAAAAGATATACCACTACTGAATTAAGTGAGCTATTAAAAAAATGCGGATTCAGCATAATTCAATCAACTTATATATTTTCTATTTTACCTCTTCCCGTTTTCCTACTTAGGTCACTTCCCAGCAAATTAGGATTTAATAAAAAATCCAATGAACTACAAAAACATCAAAATGAGCACAAACAAAAAAAGGGTATCCTTAACGCCATCAAGCAAAGAATTTGGAAATGGGAATTGTCTAGAGTTAATAGAAATAAAAACATACCAATAGTCGGTAGTTTTTTTGTGATTGGAAAAAAAGTGGCTAACAATATGTAAAAGCATTCTATTCCCTATTTACAAAGTTTTGAAAGCAGTAGGCAGTCAGTTACACATTAATTCAATGCCTTTTACTTTAAGTTAACAACTTAATTGACTTTAAAACTTATAACTTTTCAGACTGACAATAAGAATGAAAATAACATTTAATAGAAGGCTATATAATACACTGTTTGTTTGGTAGTTTGATTAACATTTCTCCGCTTTCCAATCATACAAAAGATAATTGCGATTTTTAGAAAATTAAATAGTTATAAAACCACTTCGCGGCTTTTGTTATTTAGTAAATTACCCGCCCGCCTCTTTGGTAGGAAAGTTTTATCTTTGTCTACTATACAAAGCTGACAAAAGAAGCGCATACAAATCCCTTATAAAAGAAAGTTTACAATGAAATTAGCATCAATAGACAACCAAACCAGAGACGGACAATTAGTAGTTGTTAATAAGGCCTTAACAAAAGCGGTAAAAGTAGCACACATTGCAGAAACCATGCAGACCGCACTAGATAATTGGACAGATACTGAAAGCCAGCTTCAAGCTATTTACGAAGACTTAAACTCCAATAAATTAACAGATACTTTCGATTTTTCTTCGGTTAAAGTAATGGCTCCATTGCCAAGAGCTTATCACTGGGCAGACGGGAGTGCTTATGTGACTCACGTAGAGTTGGTGCGCAAAGCAAGGAATGCCGAATTGCCAGAATCTTTTTGGACTGATCCATTGATGTACATGGGAGCTTCTGATGCATTCATTGGCGCCAATGACGACATTGAGATTGAAAGCGAAGAATGGGGAATTGATTTTGAATCTGAAGTGGCTGTTTTTACGGATGATGTTCCTCCAGGAGTCGATTCAACAACTGCTTTAAAACACATCAAATTGATTACCATTATCAATGATGTTTCTTTACGGAATTTGATTCCGAATGAATTGTCGAAACAATTTGGATTTTATCAGTCTAAACCTTGGACCGCTTTTGCACCAGTAGTAGTAACTCCTGATGAATTAGACGGTAGTTGGAAAGATGGAAAGTTACATTTACCATTGAACTCTACTTTAAATGGCAAGCTGATCGGCTCTCCTAACGCAGGAGTTGACATGACATTCAACTTTGGACAATTGATCGCTCACGCTGCCAAAACTCGCTCATTGATGGCAGGAACCGTTATCGGATCAGGAACTGTAGCTAACCAAGGAAGCCCAAGTGGTTCGAGTTGTTTGGCTGAAGTGAGGTGTCTGGAAATCATTAAAGACGGAAAACCTTCCACTCCATTTATGAGTTTTGGTGATAGAATTGAAGTAGAAATGAACGATAAATCAGGCCGTTCAATTTTTGGAAAAATAAACCAAGTAGTGAAAGAATATAAAAAATAGAAAAAACTTGATAGCAGTGGTCGGATAAAATCCGATCGCTGTTGTTGATTGCTAATCCGTTCATTAAAATAACACAATCATGAAATTAGGAGCATTCTCAGTAAGCATTAGCGTAAAAGACATACACGCCTCAAAAGCATTTTACGAAAACTTAGGATTTTCAGTTTTTGGAGGAGACATCGAACACAATTATTTGATTCTAAAAAACGGCAGCACACTGATCGGTTTATTTCAAGGGATGTTTGAAAACAACTTATTGACCTTTAATCCAGGTTGGGATGAAAATGCTCAAAGTTTAGAAGAATTTGATGACATCAGAACCATTCAAGAAAAACTAAAACAAAAAAATATAGCCATTTCTAAGGAAGTGGATCCAACGACATCCGGACCAGCTAGTTTTTCAGTAGTCGACCCCGACGGAAACGTTATTTTGATTGATCAACACCGATAAGTGATTATCCTATTTAATTACCCCAATACCCTATTATTCGAGTAAGAAAGCGCCTACTTACCCCTATCTTCCATTATTACTCTATAAAGGCCATCGTTTACATTCTCTTAATTTCTACACCTTGTGCAGGAGTTTCAACAGGTTTTTGCAAAAAATAGGGCTCTATCCTTCAATTTTCGTTTTGGAACACTCTTTTCACTAACAATGGAAACTAAAAAACGAAAACAAAATGAAAAATTTAAGCGATAAAAAAGTAGCAATCTTAGTAACAGATGGATTTGAACAATCTGAATTTACAGAACCAAAAAAAGCAGTAGAAACAGCTGGTGCAAAAGTTCATGTAATTAGTTTAATCCAAGGTCCAATCAAATCTTGGAACGATGGAAATTGGGGCAGCGAATTTCAAACGGACAAAACCATTGACGAGGTTTCTGCCTCAGATTATGATTCCTTGATCTTACCGGGTGGTGTAATCAACCCAGACAAATTGAGAAGAAACAGCAAAGCGATCGATTTTGTGAGAAGTTTCGTGGAGCAAAAGAAACCTGTGTCAGCCATTTGCCATGGTCCATGGATGCTGGCAGAAGCTGGAGTATTGAAAGGTCGTAAAGTGACTTCATTCTCAAGCATCAAAACAGATATGATTAATGCGGGCGCCAACTGGGTAGATGAAGAAGTGGTAGTAGACGAAGGACTAACAACCTCCAGAACGCCCAATGATTTGCCAGCTTTCTGTAAAAAAATAGTAGAAGAAATTGCTGAAGGAAAGCACGCTCAAATGGCGGAATCGGCATAAGCAAAAATGCAAAACGAAAAGAAATTTACTCATCAAAAAATAGAAATTATGGAAACTGTAAAAACATTAAATAGCTTATTAAGTAGAAATTATGATGCAGAAAAAGGATTTCAGCTAGTTGCTGAAAAAACGGATAATGCAGTATTGAAAAACTACTTTGAAAAGAACAGTAGAATGCACAACAAATTTGGGCATGAATTAAAAAAAGAAATCACGCACTTAGGTGGCGATATTGACAAAGGCACGTCTCTAGAAGGCGACTTGCATAGAGGTTGGTTGAGTGTAAAAGCTGCAGTAGCTAATAATACCGATGAAGCATTGATTGAAGAATGTGAAAGAGGACAGTCTACTGCGATGGAAGATTACCAGAATGCAGTGAATGAATTAAAAAATCATCCATTGGCCACTAAACTTGCTGAACATAAAGCAGAAATAGTGGACGTTGTTTCAGTACTAAAAACATTAGAACTGACAGCGTAAGCTGATTAGAAATAAAGTAAAAAAGGAGAGTTGCACTACTCTCCTTTTTTAATCTTATTGTATTCAATTGCGAAATATTCAATTCAGGCAGCATTGATTAACTTACATTTGAAAAAAATAAAAAGTTTCCAATTGTTACTCCTTTATCCTTATTAATTTTAATCCAAAAAAAACTTGACGAAAGGAATTTTATCAAAAATATTATGGAGCGACATCAAAAGTAATGGAAAAACGCATCCATCACAAAAGTCATTCTTCCTGAACAATTTATACACCTATTGAACAGCTAAAAAAACTCCCTAAACTCTTTTGTAATGAATAAATTTTGCATCCTTTTTATCGGAATTCTCTTTTTTTCATGTCAATCTACCACTCCAGAATTGAAACAAGAAGCTATTTTAGAAACTACGGAAGAAATCGAACAGGCTCCAAACTTTGATTGGCTGATCGGGCAATGGGAACGACTGAACGAAGAAGAAGGCAAACAAACCTATGAAAATTGGGAAAAAATTAGTTCAACTAGCTATACTGGGATTGGCTTTACCATGCAAAATGAAGACACCGTGAAACAGGAATGGATGGAAATAACCAATGCCAACGAAACTTGGACTTTGACAGTTGAAGTGCCAGAAGACAGCGGAGCAGTTTCTTTTCAATTGACCAACCTTACTGCCAACGAATTCACCTTCGTCAACAATGAGATTGATTTTCCAAATACAATCAGATATTGGAGAAATGGCAACAAAATTAACGCAACCGTTGCCAATACAGAATTTGAAATTCCATTTGAATTTCAAAGGTTAGATTAGTTCTAGTTTATAGTAAAGAGTTAAAAAGAAGTATTTTTGTAAAATCAAACATTCAATTAAATTAAATACCTATTAAGCAATACGATAAAAATAAACTACTTAAATAGAAGCTGTTGAGCAATTGTAATTTATATCAAGCAATCATTCTCAAATTTAAAATCCTTTTATCATTAAAAAAAATATCATGTACACAAGTAAAATAAATCTATCCATTGTTTTAATTATTTTATTAAGTCTTTTAACCATAACTTCTTGCAAGAAAGATGATGATAAACCAACTACCAATATTCAAACTTCAATGTTGAGTAATATTCAAAGTGGTACTTGGAGAATTACTAAGTTTATAGACTCGGGAAAAGATGAAATAACACATTTCACAGGTTACAACTTTACCTTTAAAGGTTCAGGTGTTTTGAATGCTAACAATGGAACCAATAACTTCGACGGTACTTGGAGCATCACTGATAGCAATAGTAATGATGATAGCCAAGATGATTTAGATTTCAACATCTATTTCAACCTGACCAATGATTTTGAAGAACTAAACGACGATTGGGATTTTATTTCTAATTCATCAACAAAAATTGAATTGATAGATATTAGCGGTGGAAATGGTGGAACCGATTACCTTACTTTTGAAAAAAACTAATACCTAGAGATTGTCCAACGAACAAACAGCCATCCGAACCACCTACTTCAGTATAGCAGGAAACACCTCCTTAGCATTAATAAAAGGGGTGGCAGGATTTTTTGGAAATTCGTATGCTTTGATTGCTGATGCCATTGAATCTACCACTGATATTTTTGCCTCTATTTTGGTGCTCTTTGGTTTCAAATATGCCAAACGGCCGGCGGACGAAAATCATCCTTACGGGCATGGAAAAATTGAACCGCTAATAACCTTTGCCGTGGTGGCGTTTTTAGTGATTTCGGCAACCATTATAGCAGTTGAAAGTATTCAAAACATTCAGACACCGCACGAATCGCCAAAATCGTGGACACTCCTCGTTTTAGGAGGCATCATTATTTGGAAAGAAATCTCTTTTCAATTTGTAATCAAGAAAAGCAAACAAACCAATAGTTCTTCTCTAAAAGCGGACGCTTGGCACCACAGAAGCGATGCGATCACCTCAGTAATGGCATTCATCGGAATATCCATTGCCATTTATTTGGGACCGGGATATGAATCCGCTGATGATTGGGCAGCCCTATTTGCTTCTGCCTTTATTTTGTACAACAGTTACTTGATTATTCGGCCTGCTTTTGGCGAAATAATGGACGAGCAATTGTACGATGATTTAATCCTACTCATTCGCGAAAAGTCTGTTGAAGTGACAGGTGTAATCGATACAGAAAAGTGTTTTATTCGGAAAGCTGGAATGAAATACCACGTCGATTTACACGCCATAGTGGATGGAAAAATCACAGTAAAAGAAGGACATGACATTGCTCACCGCTTAAAAGATTATTTGCGGAGTCAATTGCCCCACCTTGGGCATGTGCTCATCCACATCGAACCAAATGATTAACCGTTAATAAAAGCATTTTAACTTAATGATTATTAAGTTCTTTTATCAATTACAATTTTAATGCCTACTAAATTGGTAGGCATAATAGATTTATTTTTATATTTGTCCCAATTAATGGATAAGCTGATGAAAAAAATTGGAATCATTGGAGGTGGGTTTTCAGGTGCAATGACCGCAGTAAACCTCATAAATAAGATCAATCAACCGTGTGAGATTGTTATCATAAACCAAGGTATAAACCTGAATAGAGGCATTGCCTATACCCCCTATTCCGACAAACACATACTAAATGTTACCACTGGCAAAATGAGTGCATTTCCAAATGAGCCCGATCACTTCTTGAATTGGGTCATGCAAAAAGCGCCCTATTGCACAACGGATCGAACCTTAATTTCGAACTCATTTCTTTCTAGAAGACTGTATGGAGAATACTTGAGTGAGGTGTGGAAAAAGGCAAAAAGAAGAGCGAAAGAAAAGCAGATCAAATTAGTCATTATTCACCAAATGGTGAGCGAACTAAATGTCGAGGAGCGCACAGTAGACCTATTGCTGAACAATAATGCTAAATTAAACTTGGATTACTGTGTATTAGCAACAGGCAATCAATTGCCAAGAAATCCGAGAATAAAAAACCCCGATTTTTACAACAGTTCAAAATATTTTCAAAATCCATGGAAAATTGAATCGGTGCTTGATGTTCAAGAAAGCCTACCTCTTCTGATTATAGGCAATGGACTAACAATGGTAGATACCGTTTTTGGATTGATCGAAAACGGATTCAAAGGAACGATTTATTCCATCTCTCCCAATGGATTCAATATTCTACCCCATCGACATAGCGGCTTAAAGTATTCGAAATTAATTGAAGAGTTGCAATTGGATACTATCACTTTGTTGCAATTGGTTCATTTGGTCAATAAACACATCAAAACAGTTCGAGAATATGGAGTTTCTGCAGAACCGGTGATTGATTCATTGCGTCCATATACCCAGCAAATTTGGAAATCCTTTTCAGATCAGGAAAAGAAAATTTTCTTGTCTCGATTACGCCATTTATGGGGTGTAGCAAGGCATCGAATTCCACTTCATTCTTACGATAAAATCCAAGAATTACGCATCAATGGGAGTCTAAAAATAGAGTCAGGTAAATTAATTAACCTCAAGGAAGACGCACAATCAATTGCAGTGGAATATTTGGATAAAAAGGACAATGCATTGAAAACCATTCACGTTTCACGAGTAATCAATTGCACAGGACCTGAAACCGATCTATTGAAACTCAATGATCATTTTCTAAATGGCTGCCTTAAAAAAGGCATATTGATTCAAGATCAGTTAAAATTAGGCATCCGTGCCAATACAAACACCTACCAAGTGTTGGATGATAATGAAAAGCCGCACAACAACTTATTTACGATTGGTTCAAATTTAAGGGGAGAGTTATGGGAAAGTACTGCAATCAATGAGCTGCGGCAGCAAGCTGAACAATTGGCTGACAGATTAACCGAACTAATATTAGAAAATAATTGATAGCGTGTACATTGCCCATGCACAAGTAAATTATTTAAAGAAACACAATGGTTTAATCCATAAGCACTGCCACTCTATTGTCCCTTTTTTTCGCTTATCTTCGGGTTAATTATTAATGAGTCAATTCTATGAATATAACTCATGACGAACAGATTTAGGGAGAATCTCTTTTATCCACTTGCAGGAAATTATTTGTGACTAACTTTGATTTAAAATAGCATTTAACAGAACAATAAATAAAGCCTATAATTTGAATACAAAAATTTTACTATCAATAAGTGCGATTTTTTTAGGATTGATTGGGATTGGATTTTCCTTTTTACCAAAAGAAATAGTGGAGTTTTTAAACATCGACTCCCAACCGATTTTAACGCTTCTATTTCAACTATTGGGTGCGCTCTATCTGGGGTTTGGAATTATGAATTGGATGGCTAAAGGATCGTTAATTGGAGGGATTTACAATAGACCTATTGCGATTGGCAATTTTATGCATTTTTGTGTTGGAGCAATTACTTTAATTAAATTATCATTTGGTATACAAGCACATGCAGCGATTGTAATTTCACTAACCGTTTTGTATACCATTCTTGCTGTATGTTTTGCTTATGTATTTCTAACTAATCCCAGTAAAATTACAGACCAAAAATAAAATTATTGGCTATACTAGCTATTGGTTATAATCGAAAAAGTTCTCAGCATTTGAGTTCAACCACTTTTTCATCTGGATTCCTTATCGAATTGGATGGCGGTTGCACCACGCCATTTTAGATTTCACTCTCTTTAAAAGGATTAGAAATCCAATGTACTGCTAGTTATTTCAAGTAAAATGCAGTAAAATCCGTATAACTTTCTAATTTTATGCGCTCTATTCTTTGGATTATCTTTGGGGTTGGAAAAAAGAAAATAAAAATGGTGATTTATCCGTTTTTACGCCTCTGCTGAGGAGGAAATGAAAACGACTTGTCCGCCGCGGAGGAAACGTTTTTATAACTAGATTTGAATTAGACAAAAATTTTTACACTAAAAATACAATAACTATATATTGCAACAAATAAAAAATCATGAATCTTAAGACACTAACTTTAATTTTAATCTCTATTACATTTTTTTCTTGTAAATCATCAAAATTTACAACTAGAAGTGACGATTACTCCAAGTTGAATTTAGATTTTAAGTCCGATAATATTTCAATAATTGATGAACGGAACACTATTTCGCAAGAAGATGATATAAAATTACCATTAGTCTCGCGCCCCGGCCAACTTTATGACTTTCATCCAAAATTAAAAGAAGCATATAGAGACATCATAATAAATACTATCAAAGAAAACTTAGATAATACTTCTGAGAAGACTTCAAGAATAACCGTATCAATTATAGAAGCAAGAAAAGAGTTTTCAGCAACGTTCTCTACAGAACAAGAATTAGTTGCTATTAAATTAAAATTAGTCATAGAAATCAACGGAGACAAAACAGAAGTAATTGAATCGGGTGATTTTTATAGAAGATCAATGGATGCCACTTATAAAAAGTTCGAGAAACTATTTCGTAGATCACTTAAGGAAGTTATTTATAATGCACTTAAAAAACAAAAGAATAATCAGTGACTAACTCGGCATATAGCAAATAGGGCGATCTGTGGTTTACGAAAGTTCAGTGCTATTTACAAACACTGTTGAACATTCATATATCTTAATAAATGAAGATACGACTCTTCCTTATGGCGACAAATACCGGGCAAGGTTAAGTTTTCAAAACATTAATCAAGAAGGTTATAGACATTATCAATCGAATTTCAAGCAACCTATAGTTAATGAGATTTTAAAACTATATCCTGAATTTTAAATCAAGAAAATTAATTTTAAAGTTGGATGCGGTGTTACTTGTTATATATTGGATTTCTTATTATTTGATACTCCGTATAATTCGCAAGCGGATTGAAAGAAAAGTAAATCATGTATCTTAAAGATACAAACCAGGTAAAGTCTTACCCCAAGGTTACCCAAACTTACCATTCAGCTCCTCAACAATTTGTTCGATCTTTTTGTTCTTGGCTGACTCATCCAACAAAATAGCCGGCGCTTTTCTGACCTCACAATTTTTAACGGCACATCGCTGACAGGTCACACCTACATCTTGCGTCACAATTTTCTCATCGCCCAAAAAGTTCAGCTTGCGCTGAAGTTGTTTATTGATTAGCAACCCAATACTGATGCTTCGGTAGTGGTTTTCTTTAAATGGATCTTTAGTGGCCGATGAAAGCACCAGGTATTTCATTCCATCGCTTTTGTAATTCAAGATTTGAATATCAAATACGTGCTCCTTTTTGCTTTTACTGATTTCGTTCAATACTTGCAACGAAACCCAACGTCTGCAGTAATATTCATTGGTTTCATTGGCGTGTGGAGAATGCTGGTGCGACAAATGCAGCTCTTTCTTTAAATTATAAACATCGCTTCCTGCCTCATGCGTAAACCTCAAAAAATAAAGATTCTGTATATTAAACTCTTTTGGCAAAATATTGGTCAATCGCTGATAAAATGATTCTGGAGAGGCATTAAAATCATTGATTGCCTTTAAGAACAAGGCAGTATCGAAGGTTTCCTTTTCAAAGATTTCTATTAATTGTTTCGTCACCTTAGCTTTTGAAAGAATCAACGCTCCTGAAAAATAGGACGCATAAAAGTTATTCAATACCTGATCAAAAGAGTCAAACTTGATCCAAGGAAACGTATACAGGCGATCTGTGATATTCAGAAAATTATAAGCAATTTCTTTGGCATAAATAAACGTGCATTGAGCTTCATCTATTTCGTTAGACAATAAAAGTGTTTTGGTTTTCGGAATGAAAACCGTTCGCAAGTTTCCCAGTGCTTCGTACTTATCCAACTCATTGGCTTGTATCGTATAGCCGTATTCTTCCACTAAAATTTCTTCCAATTCTGTTGAAGTAATGGGTTGATTCAGATCGATTTGATAAGCTTCTACAAACTTTAATACTTGCTGTTCTAATTCGTCAAAATAGTTGTTATTGGCTTGCTGAAACGATCGCACAGAAGCCAAGAAAAAACTTTCTCGACTAAAACTATAGTTTTGAGCAATTTCGATGACCGTACTGATAAAGGCATTCACCTTGGCTGGTGCATTGGCTACAATATCAATCAGGGTGCTTTCTTTAATTCCGAAAAGATCCAGAGGAATCTCCTTCAAAATTTTAGATTGCAATAAATCGCCAATGGGTGCTAAGTTTTTATCCAATTTCAGAGAGACCATTTGGTCGTAAGGAACATCTAATTTCTCGGAGAGAATTGAAATTTTATCAGGTTTTGGATATTTTTTTCCATTTTCTATTTCATTCAAATATGACTTTGACAAACCGGATAATTTAGACAATCCGAATAATGATAAATTCTTCTCAGTCCTTATCTGCTTTAGCTTCAAGCCAAAAATAATTTTAATGTAATCTTCCTGCATAAAATCAAATATAAGCTTTTTTGCGAATCTATTTATTTTGCGAAAATGTATATTTAACGAACGTTCGCTAGGATTTATTACTTTTTTGATTTAATATTGTTGAAACAAAAATTACATCAGATGGATTCAACACTTTTAAATCGTTCAACAATTAATTTTTCTAAGAAGGTTAAAAACAAGTACCCAGAAATTCTAACGGATGATGCATTGGCATTTCTAACGGCCTTGCACATTAAGTTTAACGGAGATCGTTTAAAATTGCTGGAAAGGCGCGACCACCAACAACAGGTTTTTGATACCGGAAAGTATCCTGAGTTTCCAAGAGAAACGAAACACATTAGAGAAAGTGATTGGACCGCTAAAAATATTCCTACTGATCTTCGAGACAGAAGAGTAGAAATAACTGGCCCAATTGATCGAAAGATGATCATCAATGCACTCAACTCAGGCGCCAAAACCTTTATGGCCGATTTAGAAGACAGCAACTCCCCAACTTGGCAAAACGCAATGGAAGGTCAACAAAACCTAATGGATGCCAATAAAAAAATAATCTCACTAACAGATACCAAAAAAGGTAAAAGTTACCAATTGAATGCTGAAACGGCTGTCTTGATGGTTCGTCCGAGAGGCTTGCACCTCAATGAACGACATCTGCTAATTGATGGTGAAGAATCTTCTGGTAGCTTGGTCGATTTTGGCTTATATGTATTCCACAATACTCAAACACTATTGGCCGACAATACAGCCCCATATTTTTACTTGCCAAAACTAGAACATTACTTGGAAGCTCGGTGGTGGAATGAGGTGTTTGAATTTGCACAAGAATATTTGAATGTAGCGATTGGCACTTTCAAAGCCACGGTTTTAGTAGAAACCATTACGGCTAGTTTTCAATTGGATGAAATCATCTACGAACTGAAAGACCACATCGTAGGATTAAACTGTGGCCGATGGGATTACATCTTTTCTTACATCAAAAAATTTAGGAATCACCCCAACTTTGTCGTTCCAGATCGAGATCAAGTCACCATGACTACTCCTTTTATGGATGCGTATTCCAAACTGGTGATTCAGCGTTGTCACAAAAGAGGTATTTTGGCCATTGGTGGAATGGCGGCACAAATCCCCATTAAAAACGACGAAGCAGCCAACTCTGCAGCGTTAGAAAAGGTGCGCAAAGATAAAGAGCGGGAAGTATTGAATGGTCATGATGGAACCTGGGTAGCTCACCCGGCATTGGTGGATGTTGCAATGGAAGAATTTAACAAGCACATGCCCGCACCCAACCAAATAAACGTCTCTAGAGATGATATTCATATTACAGAACAAGACTTAGTAGAATTGCCAAAAGGAACAGTGACCGAAGCAGGTATCCGAAAAAACATCAACATCGGGATTTTATATACCGAAGCTTGGCTGAGAGGTTACGGTGCTGTGGCGCTCTATCATTTAATGGAAGATGCAGCTACTGCTGAAATTTCTCGAACTCAAGTGTGGCAATGGCTTAGAAATGAGGTAAAGCTAAATGATGGAAGACGATTCAACATGAAGCTATACATGGAGTTGTATCACGATGAAGTGGACAAAATCATTTCAATCGTTGGTGATAAAAACATGCCCACTACCCGATTTACGTTGGCCTTTGAGATTTTTGACAAGCTTGTTCTGTCAGAAGAGTTTGAAGAATTTTTAACGCTACCGGCATACAAATACCTGTAAAAAAAGCAATCCTGCAATTGCGGCAACAATTGACAGGATCTAATTATTAATAATCAATAACGTTTTACGAAATTATGAAAAATTTAGCACAAAGCAATTACGCTTCCGCCTTAGAGGCAGTAAGAACACTTAAAGAAAAATACGGTACTTCTTGGAATACCATAAATCCTGAGAATGCGGCCAGAATGATGGCTCAAAATCGGTTTAAAACCGGATTAGACATTGCTAAATATACGGCTACCATTGTAAGAAAAGACATGGCAGACTACGATGCAGACTCTACTCAATACACCCAATCCTTAGGTTGCTGGCATGGTTTCGTAGCACAGCAAAACATGATAGCAGTAAAAAAGCACCATCAAACAACCAATAAAAAATACCTCTACCTTTCTGGTTGGATGGTTGCTGCTTTGCGCTCTGAATTTGGTCCACTTCCCGATCAATCCATGCACGAGAAAACGGCCGTTTCTGATTTGATCAAAGAGATTTATGATTTCTTGCGTCAAGCTGATTCCATAGAATTAAATGACTTATTTCGAAGATTGAAAAATGGTGAGGACGTTCAGGATCAAATTGACAACTTTGAAACGCATGTAGTTCCCATCATTGCAGACATTGATGCAGGTTTTGGAAATGAAGAAGCCACGTATTTATTAGCAAAACAAATGATTCAAGCTGGAGCTTGTGCCATTCAATTGGAAAACCAAGTTTCTGATGCCAAGCAATGCGGTCATCAGGATGGCAAAGTAACGGTGCCTCACGAAGATTTTATTGCTAAAATAAATGCCGTGAGGTATGCCTTTTTAGAGTTGGGAATTGAAGATGGAATAATCGTAGCAAGAACGGACTCAGAAGGAGCTGGATTAACTCAAAAATTACCAGTTAGTCAAGATCCAGGAGACTTGGCTGCACAATATTTAGCTTTTGTAGAAGCAGAAGAAATCGCTATTCAAGATGCACTAGAAGACGATGTTTTACTGAAAAGAGATGAAAAATTAGTTCGTCCTGTTCGATTGCCAAACGGATTGTATAAATTTAAGGACGGCAGCAACATCGACCGAGTGGTTTTAGATTGCATTACCAGCCTTCAAAATGGAGCAGATTTATTGTGGATTGAGACACCTACGCCTAATGTGAAGCAAATTGCGCACATGGTCAACCGAATTAAGGAAGTCGTTCCAAATGCTAAATTGGTGTACAACAACTCCCCTTCTTTTAACTGGACGTTGAATTTCCGCAATCAAGCCTATGAAGAACTGTTCACTTCAGGAAAAGATGTTTCTATGTATGATAAATCTAACCTGATGGATGTTCGATACGATGGGTCTGAATTGTGCCAATTGGCAGATGAAAAAATTAGAACGTTTCAAAGAGATGGAGCTAAAGATGCTGGCATTTTTCATCATTTAATCACGCTACCAACCTACCATACCACGGCGCTTCACATGAATGATTTAACCGCTGGATATTTTGCTGAAGAGGGCATGTTGGCTTATGTAAAAGGCGTTCAGCGACAAGAAATCCGCAAAGGCGTTTCTTGCGTGAAGCATCAACGCATGGCTGGTTCAGACTTGGGAGATGATCATAAAACATTCTTTGCAGGAGAAAAAGCAATGAAAGCTGGAGGAGAAAAAAATACTTCCAATCAGTTTGAAATAAACGCAAATAAACCTAAAGCTGAGCTTGTTTAGACCCATCATCATTTTCATTGGTTGATTGCGATTAACAAATTATAGTACAATTGTTATTCGTCGAACCCATAAAATGGACTACATTTAATTTTATAAAAAACAAATCGATGCAAAATAAAATTTCAGGAACAGGAAGCTATATTCCTACGGTAGTTCAAAAAAATGAAGACTTCTTAACTCAAGACTTTTACGATGAGCGTCAATTAAAAATACCTACATCAAATGAAATCGTCATTAAAAAGTTCCAAGGGATCACTGGAATCGAAGAACGACGGTACGTTTCTAATGAATTAAAGTCTAGCGATATTGGAACAATTGCAGCGCAAAAAGCAATAGAAGACGCGGGAATAGATCCTGAAGAACTCGATTACATCATTGTGGGTCAGAATTTTGGAGATGTTGATTCAGGCAATACGCAAATCGATATGTTGCCGAGTATCGCTTCCAGGATTAAATTCAATTTAAAGATCAAGAATCCGAATTGTGTGGCTTATGATTTAATTTTTGGATGCCCTGGTTGGCTGCAAGGAGTAATTCAGGCCGATGCTTTTATTAAAGCAGGCATTGCCACTAAATGCTTAATTATCGGTACGGAAACTTTATCGCGTGTGGTTGATCCCTACGATCGTGACTCCATGATCTATTCAGATGGTGCAGGAGCTTGTATTTTAGAAAAAAGTGAAGGAGGTTCTAGTGGAATATTGAGTGCTGCCAACCAGTCGTTTACTCACGATGAAGCCTATTTTTTATTCTATGGAAGTTCTTACAACCCTTCAGAAAATCAGCAAACGAAATACATCAAAATGCACGGCCGGAAAATATATGAGTTTGCACTCAATGCTGTTCCTTTAGCGATGAAAACAGCCGTTGACAAAAGCGGTGTGGGGATAGATGACATTAGTAAGGTATTGATTCATCAGGCCAATGAAAAAATGGATGAAACCATTATTAAACGATTCTATTTACTTTACGACAAGGAAATGCCGAAAGACATTATGCCTATGAGCATTCATAAATTGGGAAATAGCTCAGTCGCTACCGTTCCTACTTTATTTGACTTGATTGTGAAAAACAAACTAGAAGGACATCAAATTGTAAAAGGCGATGTATTGCTGATTGCTTCTGTAGGTGCCGGTATGAATGTAAATGCAATAGTCTATCGCTATTAATGGATTCTGATCAAATTCAAAAAAGTTAGCATTCCACTAACTTCTTTTTATTAGTTAGTACAGAAATAGATTCGCATGAATACAATTTCATGTGTAATTTTCGGTGGAGTAAACTACCTTTCAAATTGTAAATGGAACCGATTAAAACATACCAGAAAGTCAACCCGAACGATGCGTTTGTCAGTTTTAGCATTTCCAAAATGGAGGATATTTACCTCAAAAGAAATGGACGCGTTGACGAGCCACACCGCCATAACTTTTACACCGTATTGGTAGTCAAAAAAGCCAATGGGATTCATAAAATCGATTTTAACGCTTATGAAATGGGGCCTCAACAAATCTATTTTGTGGCGCCAGGTCAAGTACATCAAGTGATTGAACACGAACAATCGGTTGGTTTTGCCATGACATTTTCGACTCAGTTTTTGATCGAAAATTCCATTCAATTGTCCTTTATAGAAAGCTTGAACCTGTTCCAAAATTATGGACAGAGCCCTCCCCTTTTGCCATCTAAAGAGCAGTTTGAAAAAATAGTTGGATTTGCCAATGAAATTTACACTTTGTACAACGGCAACAGCAACATGAAGGCGCTTTCGACTGGAGCGTTTCTAAAGTTACTGTTGATTGAATGCAATAATATTTGTTCCATTAATCCAATAGAATCCAACATTGACAGTACTGGAAATCACATTATAAAAGCGTTTAAGCAACTGGTGAATGAATCGTATAAAAAAGAACATTCTACCTCTTATTATGCAGAACAGCTCCACATTACGCCCGACCATTTAAATCGAATCATCAAATCGAGCATTGGCAAAACAGCCAAGGAATACATTCAAGCGCGAATCATCACAGCAGCCAAACGATTGCTTTTCTTTTCGGATTTATCCAACAAAGAAATTGGTTTTGAATTGGGCTTTAACGAGCCCGCTAATTTCAGTGCTTTCTTTAAAAAATGTACCGACCTTTCCCCTTCTCATTTCAAAAATAAAGAACACATCGCCTAGCACATCGGATTTTCATATGTCTATCCCGATTTCTCATATTTCAGGTGCTTTCAAATAGTCTCAACTTTGTTTCAACAATTAAAACAAGGGCTTATGGAGCGCAAAGAATTTATTAAAAAGTCGATAATGACTGGTGTCATTGGAGCAATGGCTCCCCAACTGCTAAAAGCAGAAAATACAGCAAAATCCAGTTCCACTTATGATAAATTAATTGAGCAAGTAGGCTTCAATCATTTACCCAATAAAGAATATAAAACGATGAATACAGTCATTCACAAAGCAGCAACAAGAGGACATGCCAATCACGGTTGGTTGGATTCTCACCATTCTTTCAGTTTTGCCAATTACCACAACCCAGATCGAATGAATTTTGGAGTGCTCCGTGTATTAAACGACGACCAAGTAAACCCAGGAATGGGATTTGGAACACATCCACACGACAATATGGAGATTATTTCTATTCCTTTGGAAGGTGATTTAGAGCACAAAGACAGCATGGGAAATGTGGCAGTAATCAAAGAAGGTGATGTGCAAGTGTTGAGCGCAGGAACCGGAATCTACCACAGTGAATACAACAAGAATGCAGATAAAACAGTAAAATTTCTGCAAATCTGGGTTTTCCCAAAAGCGAAAAATGTAGCACCGCGTTACGATCAGATTTCAATTAGAGACATTGAAAAAGAAAACACATTCTATCAAGTGCTTTCGCCCAATAAAGATGATCAAGGCGTTTGGATCAATCAGGATGCTTGGTTCCATATCGGGAAGTTTAAAAAAGGAAATGCCGACGAATACAAAATTAAAAAATCAGGAAATGGAGTTTATGCCTTTATCTTGGATGGGGAAGTAGAAATCAACGGTGAGAAACTCTCTAAAAGAGACGGGATGGGAGTTTGGGACACCACTTCTATTCAAGTTAAAGCTTCCGAGGATGCACGCGTTTTGCTGATGGAAGTACCAATGAGCTTATAATTAATTACAAACACTAAAATATAAAACCACATGAGCAATTCAACAAACAACTGGAAAATAGATGATACGCATTCAGAAGTAGCATTTAAAGTAAAACACATGATGATTTCAACAGTAACCGGACATTTCGGTGAGTTTGATGCTTCAATTGAAGCTGCGGACGATAGCTTCAAAAATGCAAAAATCAACTTTAGTGCAAAAACAGCTTCTGTAAATACAAAAAATAAGGATAGAGATGCGCACTTGCAATCGGATGACTTTTTCAATTCAGAAAAATACCCTGAGATGACTTTTAAGTCCACTTCTTTTGATGGTGAAGAATTGATAGGAGATTTGACCATTAGAGACGTTACCAAAAAAGTTACTCTAGAAGTTGAGTTTAATGGGATTGCAGAAGATCCTTATGGTCAAACTAAAGCAGGTTTTGAAATCAAAGGAGAAATCAACCGAAAGGATTTTAACTTGACTTGGAGCGCTGTAACTGAAGCGGGAAGCATCGTCGTTTCTGATAAAGTGAAACTGATTGTAGATGCTCAATTTGTAAAGCAAGCATAGAAATGAATCAATAATTGGTTGTCAAACTACACAACGACGTAACACAATTTTGATGACCTCGAAACCTGCCTTTAGCGATGCTAAGGGTGGGTTTTTTAGATTATGTTTTATGCATTCTATCATTCAAAACGAGTAATTTTAATGATTCGGATTTTTTCAACATTCTCTCATGAAAAGAAGTGATTTCATCAAAACCATGGCATTATTGCCATTAATTTCCAAATCTATGCAACTAAATGCCTTGAGTAAATTAGCTGATTCATTTATGAACACCGAAAAAATGCCTGTACTTTTCCTTGGACACGGCAGCCCGATGAATGCAATTGAAGAAAATGAATTTGTCCGTTCATTCCGAAAGTTGGGAACTGAGATACAAAAACCAACGGCCATTTTATGTATTTCGGCACATTGGGAAACCAAAGGCACCTTCGTTACTGCCATGGAACATCCTAAAACCATTCACGACTTTGGAGGCTTCCCACAAGCGCTATTTGAAGTGCAATATCCTGCACCTGGTAGTCCAGAACTTGCCATGGAAACCAAAAAGATAATTACTTCTACAGAAGTTGGATTGGACGATAAATGGGGATTGGATCATGGTGCTTGGAGCGTAATAAAACATTTGTATCCCAATGTTGACATTCCTGTGATACAAATGAGTATTGACTACACTCAATCGCCTAAATACCATTATGATTTGGCAAAACAATTGAGCAAACTTCGTCATAAAGGAGTATTGATTATTGGCAGTGGAAACATGGTTCACAACCTTGGCCTTGTGGCATGGAATAAAATGAATGAAGAATTTGCATTCGATTGGGCCAAAGAAGCCAATGAGAAAATGAAAAGTTATATCCTAAGCGGAGATCATGAAAAGTTGATCAACTTTAAAGCACAAGGAAAAGCGTTTGAGTTGGCCATTCCCACACCAGAGCATTACCTTCCACTAATTTATGCTTTGGCCTTAAAAGAGGAAAAAGAGAACCTTCACCTATTCAACGACAAACCCATCGCCGGTTCATTGACCATGACTTCTGTAAAAATTGGATAATTGTACCATTAAAAAAACCCTTATATTTGATTGAAAACTCAATAACAACTTCTAAAAACTGAAATATGAACAAATTAATACTACCAATCAAAGCATTCACTTTAGGTCTTTTCGGAATATTTGCAACCCTTTCTCTGATACACTTTCCATTATTAATAGGTAGTTCTAATTCAAATGACTCTATTATTGGTTACTCTTATCTAGCGCTTTTATTGATTTCAATTTCTGTGATTTATAAGATTGCCAAGAAGATTTAGATCACAATTGTGTTTAAATGCACCAAAGCGGGGAAATGTTCATCCACATCGAAAAGAATGATTAATATTTTTATATAATCCTTTCGTTTTTAAGCACTCCTACTCTATTTATTAAAACTTTTAGATTATCTTCGGGTTTGGAAATACAATTTGACGAATTGATAGTAAACATATATCCGTTTTTACGCGTCCACCTTGGTGGAAACGACAACAAACGACTAATACGTGTCCGCCGTGGTGGAAATGTTTTTACTACTAGTTTTAAGATAGATACAACTTTTTAAACTAAAATAAATATCATAACTATATAAAAGATATAAGTGCCATTGCACTTATACAGTTGTTGTAAGCAATTGAAAGAATGAAACTATTACTAACCTTAATACTTTTTACAGCACTCATCTTATCATCGAATGCGCAAACATTTGATAAGAATATTAAGGGTACGTGGAAGTTAATTGAAATTATGATTGACCCAGGCGACGGGAGTGGAAAGTTTCACGAAGTTAAATCTGAAAAATATTTAGAAATCAAATCAGACGGATTTATTGAATCCAACGGTAATTTATGCAAGCTATCTAAAGAAAGTATGAAAACCACAAATGGCCAATTAATTCAAATTGAAGATAAAATTACCTTACAGGGTTGTCAAGAACACTTCAAAGTATCATATAAATTTAAGAATGACTTGCTATTTGTTTACTACCCCTGTAAAGAAGGTTGTGCTGAGAAGTATGAAAAAATAGAATAACATGAAAGTCAAAGTTGGAAATTGGAGAGTAGACTCAAGGACTTTGATTAGGTTAGAATGGAGAAAATATTATCCAAAACTTGTTATCCATGAAAAATATGAAAACCATGTAAAGTGGACTCTAAGGATATTAACATTTTTAGGAATCATTCTATGCTTTCTTGTGTTTCCATACTTAGTTGGTATTATTGTTTCTCTTAGTTTATTAGCAATTCAGACTCTAATAGAAAATACTCTTTTTGAGTATACTATAATCATAGTTCAGCCATTTCCAGATTTTGAAATTGATTATGACCAATGGCTTACCAATGGTTATTTTCTTGTCAATAATGATGTAACCGGACATGAAGAATATCCAAACTATTTTGGCCCAGCATATAAAGATGAAGAGTATGCTTTTAAGTTCTTCTCCTACCTCAAAGAATGGAATCAAAATAAAGATATTGACACTGAAAATAATATATGCATTTCTTTCATTTACGAGAGTGACATTAGTTATACAACTTATATATATGCTAACCAAAATAGAAAATGGTTGAATGATGCTTTTCAGAGCTCTGAAAAAAAATCCCAACTAAAAAAGTACGGAAAAAGTCAACAATCAATGGTTTTTCAGATGATTTATTGGAAAAACTTAAAGTTTAAAGAAGGAATGTTTTTCACGCAGTTTATTGATTCACAGAAAGACAAGAAGAAAAAAGATTTCTACTTTGCTCCATTTATTCTCAAAAATGGAAAACTTGGATATATAGACTCAATGAAAATTCTAAAAACTTCCTTCAAAGTTAAGGGTAGATCAGAATTAACTGAGAATGATATTGAGTATCATCATAAATAAAAAACTGCTTACAACATTAAATATAGTGCATAGTGAGTCAGTAAGTTAAGACGTTTTTGTGGCTCTTTGAAAGTCCGTAAAATTCGCAAGCGAATTTTGTAAAAAAAGAAAATGTACAAAATCGCTCTGCGATTTTTACTATTTAGTTTTAAGCAAATTGTATCTTTACTTACCTCACTACGCACCATATTTGGGCGCTAGGCAACCAAAAGAAGATGACGAGTAAGTACGACAAAATAGGAATCAATTAGAATCTGATATTAATTCTAAAAAAATAGTTAAAATTATTGATTCTTTTAAAGACGATATTGGAGATTACTTTTTCATAAAGGCAGACAAATTAAATGAATAGTGGAAAAAAACATATTGGTGTATTTGGAGTAGGAGCAATTGGAAGTGTCGTTGCATTCGAACTTCAAAAAAACAATACACCAAACAGATTGCACTATTATAGTCGAACTTTAAAAAATAGCATCAAACTAATTAACGAAAGAAAAAGGCACGAAATCCCAATTCAAATAAAGATACCGCCTTTCGAGAATGATTATTTAGATTGGCTATTGGTCTGCATCAAAGAACACCAATATCCTGATGCAATTGATTCAATTTCAAAACTAATCAATCCACAAACTAAAATAGCTGTGATTAGAAATGGACTAAGATTGAAAGATCCTTTTTTAAATTTTACTGATAAGGAGAATATTTTAGAATGTTCAATTGATTGTCCTACTCAACCTGCTAAAGATGGATTCTATGAGGTATTTAAAAGTCCCGTGATTACAGTTCAAGACTGTAAATTGGCAAATGATTTCAGTAAACTATTTCAAAATACCGAAACTAAAGTCAAACAAGTGATTGACTATAAAACTGAAAGTTGGAAAAAGGTTTGTGAAAGTTCTGCTCTTGGTTCGATACTTTGTTTAAGCGGTGAGACTTGTTGGATATTTGAAAATGAAAAACTTAGAATTCTTTTCACTGACATTTTAAAAGAAGGAATAAAAGTAGCTCAAGCAGATGGAGCAAAAATTGAAAGTGATTTTGAAAATAAAATGTTGACCAAGCTTTATAATTATCCAAAAACAAAAGGGAGTTCAATGTTAACAGACCGATTAAATGGAAATCCAATTGAATTAGGAGCAAAAAATGAAATCATATCCAAAATAGGAAAATTAAAAAATTTAGAAACTCCCTTAAATGATTTAATCATAACATTATTAAGTCATACAAATAAGGAGGCAGCACACAATAAAACCCATAAGCAATAGCACCCATCGGTACGCTACTACTCAATGCCAAAGCGTTGGCAGTAGGTTGAAAAACAATAAGTATAAACATGAATCAGAAATGTCGGAAAAAAAATTTATCATACTTAAATCGAACGATACAGAACATTTTGAACTGATTGCCAAATGGTACCTGAATGAATGGAATATACCAGTCACTAAGACAATGGAGAATCTTAAGAAAATTACGAAAGATAAATTCCAATTTCAGGTTTTAATGACACATAACGGATTGCCCATTACCACTGGCGGAATTTATAATCATGTAGGATTACTTGATAAAGAACCCAGATATAAAATTCATAAGAATTGGTTAGCACTAATTTATACAATCCCAGAGCACAGGAAAAAAGGATACGGAGCATTAATCTGTGATTTCCTTCAAAACTATTCACAAGAATTAGGACTTGAACAACTTTATTTATATACAGACACAGCGGAAAGACTTTATGAAAGACTTGGGTGGAATATGATTGAAAGACTTCAAATTGGAAGTAGAAATATTATTGTAATGGATAAAAAATTGAAAAATAAAAAACCTACTACCAATCGAGTAGATGGCTCCGACTAATTTCGATAGCTAACGACATACTGTATTTGACTCTAAATTAAATTATTAAATAAATACCTAAATTACTACAGAACATGAGTTTTTTCTACAGAGAAAAGAGTGGATTAGAAGAGCAATTGATAAAATATGCCGTCAAATTTCAACCCAACCTTATCAAATTAGAGGTTGTAATTCTATTCATTCTACTAATCGGAATGATGCTAAAAAGTATGAATCTAGGAATAGGATCACAGCTAATAATTGTTGCATTTTCAATTTTGTCCTTAGTGTATGCCTTAATGTCTTACAAAGGGTATCAGGTTGAAAGTAAATTTGATTCATTGTTAATTCGTTTAATATACTGGTCATATAGTATGGCTATTACAGGAATTCTTTTTTCAATTCAAAGGTGGCCTGGGGCGTATATGATGTTGTCAGTAGGATTGTCGATGATGGCATTAGGATTAATAGGGTTAGTGGTAATAAAAAACAAAAAACGGATGGATCAAAAAATGATTCATATTGATTTTTTAAGAACCATCATCATTTTATTCATTGGTGTTGGCTTTCTATTATATGGAAATTTAAAAGAATTAGATAATCCAAACAAATTAGCTTATTTTCACACACTACACTCACAAACAAACCGTTGACATTAATATGCCAAATGAGATAATCACACCCCGAAAAGCAATTAGAAGAGGCCAACTGCTAGTTAATTTCCCTGTTATGATTATAATGTTCGCTGTGGCGGTTGGACTTTATTTTCTATCTAGTACAAAACTAATCCACCCTTTAGTATTCTTACCTGGATCGTTTTTATTCTCACCATTAGTAGCATGGATCTATTGGAGTTTCGCTATAACACATTGGCGAATTTGGGCATTTAGCAGAATAGATGACCCTATTGAATTGAAAGTATTAGCAGTGGAAAGTGGGTTAATATGGTCTGATGGTAGTTTTTTTGAAAAAACCGAAATTCGAACATCAAAACAAAAGGCTATTATTATTGAACTCGAAAAGAGAATTAAGGAAGAACGAACAAAGAAGTTTAAAGACGATTCCAGTATTCCTAGGTTTTCAGATTTCAAACATTCAAAATCAAGTCTTTATTCCAAACTATTTCAGAACATTTTATTCATTGTTGCAGGAGCATACTTCGCATTAACATTTGAAAAATCATACATCGGTTGGATTTTCGTTGGAATTGGAATTCTCTTTTCAATACGTCCACTTAGTAAACTCTCAAAATTATTACCAGTTCTAACTATAAGTAATGATGGGATAATAGTGGACGAACACCTATATAAATGGAACCAAATTAAAAATGAAAGTGCTCAAATGAAAGGAATTGGAAAGAGAAGATCTGCTTTTTTATCATTTCAAATGGACGGAGTAATTCACCAATTTCCGCTTGATGACTATGATGTAACACTTCCTATACTTCGAAAACTCTTAAAAATTTATAGGGGACGGAACACTATCAACAACAGTAGCTACGAATAAAGTAGCCATTTCTCAAAAAGGTTAAACAAGAAATCCTTTTCTCATACGAAGTAAAAACTCCCAATCGGAATACCTCTCCCACTCCATTTGCCAATTCTTTGAAACTTCACTACTTTTAAAACCTATCCAGTTTTGACAAGCTCAAAGCTTCACTAAAAGTAGATTCAATGTTTCGGAAAATTCTAAAATGGTCACTCAAAATACTAATCGGTACACTATTATTCTTTGGAATCCTGTATGGTGGATTTCACCTTTGGGAATATGCTTCAGGTGGCAAATATATTGAGTATTTAACTGCGAATAGCGAGACTGTCCATTTGGATGAAACGTTCAGTTATGAAACCATAGGAAAGGACATAGCAGATAAAAAAATGATTTTAGTCGGTGAGATTCACGGATTTGATGAGCCTTCAAAATTCGATGTTGACTTCTTCAAGTATTTACATCAAAACCACCAGGTCAACCACTATTTGGCAGAATTGGATTTTGTACAGGCTACGCTGCTCAACGATTTTCTGAAAACAGGTGATGAGGAAATTCTAAGTGCTGTATTAGCCAAATGGGTAGTAATACAAGGAAGAAACAACCAAGATTATTTTGACAAATACCTCTCACTGCACCAATATTACCAAGAACAGTCAGAAGGCAATAAATTCGAATTTATCGGAATCGACAAAATTCAAGATCGCTCGTTACTGCAAGAATACATTCAGTCACTTGCTCCTGAAAACACTTTAGAACCTTCTGAAACCGATGAAATGGGTGCGCTTTTAAATCAGATTGAGCAACTAAGCGCTGTATACAGCCAATCCCCCGACACTTTATTTCTACTTTCTCACTTGAAATCTAATGTACAATATGTTCTAGAAAAGCTAAACCGAGAGGAAGTACTGTTTCAGAACTTTAGCCACTTATACAAAGAATGCAATTTAGAGGATCATAAATTATATGGCTTTTTTGGTCTGTATCATGTGTTTCAGTACCGTATAAATGGCAACCATCCATTGGCTTCCAAGATAAGAGAATCTGACTTAGGGTTAGCTGACAAAATTCTCTCTATCAACATCATGATGAACGACAGTTATATGGTGATGCCAAGCAATCAGTTGCCTGAATTTATGAGTGATGGAAGTGACTACGTTAAAATGCCTGTTTCGGCTGACAACATGCTTTTTATGTACATCGTCGGTATTAGTGATTTCAAAAGAATGACACCGGAGCATCATAAATCATTAATCAAAATGAACAGTGACAATAGTCCTTATTCTAACACCATACGTTTGAGTCAAACCATCCAATTGTTGCCAGTGACTGACAAAATGGAAATGACCGATGAAGGAAAACCTTATGCGCAGTATACATTGTTTGTAAGAAACTCGGATTGGGCGGAACCGATGGAAAAGTAGCTTAAATAATAATCCAAATTCCCAATTATAAACAATATGACCTACTCCCAAGTAATTGATCGACTTTACGAATTGAAGAACCCCGACAAGGTGATCTTCAAAGAGCAAAAATTTGGCATCATTTCAAACAATTCGTTGGGGATTTATCACAAAGATTTAAAAGTAATCGCCCAAAGCATAGGCAAAGACAATGATTTGGCGTTGAGGCTTTTTGACAGTGTCATCTATGAAGCTCGGTTGCTGTGCAGCAAAATGTTTCGCCCAAAAGATGTGACTGAACCATTAATGGAAAAGTGGGTAAAATCGTTCGAAAACTGGGAAATCTGTGACAGCTTCTGCATGGGATTGTTTTCTAAAAGTAACTATGCCGTTCCCAAAATACTGGAATGGTCAAAGCTAGAAAGTGAGTTTGAGAAAAGAGCAAGCTTTGCCACATTGGCTTCCTACTGCATGGCAGATAAGAATGCTAAAAATGAAACATTCGAGCAGTTTTTTACCCTTATAAAACATGAAGCAACCGATGAGCGGCTGTACGTTAAAAAAGCCGTTAATTGGGCATTGAGAAGTATTGGCAAACGAAACCTTGACCTCAAAAAAAGAGCAATAACAACAGCTTATGAGATCTTAGAATCATCAACCGTTGGACAAGTTAGTCCATCAGCAAAATGGATTGCAAAAGACGCATTAGCAGAGTTGGAAAAAGAGCAAATTAGAATGTCGGATTATCCAAGAAGCATCTATCGAAAAAGTTAATCTTTCAATTATTAAGATAGTTAGCGATTTAGTTGTTATTTTTAAAGCCATAAATTAGTCACTACTGTCCGATAAAATTTCAATAAAGTTTTATGTAATGTTGAAACGAATGATTAAATAAATGATATTCAGAATATATAATCTCAATCATTTTGTATGAATCCGGATGTTTTTATTGTAGGACTGCCATTTAGCAAAATGCAAGAAAATCAGAATAATTGCCTTAGAGAAACCGGAAAGCTTCGAGGTGGACCGAGAAGATCATCCGACTGAACTTAGGTAATTAGAATATTTTCTTTCATTTTGATAAGGGCTGAGTTTTTTGCTTTACTTTTTGCTCACCAAAAAGTGAAATAAATAACCCAATAAAATGTCAAATTAAAAGATTGTCGGTCAATACTATGAATTAATAATTAATATAAATCACTTACCATGTCTACCAACTACTCTTTTGGACTCCCACTCAAACACAACTTTGCAGAATTTGTATACTATCAAGGACTGTTTCTTCCGCATGAAGTGGATCGAATCCTGAACTTTTGGGACGATGAAAAAACGATAAAAGCCACAGTAAGCGGAGAAGAAGAATATGACGACGAGCTTCGAAAAAGCTCCGTGATGTTTATCGAGAATAACCAAGAAAATGAATGGATCTACAGCAAACTAGCAGGACTTGCAATCAACTGCAACAACGAGCGCTACTATTTCGATTTGTTGGGTTTTCATCAAGAATTGCAATTGACAAGGTATTCCGAAGGGGATTATTTCGATTGGCATTTGGATTTTGGCAACGGAGAAATCTCTGCTCGAAAGTTGAGCATGACCATTCAATTATCAGATCATGATGACTATGAAGGAGGCGACCTTGAGTTTATGATCAATCAGAAAATAGTGAAAGCCCCACGAGCAAAAGGAACCATTGTTATCTTTCCTTCGTTCATTATTCATCGGGTCACTCCAATAACTAACGGCACTCGCCAATCCATTGTGGGTTGGGTTTCAGGACCTCCGTATAGATAAATGTAAATCTCTATCAATTATCTAATTTTTAATAGCTAAACAACACCAACTCCCCAACTTTTGATGATTCAAGAAAAAATACTTACCACCATTCAAAAATTCACAAATTCAGTTCTAGAGGACTCAATAAATCAAGCGGAAGCTGAAAAAAGTCTCAATGAAATTCATGCTTACTTTCAACCCATTACTGAAATATCAGGTTTTGAGACAAAAATAGAATTCTTGGCTGCTGTTCCTGCTGCTAAAGGAAAAGCATTGGGACTAAACCACGCTGCTCAGTGCTTATTAGATTACAAAAGAACGGTTAAGTTTGTAAAAGCGATAGTGCTTGCTATCCGTGAAAAGCAAAAGACAAATCCGAACGAAGTAATCTCTATCTTCTATGCAGGATGTGGTCCTTACGCTACTTTACTTACTTTGGTTGCGCCTCTTTTTCAAGCTTCTGAAGTGCAATTTTCTTTGCTGGAAATCAATAAAAATTCCATTGATTCAGCTAAAAAGTTGATTGATTCTTTGGATTTATCTGACCACATCCAAGAGATCTATTTAGCCGATGCGGTAACTTTTGAGGTTCCTAATCCTGAATCATTTTACATCCTAATCAGTGAAACCTTGGATGCGATGCTTTATCGAGAATGTTATGTCCCTATTCTGTTCAATTTGCTGCCGCAATTCAATAAAGAAATTATCCTAATTCCTGAGAATGTAATCATAAACCTTTCTTTATTAACCCATTCTTCTGAAAGTTCAATTGATTCTGAATTTGATTTGGGTACTGTTTTGAATGTACGTGAAGCCATTTCATCTAATCCGATTCAGTCAACATTACCGGACAAAATAATAGATTTTAGCACATTAGAAATGGAAAACTATACAGCTATCCTACTCGACACGAAAGTTCACGTCTATGATACCATTTGGTTGGAAAGGAATGAATCTTCATTAACGATACCTCTTGAAATTAAATTGGAACAACCATTTAATCACCAAAGCATTGTTTTTACCTACTTTTTAGAACCAGAAGTAGAATTGAAATGTCGATTTGAATAATAAACCTACGCCCTAAAATTCTTTTTTACAGCGATTTATAAGTTTATTAAATAATCTAAGCAGCGTTTACTCTTCCTCTTCAAGACCTTTAACTAAACCGATTACCTTTATTTCCGTTCGTCTATTCTTAGCTCTTCCTTCCGGGTTATCTGTTCCATCCGCATTCTCATTCAGTGCGATAGGCATAGATTCTCCATAACCTTTCGCTTTCATTCGGTCTTCTCGAATTCCTTTTTGTATCAAATATTTCACAATACTTTCTGACCGCTTTTGCGATAAATGCTGATTGTAAGCCGTCGTTCCTCGATTATCGGTGTGCGATCCCAACTCCACTTTTATTGTCGGATTATTCTGTAATAGCGGAAGCAATAATGAATCAATGGATCGTTTTGCTGTTTCCGTCAAAAGCTCCTTATCAAATTCATAATTGATGTTTTCAATCACGAATGCTTTGTCGCTAAATGGCATCAAGTTAGCATCCCAAATTAAATTGGTTTCTGTAAACCCATCTGATATTTTCATTTCGTGGGTTTCTGTAAATGCATCCTCATAGGTGGCTTCTACGGCATATTTTCGTCCTGGTTCCAATCGAAGTTGGTAATTGCCATTTGCATCACTTCTCGTTCGTTTATTGAATACCTTCTCGCCTTCTGAATCAAAATAAAATAGCTCCAACACCACGCCTGATGTCACTTTCCCGTCTAAAGTCGCTTTTCCACTTATCACTACTTGAACACTATCGATCTTTTTGTAGGCATACAAATCATCACAGCACGTTTCATTTTCTAATGCTACTCCTCCAGGCCGATTACTGGAAAACCATCCATCTATTCCATTGGGAAAAGCAGTAAAAAACAACTCATCTGATGATGAATTAATTGGCATTCCAATGTTCATCGGTTCCACCCATTTACTTTTAGCACCTTCGGTATAAAAAACATCCAATCCACCCAATCCAGGATGGCCTTCTGAACTGAAAAACAACTTGCCACTTTCATTGTCATAAAAAGGTGTCAACTCGTCCTGTGAAGTATTTATTTTCATTCCAGCATTCCGCGCTTCTCGATAGGTATTCTTCCGACCATCATAAATGCTGTACCAAATGTCCTTGTCGCCCTTTCCATCCTTTCTGTCACTCACAAAGTAAATGATCGTTTGAAAAGCTTTACTTCCATCGGCTATCGTGGGCTGTGTATTGGAAGTTCCTGTAGCATTTACTTCTTTGGGCAATGCTTGAGGATTGCTCCAATCAGATCCATCTCTGGTCAATTCAAATAATTCACAACGCATCTTCCGATTTTCATCTGGTTTGCAAGCAGAAACGATCATTCGGTTGCCATTAGGCGCTATACTTCCACTTGATATTTCATAGGTATCAAAAAACGAATCAAACTTCAATTGGCCTTCAAAACTCCATTTTCCATTTACCAGTTTGGCAATGTAGAATTTCCGTTTCGGAATGTCTTCCCCTTCTTTTCCTTTAAATGAAATCAAGGAATCGGCCCTCAGTGCTACATAAATCACTGTATTTTGATCTATAAAAATCGGGGACTGTTCGATGTATGCTTTATTAATATTTCTATCTAAATGCTTTAATGCAAATTTTGGCTCATTCTCTAAAATCGATTTTGCAGTGTCTATGGCTTCAGCTTTATCCTTTGCCAATTTCCGCCATTCTCGTTCGTCACTTTCGCCTTTGTATATCTTTCTAAAAGCCTCGTAATTTGTTTTAGATTCATCGTATTTGCCCAAACGCATTTCCATCTCGGCTTGATAAAAAAGTGCCTTAGGATATTCATTCAATTCCACTTCAGCGACATACTTATAGGTATTGTATGCTTTTTTATAGTTTCTTGAAAGTCTGTATTGGTGTCCCAATTCATAATATAGCTTGATGTCTTTGGGCTTTTCTTTCAAGTACAATTCGAGGTAATGAACGGCTGCATATGAATCATTTAGTCGGATGGCTTCCTTGGCACTTCTTTTCATTGAAGCCGCTGATTCATTGCCACTTTGCGCGACACCACAAAACGAAATAAATAGACAAATGAGGAAAAAAGGAAGCTTATAAACGTTCACAAGGGATGGTATTAAAATTCAATAATGTGGATGGGCCTTTCAGAATGACAGAAAATTCTAGTGCTCCTCTATATCCGGAAACTGATCGCAAACCTGATAAGTTGATGTCATAACTCACGCCTGCTTCTACTCGCTTAAAGCCCAAGCCAACTTTTAGAATTGCTGCATCAAAATTTCGATTAAATCCCATTCTGCTATAGATTCCGCCAATGACATACTCCATTTTTTGGAGTTGATTTTCTAATTTCATTTGCACATCTGATCCAAGTAATAATTGAGAGGCTTTCGACTCAAAACTATAAGAAATAAATGGCAAAATGGTGTATTTATAATTTAAGGAATACCTCCCAAACGATTGCCAATTGTAGTATGCTTCTCGCTTATTTTCAGTTCCCGTAAAGGATTCATTGGGCGTATTGATATGATAATTGGTCCAACCAATTCCCAACTCCAACTTATCTGATAACTTTCGGCTAACCAGCACCCCTAAAGTTATATCTAAATAACTACTTGAGGCACTAGCGAACGATTCATTGCTAGTAAATTGATTGTTAAATCCACCTTGAGTTCTATCGTATTGATCTGGAAAGGTGAGTTTATTCTTATCAAATTGTTTCATCACAAATCCTGTTTGGAATCCTCCTCTTAACTTGAACCCAGCAATATTTTTTTCATAAGCCGCATTCAAATAAATCGAAAAATTTTCTAACTCTCCTGCTCCACTTCTATCATTAATGATTACTCCTCCAAGTCCAATCTTTTGATTGAGAATATAAACACGTTTATCTGCTGCCAATATGTTGGTTACAAATGGGTCACCCAAACTTCTCCATTGAGTTCTGTAATTGTCCATTAATCTCCAATTGGCATTCGAATTGGCTGTTTGAGCAGGATTTATGAAAAGTGGGTTGGTTAATTGCTGAGAAATATGCACGTCCTGTGCTTTCATTTGATATGAAAACAAAAGTAAAAAGGCCGTAAGTAGTAGCTTACTAGTATGACAATAGGGATTGTGCATCGACTAAAATTAATAAATTAAAGTAGTTGTGAAAGAATACATTGATTTTTTATTCGGTTTCAGTTTTTAATATGAAATTAGGACGTGACAAAGAACAAATTAGTTGTATTGGTGGTTAATTAATTAGACAATGAAACCAATGATCATTCAATTCTTCCTTGCAAATCTTCTTTTTATGAATTCAACACTGGTTAACCTAGATGTATCCAATTGGAAAATAGTAAACGACACAGTAATGGGTGGAGTTTCAACTGCCGAAATCAACAATTCTAAAGAAGGAAGTATCGTTTTTACCGGAGTCGTTTCACTAGCTAACAATGGTGGATTCTGTATGACGCAATCCAATTTAGAACAACCCACTGCTAACAACGTGTCAATTTGTAAAATCGAGCTGAAAGGAGACGGCAAAAAATATCAAATCAGATTAAAGAAGAGCCGATTTGATCGTGAAAGCTATGTGTATGAAATCCAGACAACGGGAAAAAATCAATCAATTGAGTTGAAAATAAATGAGTTTAAACCTCAATTTAGAGGACAGTCACTAAATTTACCTCCATTGGTGAATGAATCCATCGCTCAAGTTGGGATTCTCATAGGAAATAAAAAAGAAGAATCGTTTGAGCTGACCATTCAACGGTTCAGTTTAGAATAACTTTCCCAGCCCATTATTGCAAACAATTTTTTAACCTATATCACTAAATTCCATTGACTTAAAATTTAATCTCTACTTGCATTTAGATATTAAAGGACAATAGTGTATATTTTTTAAAACTCCGAGTAAACTAATTCAGCATTATAAACGTCTGCAAAAAGAATGTTGGATTGATGGAGTTTTAAGTGACGGATTAAAAATCAATTACAGAAAGTATAGCTGATTGTAAAATCTTCAATAGTTCCCCATTTTGACATTCAAATCAATCAAAAATGGTATATTTAGTTTCCTAAATGACAAGAACTTTCTATGAATCTTATTGAAAAACTTTTCCTCACTCTTTTTATATCGATCCTTTCCACTGCTAGTTATGCGCAACTTTCTGCTAACTTTTCAGCGAATAAAACCCAAGGATGTGATGTGTTGGGAAATGTCAACTTTACCGATTTATCAACAGGTTCTCCGACATCATGGTTGTGGGATTTTGGAAATGGAAACACCTCTACATTGCAGAGTCCAACTGCCAATTTTAGTAATGTGGGGAACTATAACATTAAACTTACTGTTACCAATGCCAATGGAAGCAACAGCACCACAAAATCGGCCTATATAAATGTATTTAAAAGCCCCGAAAGTAGATTGGTAGCAAATCCTTCTGCAGGATGTGGCCCACTGACGGTAAATTTTCAAGACAATTCAATCAAAGGGAGTGGCACAATCAACCAATGGCTATGGGATTTTAATGACGGTAGTCCTGCTGGAACTTCTCAAAACCCAACGCACACCTATCAGACTGTTGGGAGCTACAATGTGTCATTAAAAGTCACCGATAATAATGGCTGTTCCAACACCAAAATAAACAACAATATGGTGACGGTGACAAGTTCGCCAGTTGCCCGCTTTAATGCTACTTCACCTACATCAGCCTGTTCTGCACCTCACAACGTAAATTTCGTAAGTACTTCCACCGGAAATGGATTGACCTATTTATGGGATTTTGGAAATGGTCAAACTTCCACACTAGCAAATCCATCAACCACATATAATGCATTTGGTGTATATACTGTTTCACTCACTGTTAGAGATGCTTCAGGCTGTACAAACACACGAACAAGCAATGGTTACATCAGCATTCAGAACATTGAGTCTAAGTTTATAATTGATCGAGATAGCATCTGTCAAGGACTCACAGCTACTTTTACCAACAACAGTTTAGGTTCAAATTTTACACTATGGGAATTTGGAGATGGACAATCAGCTGTTGCATTTGAACCAACTCACGTTTATAAAAATTACGGAACTTATCGTGTAAAACTAACAGCTAGGTTTGGTTCTAGTTGTGTCGATACAAGCTCCAAATTAATTTACATTGATAGCTTGGATGCCAAATTTGGCATTAGCCCAGTTTTTAGTTGTCAATTGGCAGGAAAAGTAAATTTTACAAATCAATCATTTCACTCAGATTCTACCCATTGGATCATAAATTCCAAAAATTTATTCAATAGAGATACCTTTTCCATTAATAATTTAACAGATGGATTTTTCACAGATACTTTAATTGCCACAAATAGGTTTGGATGTATTGATACGGTGATTCGAACCGATAGAAATTCTTCTATAACGCAAGTTTCACTTAGTTTGGAGCCAAAAGATGGAGGCTGTATTCCACTTCCAATAGTCATTAAATCTAATACTATTACAAGCTCTTCAATAGTTAGTTACAGATGGCTAGTGGGTGATAATGGTGCTTTTGGAATATTCACATCTAGAGATTCTTTGAATTATACGTTAACTAAAGACACAACTCTTTTTGTGACATTAATTGTGACAGATGCTAATGGATGTACCGCCTCCGCAACCATTGAAATTAAAGGTGGATATCCAGCCTTTTACGATTTAAATCAACTTCAAGATACTGTTTGCGCGTCTGATACTTTATTTGCGATTTTCAAATTCCCTGAAGAAGAAATGTATGTAGATAAAGTTGTCAACATAACAAATCAAAGGGATATTCCATTTATCTTTAGTGATACCTTACTCAGCGTATTTAATTTTCAAGACACAGGAACAACGCGTATCAAGTTGGTTATTGACTATTTGGGCTGTAAGGTAGATTCGTTCATTACCGTTCATGTCAATGGCCCATTAATTAAACCATTAAGTGATTCAGCAGATTGTTTTGATTTATTGACGCATTACTTCAAATCTGAAATGAAGGATTATCAACGTTTCTATTGGGATTTCGGCGATAGTACTGCACTGGATTCAATTCAAATAAATCCCTCTCACACCTATGCTTATCCCGGATTGTTTACTGTTACGTTAACAGCATATAATGATTCTACTGGTTGTAGTTATAAAAGAGCAATAGACGTTTCTTCATCACCTTACAAAACTTTTATTAGGGCCAGTCAAGCAATCATGTGTGCCCCATTTAATTACGTTTTAAGGCCAGTTTTCCCAAGCCCTGTTGATGATTTTTATTGGCTGATTGGAGGAAATACTATTCGTCAAGACAGTATCTCTGGTGGTTTTACTGTTCCTGGAACACGGTTGGTTCAATTGGTTTCAACCAATTATTTGGGTTGTATTGATACCGCTTCTTTAAATCTAATCGCATATGAAGTAAAACCTACCTTTTCAGGAATCCCTACTCGGTTCTGCGATCCAAGCACGGTAGTTTTTACAGACACTACTACTGGTTATCAGCAGCTAGTTGAATGGACATGGAATTTTGGAAATGGAAAGTCATCTAAAAAAACAACCGACTCATCTAGGTATTCACTTGAAGGCGACTATGATGTATCGTTAACTATTCGAGATACTTTGGGATGCATCGGAACCACTAAAAAGAATAATTACGTTCGATTTCTTAGAAATACACCTCGTTTCATCGCTTCAGATAGAACAGCTTGTGTGGGAGAAATCGTATCATTCTCAAATATAAGTACTGGTGACTCTCTCTCTTACTTGTGGAATTTTGGAAATGGAAAAACAAGCACCACTCGCAATGGTTCGGTTGTTTATGATTCGCCTGGGGTATATACTGTTTCCTTAAGAACGACCAATACATTGAATTGTTCTGAAATTCTGACTCAACCCAATTACATTACAGTGGAAGCCAAACCTACCGCTGACTTTACTGCAGATACCACCTTCAGTAGCTGCTATCCTTTAGCTGTTAATTTTACAAATACCAGTCCAGACAATAATTTAGTCAAATGGAGTTGGGATTTCGGTGATAATTCTTCAGGATCATTGTTTGAAGATGCATTCCACAATTATACCTCATTGGGCGATTTCGACGTCACACACAGAGTAGAAACTAACTCTGGTTGTAAGGATACCATTGTTAAAAAAGCATACATTAAAACTCGTGGTCCTTCAGCTGAAATTCGTTTTTATCCAGATTCCATTTGTATCAATGAGGAAATTACATTTGAAATTGTTAATCCAAAAAGTGTCGCTTCCTATATTTGGGATTTTGCCGACGGACAATCAGCAACTACAAGCCCTGTGACTCATCGATATACCGACAGAGCAGGAACACTCTACCCTACTCTGATTTTAAACGACAGTGCCAATGAATGTAATATTGGTGTTCGAGATACGATTTACATCAAAGAAATGATTGCTTTAATTGGTATTTCAGACTCTAGTGGCTGCGAACCATTAAAAGTAGATTTTAGAAACAATACATTGGGCGACGATGATTCTTATTGGGATTTTGGAAATGGAGAAACATCAAGACTCGATAACATCACCAAAACATATAACGCTGGAACATACCCGATCAAACTATTTGCGAAAGGACTAGGTTGTGTAGATACGACTCAAGTGAACCTAGAAGTATATCCTACCCCTGTTATTTCAGTGAGCAACGACTCCTCCATTTGTGAAGGTGATAGTCTCCAACTATTTGGAAGTGGTGGTGATACCTATCTATGGACTCCTAGTACAGGACTAAATGATGCGACTTTACCAAATCCAATGGCCTCCCCTGATTTTACAACCAATTATCAATTGACCATTACAGATACTAATTTGTGTACCGCTTCTCAAAAAGTGAACTTGATCATTTACAATCAACCACGAATTACCCTGTTTGATGACACATTGATCTATTTAGGTGAAGATTTAAAATTGATTGAACGAAACAACAACGCGAACGTCATTTACAGTTGGACACCAACTACAGGTTTAAGTTGTTCCAATTGTCCAAACCCTACAGCAAAGCCATTAGTGACAACAAAATATACCTTGAGAACTACTGATCTATTGGGTTGTTTTGAATTTACTGATTCAATTACTGTAGATGTATATGATGGTTTTACGGCTGATATCCCAAAAGCATTTTCCCCAAATGGCGATGGAACAAACGACATTATTTATGTGCGAGGTTGGGGAATTAAGGAGTTAATTGTATTCGAAATATACAACCGATGGGGAGAAAAAGTATTTGAAACCAACGACCAAACCATTGGTTGGGATGGAACTTACAAAGGTCAACCACAAGCAATAGACACCTACATCTTCGTCATTAAAGCTTTGGGCTATAACGATAACATCATCGAAAAGAAAGGAAACATTACATTGCTGCGCTAATGAACTTCTACTTCATGCGCATCTTTTATGTAGATTAAACTTCCTTTTACTGTTTTATTTTCAACGGATTGAATTAAATTCATATAATTCTTTAACTGAATTTCATGTTGTTCTGAAGCTTGACCGGTTTTGAAATCGATCACACGAACGTGATCATCAAAATAAACCACCCGATCAGGACGAAAGGTCGTCCCATCAGAAGTCAAAATATCACATTCTACTTTCACTTTATTGTTAGGAGCAAAATACCGCGAGATCTTTTGATCACCTAGAATTCGCTCAACATCCATCTGATAATCCATGCGTTGAATAGCTGAAATTGATCCTTGATTTTGCATTCGATCCAACACCTTATTTACCTCACTCGCCGATTTTATCATTGCCAAAATCAAGTGGATGGTACTTCCATATTGACGAGCAGTTTCACCCATATTGATGTCCCAATAATCAGGTGCTTGCAAACTCAACTGCAATTTATCTTTCCAGTCGGTTGAAATAAAAGTATTCATCTCAATGGCATTTACTTTCAACGCTTCTGAAACTGTGGCAACTGAAGCTCCAAATTCATAGGTCGATTCGTTTAAACTCCACATGCCCTTTTGAGATAAAAATCCACTTAAAATAGTAGATACACTATTATTGTTGGGTGTTTTAGGTGGCTGATCTGTAAAAATGTACAATCGATCTTTAGGTCGAGTAACTGCTACATAAAACGTATTAAAAAAGTCGATCAAGGACTTGCGCTTCTCCTCTTCATAAACGGAAGCATATTCCGTTTGTTCCAATGATGTATTTAACGTGAGGTAATCCGTTTTGTAAATCGGTTCTTCTGCAGAGGTATTTTCAACCCATTTTCCGCCGTCAATTTTCACCCTTTCATTGGAATACGGCATGATAACCACTGGAAATTCTAACCCTTTTGATTTATGGACGGTCAAGATATTAATGGCATTCAATCCATCAGGTATAACAATTGCCTTCTTAGATTTATTGGTTTCCCACCAATCCAAAAAGCCTTGAATATCATTGTTGTTGGTCTGTGCATACTGAAAGACTTCATCCAAGAAAAACTGAATGTATGGATCAGCAGTTTCAAATAATCCCACCATTCTAAAAACCCCTTCTACAATCTCATACAATGGTCGTTGCCTAAATTGATCGATGGATGTTTTTGATCCAGACAAATTCAATTCCACCCAAAACGAGTGTGCTTTATCTTGAATTAAAAAGGTTTTATAGACTTCATGAAGTGATTGATCTCCAAAATAATCATTGAAATATAAGGCATCTAAAATTTCCTTTTGATACATCAACTCCTGTGGATAAGCAATGTGATACAACACATTAACTGCCAAACTTACAGCAGCAGAGTTGGAAATTAAAACAGATTCTGCAGATGAAATCGGATAATCCAATTCCAATAATTGTTTGGCAACTGTATTGGCAATTCTGTTGTTTCTAAACAACAAAGCAATGTCTTTATACTGATAACCATCACTTAAGCAATTCTCAATGGTGGTTAACGTTTTGGTAAAATGTTCCGATTCCTTTTCAGAACCATCTTCCTCCTCTTCATCAGAGTTAGAAGAACGAGCTGCCTTTTCACAAAAATGAAGCTGAACAAGTCCGCCGGTATTGTTGGGATTGGGTTCTTGTGCCTGCCCTTCGTACAAGCTAGCAATCTCTGGAGCCACCTCCTTGCAATAGTCAAACAACTCATTGTTAAACAACACAACCTCTACTTTGGATCTAAAATTCTTCTTTAAAAAAGATTCATCTATTTGGTCATCAAATAATCCTTGACTGGCGGCCACACTTGGATTTTCTTCCGATTTATAAATTTTGGGCAAGGCGGTAAACTGCTCCACTTCTCCACCTCTAAATCGATAGATGGATTGCTTGGCATCGCCCACCAACATATTGAAAAACCCTTCACCCAATGCGTTAGTAAACAATGGAATCAAATTATGAAACTGCATAACCGAAGTGTCCTGAAACTCATCTATTAGGTAATGTTTATACTTTTCACCAATTCGCTCATAAATAAAAGGAGCAGGTTCTGAAGAAATGACCTTAGAAATCCGTTTATTAAATTCAGAGATGTGAACTCGATTCTCCGTTTTTCGAATTTCTCCTATAATTTTATCCAACTCATTGATTAAAGCCACTGCGTAAAGATTTTTCAACGCAATATCTCGCACAATAAAAGTGGCGTAATACGTATCTACTAATTGTTGCGCTTTTAAATGCAAATCCAATAATTGGCCTGAAATTCCTTCAATTGCCGCTTTCTGTAACTGATCTTTTGCCGCTTTAGCGCTCAACCATTTATCTTCTTCAAAAGAGGCTTTGTGGTAGGAGTTTGGCTGTAACTTTTCTGACTCAAAACTAGCTAAGTATTCAAAGTATTTAGGAACACCTGAATTGCCTCTTGCAAAACTCTCATTATTAATTCCATTAACTTTTATCAATTCTAAACCTTGTTGCCCAATGGCTTCAATTTCTTTTCTAAACTTTTGATTTTCTGCCTTATAAAACTCTATTTTTCGCTGAAAATCATTAAACTGAAATCGTTTAAGATTGTCTAGGTATTGCTCACCCTCTTCTTGTAGCAATTGCTTTGCAATGGTTAAAATATCGCCTTCCAATTGCCATTTTTTCTCTTCTTGGATATTGCTTTTCGTGAATTCAACCAGCAATTCTGTTAATAATGGATCTACTCCTACTTTTGCAATTAAGAGGTCAATTGCTTTATTCAATAATGGATCTGACTCCAACTCCACTTCGAAATTTGTAGGTAATTTTAAATCTCTTGCAAAGGTTCTTACGATTCGATGTGTAAATTTATCAATGGTTCCAATTGCAAAATCAGCATAATTGTGCAAAATAATTCGAAGTACTTTACCAGACTTTTCTTTTAGCTGAGCAGCATCCAAGCCCAATTCTTTTATCAGATCTTGTTGTAGAAAAACAATGGAACCTGTCAATTGCTCGTCAGAAGACAATGCAGAAAGAGCCTCCACCACTCTAGATTTCATTTCATTGGCGGCCTTATTTGTAAAAGTGATCGCCAATATTCGCTTGAAGTGAAACTCACCACTTGAACTTAAGGCCAACTTTAAGTATTCCTTTACTAAGGTGAAAGTCTTACCGGATCCTGCCGAGGATTTATATATCTTAAACTGTTTCAATTTCTTTTATTTTTTGTTGAATTACAGCAATCTTATCAGCTAATGAAAGCTCCACTGGAATCCAGTTGATTTTAGTTCCCTTCTTTTCCATCCGTCTATACCAAGTCATTTGTCGTTTGGCGAAAGCAGAAATGGCTTTAAACAATTCTTCAAATAACTGATTTTTATCTATCTCTTGAAGTAAATACTGACTGACAAATTTATATTCTAACCCGTAGTATTGTAATTTTTCATGTGAAACTCCACCAGCAATTAATTGTTCTACCTCTTCTATTAATCCACCCTCCAATCTTTCTTTCAAGCGATTGTGTATATTTTGTTTAATCACCGAACGTTCAGCTTGAATCCCAAACACCAATCGTTCAAAGTGTGGCATGGGTTGAACAGGGTTTTTAAGTTCATATTCAGCTATTTCTATGGACCGAATTAATCGTGACCGATCTTGTGTATCGGACTGATTGTGCAATGATTTTAGCTTTTCTAAATATTTTACTAATTCTTCCATTGAGAGACTTTCCAATTGATTTCTCAACAACTCATTTTGATCTACTTTCAAAAATTGATGCTCACTCAATGCGGCCTCTAAATACATTCCTGTACCACCACATAATATCGGCCAAGCATTTTTCTGTTCAATGGCTTCCATGACCCTTAAAAAGTCTTGTTGAAAAGAGAATACATTGTACTCCTCACCAGCTGATCTAATATCAATTAAATGATATGGAATCGTTTTCCCATCTATTGTGAAATCTTCTAAATCTTTACCGGTTCCAATGTCCATTCCAATATAAACCTGTCTACTATCCGCAGAAATAAGCTCTCCTTCAAGGGTATTTGCCAAATGACAAGCTAATTTAGTTTTCCCAATTGCAGTTGGTCCCAGAATTACAATAAGTGGTTTTTTCATAGAAAATCATGAAATGTAACTTTTATCACATTTCTAATGTAAAATTAAAGCTAACTTTGAATGAATGTTAAAAGTACTCCAAATATTAGGCACCTACCTATTACTACCACTTTTTTTAGTGGGTACTCTCCATTATTCCATCGTTACATTCAATTTTCAGCTGAACCAAGAATCCATCACTGAAGAGTTTTGTGTGAATAAAGACAAACCTGAGCTAGCTTGTGGTGGACAATGTCATTTTATGAAACAAATGACTGATCTTAAAAAGGCGGATGAAGGACAACATGGAGATAAAAAAGCCACTCATGATGACCGAACCGTTATTCTTTATTATGACACCATCTCCAAGATGGTAAATTTTCAACTATTCAAGAAATTCTTATTCCCTTCTTTTGACTCTAAATTGTTAGAAGGTCATACTTATTCTGCACTTGCACCTCCGGACTCTAATTTTCTAGTATAATCCGGAGTGGTTATTTAACCACTAAATAGTTCGTATACAGTAGAAATGAGTAACAATGAAAGTTAAAAACCAATTGAGTGTTTTGGCTTTTGTGGTATTTCTTTTGATTTCCGAGGTAGCACTATCCTGCGACTTATGCAGTATATATGTTGGCATCCGCCCTGATGACTATAAAAGTTCATTCGGCATGGTGCACCGCTACAGAAGTTTTGCGAAAGATTTTGAAGCCACTGTGCCTATAAGTACACTTGATAAGCATGGAGCACAATTCTCCACAGAGCCTTACAGTTTAGAAGAGGTTTACAACAGCTATGACCTTTGGCTCAAGTATTTTGTAAACCCAAGAGTCCAAATAGATGCTTCATTGTCATTCTCAGATAATTATTTGGGAAAAAATGACAGCATGACCAATTCCATTTCAGGACCAGGAGATCTTTTAATACTAACTAAATATCAAGTATATAACAGCAAGCTATGCAAAGATACCAGCGATTGGGTAAAACGATTTACGGTGGGAGCCGGTATAAAATTACCGACTGGAACCTACAATAAATCGTATACCAATTACCCTATTACTAGTAAAACAAAAGGCATCTCATATGGAGATCCAGAAACAATACTAGATCCTCACATGCAATCTGGTTCAGGATCTGTTGATTTTATTTTAATGATGGAAGGTATTCTAATGATTCATAATGTGGGAATTAACGCCAATGTGAGTTATAAAATAAATACCATTAATAAAAATAATTTTCGCTTTGCCAACCGATTCAATTTTAATCCGTCTTTGTTCTATATTCAACAAATCAAAGACGCGAGATTGATGCCAACCCTAGGAGCAGCTTATGAAAGAAGTAATAGAGATACTGACAATGGTCAGGAGTATTTTGCTTCAGGTGGTGAGACGTTATTTGGAAATATGGGATTAACTTTATTCTATAAAAAGGTTTCTATTGGAGCAACTTATTTCACTCCCCTTTACGAGTCGTTGTATGACAACCAGTTGAATAACAAAATGCGATTAATTACTGAATTGAACTATTATTTTTAAACCTCATGATGAAATCAACTTTTCAATTAAAACACATTTTTGGGATAGTAATTGTTTGCTTAATCTTTCTCCTACAGGGATGTTCACCAGATGATGAGGACGATGATGATATATATGTTGAACCAATTTATTCCACTTACATGTGCTAAACTTTGATCATCAAGTGGATGGAAAAAAAATGGAGTTAAATAGCACTAATAAGCCGTATACCAACGCAATGGGTCAGTCGTACAATGTTTCTAAATTAAGGTATTTAGTGTCAAACATTACATTGCACCAAGTCAATGGCGCTCAGATTAAATTAGACGATTACTTTTTTGTAGATCTTTCTAAACCAGAAACATTCGAGTATACTCCATCAATTCAGGTACCTTATGGGAGCTATAGTGGAATCTCCTATACTTTTGGATTTGATGAGCAAGCCAATATCAGTGGAAAATACACAGATCTGAATGCTGCAAATTGGAGTTGGCCGGAGATGTTAGGTGGTGGATACCACTTTATGCAGTTGGAAGGACAATTCATTGATTCAAAAAATAATAGTGCTCCGTTTGCCACTCATATGGGGACTGCTAAAAAAGTAGATAGCTCAGGTACTTCATTTGAAGCAAATCATTTTACACACTTCATTCGAAATTCAAATTTTGAAGCGAATAAGCCGTTAAATATTGTTTTAACAATGAATATAAACGAGTGGTATACGAATCCAACAAATTGGGACTTTAATAATTACGGAGCAGGTGTTATGCCGATCTATGAAGCCCAAAAATTATTAAACTCAAACGGTAAAAGTGTTTTTACCGCAACAATCAATTAAATTAACGACAATAAAATTATAGATATGAAAACTTTTAAATTCAAATATTTAGCAATATTTCTGACAGTAGGAGCTCTAGTTTTTACGGGTTGTAAAAAAGAGGATAAAGATACTCAGTTTTACAAATCAACAGTTTCTTTCAACCATGTGTCAGGAAGCAATGCAGTAACATTGAATGCAGCAAACACTCCATACACCAATGCGATGGGACAGAAATACAACGTTTCTAAATTGAGGTATTTAATCTCTAACGTTACCTTACATCATTCTAATGGATCAAGTGTAGAGTTAGCACAGTACTTTTTTGTTGACATTTCTAAATCCGAAACATTAACGTTTTCTCCTTCTGAAGACATTCCAGAAGGAAATTACACTGGAATTTCATACACCTTTGGATTTGACAAAGAAGACAATGTAAATGCGGCTTACCCTGAATTAAATGTAGCCAACTGGAACTGGCCTGACATGTTAGGTGGAGGATATCACTTTATGCAGTTGGAAGGAGGTTTCATAGACAGCTCTAATTCAAGTGCTGCACTTGCAACACATATGGGAACTGCTCGAAAATTCGATTCAAACAATGATCCTATTTTTGAAGAAAATCACTTTACTGTTACAATTCCTAATTCAAGTTTTGTAGTAAATGGAAACTTTGAGATCGAATTTACAATGGACATCAATGAATGGTATACCAATCCAACGAATTGGGATTTCAATCAATATGGAGCAGGGATTATGCCAATTTATGATGCTCAAAAATTGTTAAACACCAACGGCAAGGATGTTTTTACTGCTGTAAAAAAGTAAGTTAGAAGTCGCTCATTTATAAAGCATAAGTGAGCGACTTATTATTATCACAACCAATTGAAATGATCTTTGTTATATATAAAAAAGTTTATATTAAATGAAGTAATCTTACATTAGTTAGAGTAATTAATTTTTTGAACATGAAGATAGTCGATACTAAAATACCCTTAATAATGGCGATGATCGGGATACTATTCGCGGTGAGTTGTGTAGATGATGATCCGATTGAACCAATTCAGCAACCTCCTTGTGATACATGCGATCAGAATTATGTTCCGACTCCGTATAATTTGAAATTACCACCTTTCTTCTCTGTGGTTCCTGATCCAAAGATTCCAAAAGATAATCCATTTACAGTGGAGGGAATAGCTTTAGGAAAGAAGTTATTTTATGAAAAGAAACTATCCATAAATAATACAATTTCATGTTCTAGTTGTCACGATCCTAATTTTTCATTTAATGATCAAGGGGTTGCATTTAGCCTTGGTGCGATGGGACAACAAGGTATTATCAATGCTATGCCCCTGTTTAACCTTATTTATGCTGACAGCTACAACTGGAATGGAAATGCAGAATCATTAGAGCAACAGATTTTTGGACCAGTTAAACATCCTTTAGAAATGATGGAGTCTTGGCCAAATGTTGCTAACAAACTTCAGAGTGATCCTGCGTATGTCAATTTATTCAAGAAGGCATTTCCAAATCAAGCCATTGATTCCAATACAACGGTGAAAGCTATTGCTCAATTTTTGAGAACCTTAATCAGTGGCAATAGTCCTGCTGACAATGAGTTTGGGAGTCAATTGGGTTACCCTGTAACAGGAAGATTGTTAACTGCTGAGGAAAAAAGAGGCTTTCAAGTTTTTAGTGACCAAGAAGGTGGAGATTGTGAGCATTGCCATGGAAATCGTTACAACCCTTTATGGACAGAGTACACTTTTAAAAACAATGGATTGGACGCTTCCCCAGATTCGGGACGTGCTGCAGTTACTAAGTTAGCCTCTGATGTTGGAAAATTCAAAGTCCCATCACTGAGAAACCTTATTTACACTGCACCATACATGCACGATGGTCGATTCAATACACTGGAAGAGGTGGTTGACTTTTATGATCAAGATGTTGAACCAAATTCACCAAACATTAGTCCAGATATGTTTCACAGAACTGGAGCTAATGGACACATTATAAACTTATCCCCTCAAAATAAGCGCGATTTAGTGGCTTTCTTGAAAGCATTGTCTGATCCTTCTTTTGTAACAAATCCTGATTACAGGCCATAGTCTCTATATAAACAATAAATATTAAAACAGGCTGACTCATTTGAGTCAGCCTGTTTTGTATAATAGCTTAAATATTATTTTTCCTTCTTTTGAATAAAGTAGTACATTTTAATTGAATATCTTTATCAAAATCAGACAATCTATTAAAGGATAGAGTCTAATAAGTATGATCTTAAAAAAAGGATTTTCCAAATTTATTTTCACGTCAGCAATAGTATTAATACTATTTACCAGCAGTTGCATAGATGACGACCCTATTGAACCAATAGAAATTACTCGTTTAACAAATTGTGATACTTGTATAAATGAACCAACACCATATACTTTAAAGACACCTCCATACTTCGATGCTTTTACTACAAAACCAAAAATCCCAAAAGAGAATCCATTTACATTAGAAGGAATAGCTTTAGGAAAGAAACTATTTTATGAAAAGAAACTATCCATAAATAATACGATTTCATGTTCTAATTGTCATGATCCTAATTTTGCATTTAATGATGCAGGAAAAGCATTTAGTTTAGGTGCAATGAGACAGCAAGGCATAATCAATGCTATGCCATTATTCAATCTCATCTATGCCGAAAGTTACAACTGGAACGGTAGTGCTAAAACATTAGAAGAACAGATTTTTGGACCTGTTAAACATCCATTAGAAATGATGGAATCTTGGCCAAATGTTGCTCTAAAACTTCAGAGCGATCCTATCTATATCAATTTATTCAAAAGAGCATTTCCTAAAGAGGCCATCGACTCCAATACAACTGTGAAAGCTATTGCTCAATTTTTGAGAACCTTAATCAGTAGTAACAGTCCTGCTGACAATGAGTTTAGTGCTTATGAAGGATTCCCCGTAAATGGAAGGTTACTAACGTTAGAAGAAAGAAGAGGTTTTCAAGTGTTTATTGATCCAAATGGTGGAGATTGCACACATTGTCATGGCGACCAGTATAATCCTTTATGGACGGACTTTTCTTTTTCTAACAATGGTTTAGACACCTATCCAGATTCAGGAAGAGCAGCAATTACTAAGTTAGCCTCTGATGTTGGAAAATTCAAAGTTCCATCACTGAGAAACCTTATTTACACTGCACCATACATGCACGATGGTCGATTCAATACACTGGAAGAGGTGGTTGACTTTTATGATCAAGATGTTGAACCAAACTCGCCTAATATTAGTCCTCAAATGTTTCACAGAACTGGAGCTAATGGACACATTATAAACTTATCCCCTCAAAATAAAAGGGATTTAGTGGCTTTTTTGAAAGCATTGTCCGACCCTTCTTTTGTAACAAATCCTGATTACAGGCCTTAGGAACATCATTTACCATATATCAAAACAGGCTGGCTCAAATGAGTCAGCCTGTTTTGTATAGTGAAATAAATTAAATTTATTTGCTATTGTCTAATTCTGCAATATCATCCACCACCTTATGATGAGCGATTACATTTAGTGGAATCCGTTCTCCATTTACCAATCGGTAACACTTTAGTTTGTCTTTAAAGACCGAGGACTTATAAATACTTTTTCCTAAAAGCATCCGAACACATTCTTGAATTCCTTCTACAATGGATGGATGAGGGTGAATCATATGTGCCAATTCTTCAATCCCTTTACCCATATACATTAATAAAGCGATAGACTGAATCGCACTAGAGGCATGTTCACCGACAGCACGCATCCCTAATACTTTCATTTCATCGTCATCAGAAACTATAATTTTAAAAAATCCATTGGTTTTTCGCATGGCAATCGCTCGAGCGATGGTGGAATAATCCACTTTAGAAACTCGTATTGGAATATTCTGTTCAACTGCTTGTTGAACATTTATTCCAACCGCTGCAACTTCAGGATTCAAAAACATTATGGTAGAAATGTTGGAGTATTGGATTGGTTTTACTGCAAAATCTGCAAACATCCGCACAACAGCATGACGAGCTTCTCTTTCTCCAACATTTACCAACGCCAAATTTCCTGATACATCCCCAACTGCATATATGTGTGGAACATTTGTTTGTGTATCTGTATCTCCGATGTGAACTCCACGTTTGCTCATTGCAACACCAGCATTTGAAAGATTTAAATTTTCAATATTAGGCACTCGTCCAATTGAAAGCATCGCCTTATCCACTTGGATTACTTCTCTTGTTCCATCATTATTTTCTAATTCATACTCTACACCGCCATCCTTGTGTTCCATACGAATCAACTGAGAACCACGGTGAATAACTACACCATTCTCTTCCAAGTTTGTAGCTACCATATCGGCTACATCATCGTCTTCAAAAGGAAGAATTCGTTCAGCTTTATCAATCAGGTATACCTTCGTTTGTCCAAAGTTGGAAAACATTGCTGCAAATTCACAACCGATGACCCCTGCACCCAGAATTACCATGCTTTTAGGGAAACTATCAATGTGTAAAATACCATCAGAAGTCAAGATGTTCTTTTCGTCAACATCAATATTAGGGATGACTCTTGGTCGGCTACCGGTAGCAATAACAGTATAATCTGCGAAAACTACCATTTCATCACCATTTGGCTTTTTGATTAGAATTTCTTTGGATGTTTGGAAACTGGCATCTCCTCTTTCATAAGTAATGAGGTCTGTTTCAGAATGAATAATTCTTAAATGACAAGAGAGTTGGAACTTTCGTTCAAATAATGCTTCTTCGATTATATTTTTGACTTCATCAAAAGTCATGTCAATCCGTCTATCCTGACCTATGGTTTCTCTAACTGTTCTTATTTTGTTAGAGAGTTCCCACATCGTTTTTGAGGCTAGAGCTCCATCATAGATGCCATATCCCCCTAATTTAGATTTCTCTATTAAGATTACTTTTTTACCGAAATCTATTGCTCTCATGGCGGCGGCATAACCTGCAGGCCCTCCTCCAATAACGCATAAGTCATATTTTTCCATGAACAAATAAGCTAATTCACATTAAAAAAATCTTCTCTTTCAAAGGTATGCATTCATTTTTAAAATCAATAAATTGAAATTAAAACATTAAACACTTAATTGTTGATAGCCTTAAAAGAAAAAGGTCTTGGTTAAACCAAGACCTTTTCATTATTTTATATCCACCAATACGACATCAAAAATTAAGGTGGCATTTGGCGGTATCACCTTGCCTGCTCCTCTTTCGCCATAAGCGAGTGATGCAGGAATTATTAATCGTGATTTATCTCCTTTGTGCATTTTTAAAATGGCTTCATCCCATCCTTTAATTACACTGCCGTTACCAACAGGAAACTCTATCGGTTTTCCTCGGTCAACAGAAGAATCGAACAATTTACCATCTACTAAATATCCAGAATAGTCTACAGACACCATTTGACCTCTATTGGGTAAAATACTATCTGTATTCTCTATTATTTTTATCATTTTGAGACCTGAAGAAAATGAGGTTGTATCTAATCCTTTTACAATAAAAGGTTTCGCTCCATCTTTCACATTCAACACATCGACATCAAAAATCAAAGTAGAATTTGCAGGAATACTTCCTTGAGCTTTGCTTCCGTAGCCAAGTTCAGCAGGAATAGTGAACGTTGCTTTGTCGCCTACTTTTAGGTAACTCAAGCCTTCATCCCAACCTCCGATAACCATACCACCACCAACTTTAAACGTAAATGGCTCATTTCTATCTTTAGATGAATCGAACTTTGTACTGTCCGTTAAAAAACCAGTATAGTGAACGGTAACCACTTTACCAGAATCTACTGACTCTCCTGTACCCAATTCATTTAACACATAACTTAACCCCGAAGGAGTAGTGATGACTTTACCAGTTTCTCTATTTTCTTTCTTGGTAGAATTTCCTTTGAAAACACTACAAGCAGTCAAAACTGACAAACCGATTGTTAAAGATAAAAATGTTATTTTTTTCATTAGTCTACTACTTCAATTAATTCTACTTCAAACAATAAGGTAGAAAACCCAGGAATTGGGCCGTTGTCTTGTGGTCCATATGCTAAACTTGATGGAATAATCAATTTTGCTTTTCCACCTTCTTTCATCATGGCTACACCTTCATCCCATCCACGGATAACGTTTCCTACACCCAATTGAAATTCAAATGGCTCACCTCTATCTACAGAAGAATCAAATTTAGTCCCGTCTAAGAACATACCTGTATAATGTACTTTCACAGTTTTACCTGATTCAGCAGCTTTTCCTGTTCCTTTAGTTTCAGAAATGAAGTATAAACCTGAAGCAGTTGGTTCTACTGTAACTTGATTTGCTTCAATGTAAGCGGCCATAGATTCTTGTTCTTTCAACGCTTTTTGAGCATTTCCAGCTTCTGCTTTTTGTCTTGCTTCTTCTTCTGATTCTACTTCGTTCAATTTAACAGTAAAGTATAACACTTCAGCTGAATCAATAAATTCAGGCATTGGCGCTCCAACTGTTTTTGTGAAGAAGTCATAAGCACCAGCAATAATAACTGCACTATCTCCTACTCTTAGGCTTCTAAATCCGTTCATAATATCGCCAACGAAAGCTGCAGTATCCAATTGCAATCGGAATGGTGCTCCATTATCTGCGGTATTCATTAACGTAGAATCTTTAGTACCGTATTTCAAACTCATTGTCAAGATATCACCTTTTTGGGCTTCTCTTGCGCCTTCTACTCTACTTTCATATTTGATGTATAAACCATCTTCTAATTTTGTAAAACCGGGAAATTCTGATTTTTCACCACATGCTACTAAAGCTGATGATACTACTAAACCTGCTGCAATACTCTTTAAAAATTTGTTTTTCATTTTAATTTGTGTGTGTTACTTTTTTAACGAAAATTTTATAGGCTACTGGAGTATAAGGTGGAACGATTCCTTTTACCGATCCCTCTGCTCCAAAAGCAAGATGCGAAGGTAATATAATTTTCACACTTTCTCCTTCAGATAAACCATTAATTCCTTGCTCTATTCCACTGATAACTTGATCGCTCATTCCATAGGTAATCTCCAGAGAATTATCTCCTTTTTTTGAGTCAAATACATAACCATCAAGAAACTGACCATCATACTCTAATGTCACTATATCGCCAAATTTAATAGGTGTTTGGGTACTCTTTATTTCTGACTTTTTATATATGCCTTTATCCTTAATATAAGCATCTCGATCTGGTTGTCTAGAAAGGTAATTTTTGATGTCAACATCTTCATTATTGAAACGTTTTTCTAATCCTTCCAGCAACTTATTTTTTAAATTATCTTCAGTTATAAAATCCAATGCTCTGATTCTTAATTCAAGTAACTTTTCACTATTTTCAGTTAATCGATCAAACCCAAATGCCTCAAAGAGTAATTTTTCTTGAATAATCAAGTGAAAAGAATCTCCTAAATGCAAATGATTCAGCGCTTCATACAATGGTGACTCTTTATAGTATTCAACAAAATAGGGAAAGTTCGGTACATAATGTATCGTATCGCCCATAGTATCTGCAATAGTGATATAACACAACAAGTACTGAGTCAATTGAATGGAATCTATATTTTCACCAAATGCCATCAATTTAAATTGGGTACCATCTGGCAAAATATCGACCTCTTTCTTAGGCTTTTTGCACGCAAGGACACTTAAAATAATTGCAAGAATTAATAGAAATTTTTTCATCTTAAAGCTAATAATTCTATGGTGTAAATTAAAGTAGATTGTGGTGGTATTCCATTCCTGTCGCCACTCATGCCAAATGCTAAATGAGGGGGGAGAATAAACTCTGCCTTCTCTCCCACTTTCATCAGCTGCAGCGCTTGATGCAATCCTGTTTCCACATCTGATTTCTCAATAAAAAACTCCAAATTCCGACCCTGCTCGTATTCCATTACTGGCTCTCCATCCAAAAATCGAATGGTGTATTTTATCTTGACCTGATCACCTACTTTGGGAATGACTCCAATTCCTTCATTTATTACTGCATGTCGCAATCCGGTTCCAGTGGTTTCAAATGTGTATTCGGAACTCTCAATATAGGTCGCAATCTCATCGTCTGATTTCTGAATAAATTTCTTGTGCGATTCAATCATTGCCTCCTCAAAATTCTTTTTGCTTGAATACTGCAATTCTTGCTTTTGCTCCTGGCTATTGCACGAAGTAAAAAGAAACCCAAAAACAATAAAAATCAGAATTGATTTCATTCTATTATTTAGTAACATTTGGAAATTCTTCCTTTAATATGGTTATTAATTTTTCTATCGTTTCTTCTAAAGAAATATAAGAGATCCCGCCTGCAGCATTTACGTGTCCGCCGCCTTCAAAATAGGTATTGGCGATTCCATTTACAGCAATATCTCCCTTAGATCGAAAAGACATCTTCACTTTATCATCTTTGGATGAAAGAAAAACAGAAACTTTAATTTCTTGAATAGACAATGGGTAATTCACGATCCCTTCAGTGTCTCCTTTTTGATAATTGAATCGTTGCAATTCTTCCTCAGAAAGTCCAATAATTGAAAACCCGTGTTCTTTGAATAATCGCATTTTATCACTGATGGCATACCCCAAGAGTCTCAATCGTTGCTCAGTAGAGCTATCATAAATATTTCGATGAATGGCTGCATTGTCAATTCCTGTGGCAATTAGATTCGCAATAACATGATGTGTAGACGCTGTTGTAGACGAGAATCGGAATGATCCTGTATCAGTCATAATGCCCACATATAACGCTTGAGCGATGGCTGGATTCATCAAATCCAAGTGTGGAGTTTGAGCAATTAACTCATATATTAACTGAGCAGTTGAGCTGGCATCTGTTTCAATGTATTCGAATTCTGCAAAATGCTCTGGCTCTTGATGGTGATCGATGTTAAATTTCTTGGCTTTTGAATTGGTCAACAATTCTGTCAAATCACCTACTCGATTTAATCCATTAAAATCCAAACAAAATAACCAATCTGCATTTTCAATAGCAGAAGTTGCTTTCCCTGATTGATATTCGAAATTGATAATTTGATCACTCCCTTCTAACCAATTCAAAAAACTTGGTGGGCGATCAGGAGTAATCACACTAACTTGATGACCCAATTGATTTAGAAAATGATACATTCCTAGAGAAGAACCGATCGAATCTCCATCAGGAGATTTATGAGAAAGTATACAAATCCGTTGTTTTTTTCCTATTAATTCACTGAAATGACCTAAGTCAACGTTTTTAAAATCCATTCTTCAAAAATAAGATAAAATAGAGTAATTCAGGAATCGAAGTTGTAAGTTTCAACTTTCTACTTGCTTCAATCTCCAAGATTTTTTTTATTTAAAATCAATTAATGGGATTGAACTGAATAGATGCTCTATCTAATGAATTATCCGTAATTTCACTGCAAAAATATTTGCACTTTGAATTTTACTGATTTTGGCTTACATCCTACTGTAAACGAGGCCCTCGAAGCGATGGGTTTTGAAAACCCTACTCCTGTTCAAGAAAAAGCCATCCCCGAAATATTGAAAATGAAAGACGTTATTGCTTGTGCCCAAACAGGTACAGGTAAAACTGCTGCATTTTTGTTGCCCATTATTCACAAAATCGTGAGCGGTGAAGGTGGTAATCTAAATACTATAATTATAGCGCCAACAAGAGAATTAGCGCAACAAATCGACCAGCAACTGGAAGGTTTTAGTTATTTCAGCGGCATCAGTTCTATCGCCATTTATGGTGGTGGATCTGGAAGTGTTTTCGACCAAGAAAAAACAGCGTTAACTACCGGTGCTGATATTATTGTAGCGACTCCGGGGCGATTGTTGTCTCACTTAAATTTAGGTTATGCTAAATTGGATAATGTGAAACATTTGATATTAGACGAAGCGGATCGCATGATGGACATGGGATTCAACGATGATATTAAAAAAATTATTGAATACCTTCCGAAGAAGAAACAAACCATTATGTTTTCGGCGACTATGCCTCCTAAAATTAGAAGTCTGGCAAAAGAAAGCATGATTGATCCTGTAGAAATTAGCATTGCGATTTCTAAAATGGCAGAAGGTGTAGTTCAAGAAGCATACTTAATTGATGATTCTCAAAAAATTGGATTACTTGAGACCTTAATTAAAGGAAAAAAAGACTTGAGAAGCATTGTCATCTTTACTTCACGAAAAGTGAATGTGAACGACATCAAACGAAACTTAAGAAAATTAGGATTAGATGCGGATGGGATCCAATCTGATTTGGATCAAACACAGCGAGAGGAAGTATTGAGACGCTTCAAAAATCAAAAATTAAAAATTCTGGTTGGTACTGATATTATTTCAAGAGGAATAGATATCGACAGCATTGATTTGGTAATTAATTACGATGTTCCTGGTGATGCTGAAGACTATGTACACCGAGTAGGAAGAACTGCAAGAGCTCAATCTACAGGAACTGCATGGACATTTATCAATAGTAGAGATGTTTACAACTTCAAGAAAATTGAGCAATTGATTAATATGGAAGTTCCGAAGATTCCTTTACCAGAAGGTTTTTCTGCAGGACCAGCCTATGATGCTAATTCTGAAAGACCAAAGAGCAACAATAACAACAAGAAAAATAACAACAACCGAAATAAGAAGAAGAGCTTTAAGCCGAAGAGTGATCAATCAACGACTCCTTCAGGTGAGAAGAAGATTGCCTATCCGATGAAGAAAAAGCCGGAACAAGAATAAACGAAAAGCGCATTGAAAAATGCGCTTTTTTGGTTTTAATTACCTGTTTCTTTTTTCATTAATACCACAATCGCATTGCTGTTTTCGCTACTGATAGAGACGGCTATCCATCCTTCAGCTGCTAAATCATTAATGCGTCCTTCAAACTTTTCGATGCTTTCGAAGAGTCCTTTTTTAATGATTCTATAGGTCAGTTTCGGCATTGTAAGATATCTTTAATTGAGCATTAAATGTAGAACAAATTCTGAATATAGAAGCGTGTTAAATGGTAAAATATTTCAATTAAACTATTTAATTCAATTACCTTCGAATTTGAATTAATAAACACTTTTTAAACTTAATTCTTCAATAAAACTGTGATATGTCAATGCTAAATTTGGAAGTTATAGAAGAGAACAACGATTACATTGTTGTAAATAAAACAGCAGGTCTAATTAGTGAGAAAAGTCCATTCGAGGACATCACAGTGGAGAACCAAGTTTTTCAATACCTTTTAAAGCATAAACCCAAGCCTTATGTTGGAGTAATTCATCGATTAGATCGTGTGACGAGTGGAATCTTGATTTTTGCGAAGAAAAAAAGTGTGTTGGTCAAATTTAATGAGCTATTTAGCAGCCGAAAAGTCCAAAAGACCTATTTGGCAATTGTGGTAAAAAAACCACCAAAAACCAAAGGGACTTTAACCCACCTTTTGGTGAAAAACCAACTAGAAAAAAGAGCGGATATTGTCAAAACAAAATCAAAAGAGGCTCAAGAATGCATGCTTAGCTATGAATTAATAGACCAAAATGAGTTTGGCTATTTATTAGAAATAAAACCCAAGACCGGCAGGTTTCATCAAATCAGAGCTCAATTGGCTCATATTGGATCACCCATTATTGGTGATGAAAAATATAGTTCGGATAAAGAATACATGCCACTTTCCATTGGTCTTCATTCTTGGAAATTGACTTATCAAAACTCAGCATCTAAAGAATTTAAAACTTTCAAAGCTCCTTTACCCAACAACGACTATTGGCAGTTTGGGGCTGTTTGATTCTTTTAAAAATTACTTTTAGTATTGAATGGGTGATATAATCTTCCCTACTTTTACAAAAAAATAAAAACCATTGCAGTTTACAGATGCAGAGCTTCAGGCGATACAGAACCAATCCTTTTTTAAGGTAAAAGCAACTGCCCTTGAAAAAATAGAGCAGCAATTTGCAGAAATAGTGAATGAAATGGAAATCATTTATTCACAACATGCCACTTCCATTTCGTATGCTCCCAAAAAGGTATTTTCAAAGATTAGTAGGGGAGAAAATTTAAATCTACTGCCTTTTTTGATTCTTGACTTTCCCAAAAAATTTACTAAATCCGAGGTCTTTTCATTTCGATTGCTTTTTTGGTGGGGAAAAGGGTTTACTCTTTTTCTACATTTAAAAAATAATGAACTTCAATCTGTTATCGAAAAGGCGCTGCACTATTCCGATCAACTGGCAAAGTTGAAAACTAAAATTTCAACTCGAGGAGACGAATGGAGTCACGATATAGAATCAGATAATTATCAAACTTTAACCAACGTTTCTACCGTTCAAGATATCGATTTTGTTAAATTTGCATGGTTCCTTCAATTCTCTCATTATTCTGAATTAAAGGACTTTACCAATCAAAGAATATCACAAATTTTAAGTATAATCTCTCATCATGAGTAAAATAGACTTTTCGCTTTTCAAACATACCACTGAATTCACTGTCCGATTTATGGACATAGATGCACTCAACCACGTTAATAATGCGCGTTACTTAAACTACTTAGAAGAAGCGCGTATCAATTACTCTAGAGATGTATTGAACACATACAAAAACATTAGTGATGTAACTGTATTGGTTGCTCGTGTTGAAATTGATTACCTCTCTCCAATTATGTTTGGCAGTATCGCCAAAGTCTACACCAGAGTAAGTCGTATGGGGACTAAGAGTTTTACTTTTGAATGTGTCATCGCTGGCATTAGAGATGGGAAAGAAACCATTGCAGCGCATTCTATTGTCACGATGGTTAGTTTTGATGCAAAATCTGGCAAGTCTGTTGAAATACTGCCTGCTGTAAAAGAAAAAATAAAATCGTTTGAAGGTAATTTGGATTAAATTTTATTTTTAGCCAATTATTTTTATCTTTCTATCCATTATGAAGTATAGATACTTAACCGACGAAGAATTAAAACTACTTGAAAAAGATTTCATCCAATTTCTTGTCGCTAACGGAATTGATAACGACGAATGGGTTCGAATCAACAAAGAGAGCAAAGACAATGCGTTGGAAATTGTTGGGCTGTTCAGCGATGTAGTCATCGAAAAGGCATTGGAAAATGTATCCTATTTAGAGCATAGAACGCCAAAAAGCTTAAAACTATTTCATTGTAAAAAAGATCAGATTTCATTGATAGGATTAGATATTGATGAGGCGAGCAGTTTAGATTTTACTGTAAGAGATAGCGCTGAGAATGCATTAACAACAGGAACAGACGCCATTAAAAGTTATAAAACATCAAAAGAATACGCAGGAAGCAGAGCAGAAGAATTGTTTAAAATGATGGATGCCGGCTGCTACATTGTAGATGGTAAATTCTACAACAGTCTAAACCACTTGCGAAAAGCGCGACAAAATTAATTGTTGTCTACTTTCCTATAAGCCAGTAATAAATCATGGCTATTATTTGGATTATTGGCCACCTTCAGTACCGTCAATAATTCCTTTGCCACTTGATGGATCGACTCATTTGGATAATGATGATCTCGAGCAAAGTGTACATACTTTAGCAATTGAAAGGCATCGAACCACGCATAAAATCGCTTGATAAAAGTAGGTTCACTCGCCGACTCTCGTTTGATTTCTGTCAATTTTGTCACCAAATACTCCTTGCCAAAAAAGGAAATAATAGACTTTGGCAATTGATCCACTTGATCGAAAGATTGATAAAAGCCCGCCACACGACAGGTCAGTTTCTGCAAATCGTAAAACGATTGCATGCTATAAGTTAAGAATTGAATTTCTTTAGAGGCTACTCGTTCTCCAATGGCTCTACCAGTCCCAAAAGGCACTCGATCAGAAACTCGAGGAGAGGGATAAACACAAGTGGTATTTAACTCATAAATAGGCCCTAATTGAATAAACTTCTGAAGAAAGTAAAAATCCTCTCCTGCTTTGCGCTTATTCATTCCGCCTTGCTTGCAATAATCCAATACATTTACAGCCATAGACGAACCAACCGTATGGTATCCGTATGGCAAACCAGCATAGGTAATTAAATTTTTATACACTCTTAAATGCAGTTCATAATCAGTAATGTAAGCGTAAATCTGAGCACTGTATTCTTCTCCATTTAACGGATGCTCAAATCGAATACTCATTGCCGTTGGAGAATGCTTTATAAATGCTTTCTCAATCTCTTTTAAATAGTTGGGAGCGCATGTACAATCGGCATCAAAACAAACAATGATACCTTTTTCTTGATTGATTTTAGCAAAACGAGCGACCGCTTCATCCATTCCTATTTTACGGGCCAACCCAACTCCTGCATGTTTTTTAGGCAGTTCGTTATTAAGAATACAGTGAAACTTTAGCTGTCCATCATACGTTGAAACAAAATCATGGAATACATCCCTCGTTAATTGATTTTGCTGTTTTATTGACTTTTCGGCCATTTCAGATGCATTGATCACCAAAATTACTTCGACTCCATTTTGGGTCGGGTCGCAATTAGCTAATGCATTTAGAGTAGGAAGAATATCAGGTTCATTGTGAACAGGAACAACCACAGACAACAATAAATTGTTCTCAGGAGCTGACTGAATCAAATCGGAATACAACCGTTGCTTGGAAAGGTAACGCTCTAAAAAAGTCATAAATTAGGGAGCCAATCGATCAATTGTCCATTTACCATTCACTTTCTCGAAATGCAAACGATCGTGCAAACGAGAAGCCCTGCCTTGCCAAAACTCATACCTATCCGGTATGATACAGTATCCGCCCCAATGTTCTGGTCGTGGAACTGGTTGTCCTTCAAATTTGGTTGTAAAGTGGGCTACATTCTCTTCTATCGTTGCTCTTGAAGCAATTTTTGAACTTTGATTGCTTGCCCATGCTCCAATCTGACTTTCTCTTGGTCTGGAGTTGAAATAGTCGTCACTAACTTTAGCGTCTACTTTTTCTGCTGTTCCCGAAATCCGAACTTGACGATCTAATTCTATCCAATAAAAATTAACCGCTACATCTTGTCCATGAGCAATGTCATTTCCTTTTTTTGAATTGTAATTGGTAAAAAAGGTCAATCCATTCTCATCAAAATCCCGCAATAACACCACTCGAGAATCAGGTTTCCCATTGTGCACTGTAGAAAGTACAAATGCATTTGGGTCTTTGTGTTGTTTTTCAAATGCATCTTTAATCCATTCTTGCATTATCTCAACTGGATTATTTGGAACATCTGAGAAATCCAATGTTCCAAAATTAAAGTCGCGGCGCACCGTTTCTACTTCTTTTCTTATATCAGCCATCATTTTTAATTTTAGTCTATTCTTAATCTAGAAATGATCGATTTATCACACTTGTAAAGGTCGGAAGAAATAAAAACTGGAAGAAATTAAAAGCAATAAAATTCAGAATTATTACATTTGAGAAAACCTTGAAAATGGAATTGAATCCTTTAAACTACAGTATCAAGAAATTGAATGCGTTGCCGATCGAGCAAGGAAGGTTATTAATTGCAGAACCTTTTATGCAAGACCCTCATTTCAAACGTTCAATTGTACTTATTTGTGAACATAACTCTGATGGTACTGTAGGAATGGTGATTAATAAAACGGTTGGACTTAAAATAAACGAGGTCTTAGAAGACTTCCCTCCTTTTGATGCTGAAGTATTTTTGGGCGGACCTGTGCAAGCTCAGCGATTGTTTTTCATTCATACGAAAGGCGATTTAATTCCAAAAAGCATTCACATTCAAGAAGATCTGTATTGGTCAGGAGAATTTAATTTTTTAAAAGAACTGATTAAAAAAGAATTGATTACAACGAAAGACATTCGATTCTTTTTGGGATATGCGGGTTGGGAACCAGATCAAATCAAAGAAGAACTGAAAGAAGAATCGTGGTTAATTATGTCAGCAACGAATGAATTGCTTTTTGGAAATACAGATGCTGACGATTTATGGGCAACTGTTTTAAAGGAAAAAGGAGATCAATTTGCGATGATGGCTAACTTCCCCGAAGATCCATCATATAATTAGCAATTCATTTGATTGCTTTAAATTTGCTTTTATTTAACCTCCATTGATGTCCATTTTTCAAGTTATTATTGCTTCCATAAAGGATTATAGAAATTACAATCCACTTGCATTGGCATCCTCTACTGCGTTTTTCTCTTTGTTTGCCTTACCTCCTATTTTAATCATAATCAGTAAAGTATTAGGTACGTTCACTACTCCAGATTTGATTAGTGGAGAATTATTTGGCCAATTATCTAGTTATTTTGGCGACAAAACTGCTAACCAAATTAAAGTGGTATTTGAAAACTTCCAATCCATTGCAGACGCACCCCTTACTTCTATCTTAGTGTTTGTGTTCATGATGTTTGTAGCGACTACCTTATTCAAATTGATTAAGGATTCCATCAATTTATTATGGGGATTTAAACCAAAAGCGAATCAACCCTTTTTAACAGCCATTTTTGAGCGATTACTCTCTTTTTTTTTATTAATTATTGCAGGGGTTATCTTCCTGTTTTCCCTAGTATCGGACACCTTTTTGACTTTTCTAGGCAGTTTTGTCGCGCTATACAATCCAGATTGGAACATCTTACTGATTAAAAGCATCAATGCACTATTTTCCATTCTCTCCATCTCATTGTGGTTTAGCCTACTGTTTAAGGTTTTGCCAAATGCCAAAATAAAAATAAAACCTGCTGTTATAGGCGGTTTCTTTACTTCTATTCTTTTTACCATTGGAAAATTTATTCTAGGGAGGGTCTTAATCAACAGCAACATTGATTCCATATTTGGAGCTTCAGGAAGTGTCGTTTTATTGCTATTGTTTGTTTTTTATTCCTCTTTAATTTTCTATTTTGGAGCAGTTTTTACAAACAATTATGCTGCTGCAATAAACCAAGAAGTAAAACCAGGATTTTATGCAGTAAAAGTAAATACTAGCGAAGTGAAGTTGTAACTTTATTGGCATTTAACTTGCAACGTATTGCATTCATTTAATACCACGTTATCCTTGGTCATCCTTAAAAAAATCGCCCGTATTCTCTTTTTTGTCCTCTTTGCGGTGATTGTAATTTTTGGAGTTTTAGTATTGGCAATTCGAACCGAGAAAGCACAAAACTTTATTACTCAAAAGGCTATCGCTTTTGTTTCCGATAAAACGCAAACTAAAATTGAGTTGGATCACATTTATTTGGGATTTTTCGATTTGATTCAATTACAAGGGCTCTACGCCGAAGATCTTAATCAAGACACGTTAGTTTATGCTGGAGAGTTGAATGTTTCCATCAACCTATTTTCTTTAATGGGGAAAAAAATCAACATTTCGTCTATAGAGTTAAAGAATACAACTGCTAACCTGAAGACCAATCCTGAAAACGGAGATTTTAACTTTCAATTTTTTATTGATGCTTTTGCGAGCGAAGATACAACCGCAACAGAAGAATTGCCCAATGATACATCGGCCGCCTGGGGTTTTGGTGTGGATGAGTTAAAACTGACGAATGTTCGGTTTAAAATGGACGATCCGTATAATGGAATCACCGTAAATACTACCGTTGGAGAATTGGCAATTGAGATGAATCAATTTGATCTGAATGAAGAAATCATAAAAGCAGACCACATTGAAATTAATCAACTTCAATTAGCGCTTGAATTATTTCAAGGAACATCCACAGAAGTTTCAACAGACTCAACAGAATTGACGTATCAATTTGGAGCAAATACCATTGCAATTAATGAAAGTAATGTCACTTTTATCGATCAATTGGGAGGAATCAATTTGAAATCTGCCATCGGAAACCTTGAATTGGAGGTCAATGATTTTGATTTAATCAACCAAAAAATAGATGTTAACTCTTTAAAAGTAGCAGCAACCAAATTTGACTTCAATCAAGAACCAACAGCAACAAAAGTTACTGATGAAGTTTCGCCCAACGACTCCACTTCCCAAGATTGGTTAGTGGATTTAGGAGAAGTCAATTGGACGGATTTTGAATTTAACTACAACGATAACAATGCAGCACCAACTAATGAAGGCATAGATTTTAGTCATATAGGAATAACTATCAGCAATTTGGAAGGAAGTAAACTCCATTACAATGGCATCTCTGATATTAAAGCTTCTTTTGCTGAATTAAGCGTTTCCGAGAAAAGTGGATTTGAAATCGATCAATTGCAAACTGATGTTACCTTGGAAGCGCAAAAAGCGACACTTTCAAATCTGCTATTTAGAACTAAGAATGGAACAGAAATCAAGGAATATGCTTCCTTGTCATTTAATAGTTTGGAAACCATTGGCGATGATTTAAACGCATTAGATTTTGACATTCAATTGAACAGTTCAAAAATTGCGGTAAAAGATTTGTTCTATTTCAGTCCGGAGCAAATCAACAATGAGCTCATTGCCAAAAATCGGAATCAAATCCTGACATTGAGCACTGATGTTAAGGGAAATCTGAAAAAAATTTTCATCAATCAGCTTTATTTAAGTGGATTAAGAGATACCCGAATTTCGATAAATGGAGTTGTGAAAGATATCTTGAATTTTGAGAAATCGTATTACGATTTAAAAATTAACACCATTAATACCACTCAGTGCGATTTAAAATCAATGCTTGGTGACAGTTTATTTCCAACCGGAATTACCTTACCGAAACGCATCACTATCAGCGGATATGCAAAAGGAACTCAAAATGATTTAACTTCAAAAATCAATATAAAGAGTGATTTAACAAATGGAAGCATAGCATTAGACTTAAGCAATTCAACAGATAGTTTAGAAAATTTGGCGTACAAAGCAGCACTTAAATTATCTAAAATAGAATTGGGTAAAATCATACAAGACACCACTTTTGGCACCTTAAATCTAGAAGCTTTTCTCGATGGAAAAGGGTTGAACTTTGAAAGTATTGAATCTATTGTTCGAGCCAACATTAGTGACTTTACTTACAAAAATTACACGTATAGCGATTTAGTGATTGATGGAAAACTCATGGATCAAACATTTATGGGCAATGCATCCATGAACGACACCAATTTGATTTTTAAGTTTGATGGGCTTGTGAGCATGAATGATTCTATTCCAGAATATAAATTCAAGTTTGATTTGGAAGGAGTAGATTTACAACGACTCCATATTACAGACAAGGATTACCGCATTCAAACAGCGATAACTGCAGACCTAATCGGGAATAATATTGATGACATGATCGGAGATTTCCAAATCCGTAAATTTCAGATTAAACAGAATGATGAGTTTTATAAAATAGACTCCTTACTTTTCGTTTCGTTTAAGGATACTTCCAATTCGAATATTTCCATTGATTCAGATTTATTGACCGGAAACTTCAAAGGGAATATTGCCTTTTCTGAATTGGGTATTTCGATGCAAAAATTCTTTCAAGAGTATTACAACGATACCGTTAATTCTAGTTTAACGAAAGAGAATCAACAATTCAGCTTTGATTTGACCATCCGAAACAACCCCGTTCTTAGTGAAATATTGCTTCCAGATTTACAAACTTTTGAAGGTGGATACATCAATGGAGAATTCAATTCCAATAAGGATTTATTCAATATCAACTTGTCTGTACCCAATGTTAATTACAGCAATATTCAAGTTGACAGTCTGGATATCAATGTCAGAGCAAACAACAGACAACTTGATTATGAATTGAGCTTAGATCGTGTATCCTACGACCAATATTTGTTGAAAAACATCGCCCTCTATGGAAAAGCAGAGAACGATACTTTGACCAGTACTTTCCAACAACTAAACGATAATGACACGCTCAACTATTTCATTGAAGCGATTAGTTATCGAGCTAAGGATGCTGTTATCGTTCAATTTTTAAATGACAATGTAATTCTTGATCAACAAAAATGGAAAATCAATCAAAACAATAAATTTACTTTCGGCGATTCTACAAAAGTTGAGAATTTCAAGTTAACGCATGGAAAAGAAACCTTTAAGATTAGTAATCCACAAGAAAACTTAGCTGCTTTAAAATTTGATTTCAATGGATTTAGAATCGAAAACCTGCTCAATTTAGTGGAAAATACAAAGAATGATTCCATTGAATTATTGACCGGATTGCTCAACGGAACGACTAGTATTTGGACTAAAAAGGAAAGCTTCCAATTTGAAGCCAATTTAAAACTGGACAGTTTATACTTTTTGAATCAACCAGCTGGTAATTTGAGTATTTCTTCCAACAACACAACGGATAAATTAGCCTTCAACGGTGCATTAACAGGCCACGAAAACGACGTTACCTTTAAAGGCAGCTATTCTGATTCCATAGCCCCATTTGACTTATTAATAGATATCAAAAAACTGCAGCTAAAAACGTTGGAGTCTTTTTCTTTCGACCAGTTGAAAGAGTCTGAGGGCTATCTTTCAGGGAAAGTATCAATGAAAGGAGGCGCAGAAAACCCCGATATAACCGGTGAGATACAAATGAACAATGTAAAACTTCGTTCGACATACTTGAATAGTTTTTACGTGTTTGGTAATGATAAAATTGAATTCAATAAAAATACCCTATTGTTTAAGCAATTCAGTGTGAAAGATAGCACAGGGAACTCATTTTCTATCGATGGCAACATCGCTTTCGAAACGATTGACCAGTATAATTTTGACTTGGTGATCAAGAGTAAAAACTTCCAAGCTCTGAACACAACTAAAGAGAGTGACAATGATTTATTTTATGGAAAAGTATTGTTTAGCAGCAATATAAAAATAAAAGGAGATCAAGATAAACCAATCATCGAAGCGGATTTAAAACTGAATGAAGGCACCGATTTTACTTTTGTACTTCCTAGTGATGATCCATCAGAAATTAGTCGAGAAGGTGTGGTCGTATTTGTTGACAAAAGTGAAGATCTTAACTCCATTTTTGGAAGAGACAAAACTTCTGATACTGCTACTTCTAGTATTCTTGGACTTGACGTTACAGCGAGAATTGAAATCGATGAAAAGACCAACTTCAATATTGTAGTCGATCCAATAGCAGGAGATAAACTAAACTTATTGGGTGGTGGTGTTATTATTGCTCAAATAGATCAAAGCGGAAAAGTGACATTAATTGGAAGGTATGTGATCAATAGTGGTTTTTATGACTTGACCCTTTACGACGTTGTGAAACGGAAATTTGAAATCAAGCCAGGAAGTTCAATAACATGGTCTGGAGACCCACTAGAGGCAGAAATGGACATCTCAGCAATCTACAATGTAAAAGCATCTCCGTTGGATTTATTGAGTCAGCAGAGTTCAGCATTAAGTGAAAGTGAGCGATTAGCTTATCAAGAAAAAATTCCTTTTGATGTGTATTTAATGATGAAAAACGAGTTATTAAAACCTGAAATTTCATTTAAAATTGAACTGCCTGATGACAATAAATCCGCTTTAAACGGCATTGTTTATGCGAAATTACAAGAGCTAAATGAACAAGAAAGCGAATTGAATAAGCAAGTATTTGCATTGATCATTTTGAGACGATTCATTGCATCGAATTCATTCAACGATCAAAATGATGGTTCAAACTTAGCACGAAACTCAGTTAGTAAGGTTCTAAATCAACAACTCAACAGATTGTCCGATAGATATGTAAAAGGAGTCAATTTAGACTTAAATGTCGATTCTTATGAAGATTACTCAACTACATCTGGAGGATTTGAAGGAAGAACTGAATTAAATTTAGCAGTGAGTAAATCATTTTTGAATGATCGAGTTTCTGTGAAAGTAGGCGGAGATGTAGACTTAGAAGGAGAACGCGCCAAAAGAAATACAGTAAGTGACTTTGCTGGAGATGTTACCATAGAATACTCCATTACTGATGATGGCAGATACAAAGCAAAATTGTATCGAGACAATCGATTTGAAGGAATTATTGAAGGTGATATCGTAGAAACAGGTGTAGCACTAATTTATACAAGAGATTATGAAACTTTAAAACAACTGTTTAAAAAACCTGAAAACATAAAAAAAGAAGAGGAAGTAGAAGTTCCAAAAGCACCTTTAAATGAAACAGAAGAATGAAAAATAAATCTCCATACCTATTCCTTTTAAGCATTGGATTGTTGTTTTTATTTGGCTGTAGTAATACCAAGTATTTGAACGAGGGTGAAAAGTTATATACTGGAGCCACCATTAAAATTAACAAATCAGACGACAGTGAAATTAAAGGAAAAATCGAAGAGGTAATTGTACCAGTGCCGAATAAAAAAGCGTTTGGTGCATTGAGAGCGAAACTTTGGATTTATAACGTAGTTGGTGAACCCAAAAAGAAAAAAGGAATTCGATATAATCTGCGTACAAAAACTGGAGAGCCTCCAGTACTGCTGAGCGAACTGAATGCGGAGCGAACCACTTCATTAATAGAGAACAGATTGTATAACAACGGCTACTTTTTCCCAATTGTAAAGTATGATCTAAAAATAAAAGAAAAAAAGAAAAAAGCGAGTATTACCTATACCATTACACCTGGAAAACAGTATAAAATAAATTCTGTCACCTATCCTGAGCCGGTGAATGTAATTTCAGCTGTAATAAAAGATGCCCAAAAGGAAAGCATCGTTAAAACAGGAGATGCATACAACCTAGAAAATTTGAAAAATGAACGTTCTCGTATAAATGTATTCCTAAAAGATCGCGGTTTCTTTTATTTCAATGAAGAGTTTTTACTTTGGGAAATTGATTCTACCATAAATGGAAAAGTAGATGTGTTTTTGACCTTAAAAAACAATGTCGATAAAAAGAACTTAGAAGTTTATAGGATCAATCAAGTATACATCAATCCTCAGTATGACCTAACAAATGAAGAAAATTTTAAAAATTACGATACGCTGAAGATAGATTCAGTTTATTACTTGGAAAAAGACAGCACATTTCGACCTGAAATCATCGTCGATGAGTCTGCATTCGAAAGAGGAAGTCTTTACTCTAGAAAACTTCACGATCGAACCATTAGAAAGTATACTGGATTAGGCCCTTTTAAATTCGTAAATGTTAAATTCCTAGAAGATTCTACAGATTATCATTTCTTGAACACTTATATTAACCTTACTCCACTACCGAAAAAATCCATTCGATTGGAAGTGTCTGCTACTTCCAAGTCAAACAACTTCGTTGGGCCCGGATTTGAAGCTACTTTCAGAAATCGAAACTTACTAAAAGGCGCAGAACTCCTAACAGTGAATTTGAATTCTGGATTTGAAACTCAAATCACTAAAAATGCCAAAGGATTGAATTCTTATGAATTAGGAGCTGAAGTGGAATTGAGTTTTCCACGATTTATTGTTCCGTTCAATATTAAAAGTAGCTCAACTAGATATACCCCTAAAACAAGTTACAAATTCAATTACCGATTGTTAAATCGAGTTCAATATTATAAAATGAATTCATTCGGTGTTTCTTTTGGATACCGTTGGAGGGAGACGGAAACAAAATCACACGAATACAATCCCATCAACATTAACTTCTTAAAGTTGTCAGATACAAAACCTGATTTTGAACTCATTCTAGACAAAAACCCATTGATTAGAAGAAGTTTTGAAGAGCAATTTATCATTGGATCCACCTATTCCTTCAAGTACGACAGCCGATTAGAAAAAGAGAAACGACACAACTTCTTTTTTCAAGGAAATATAGACCTTTCGGGAAATATAGCTCAAATAGCAACCGCTATTACTAAAGGAGAAGCTCCTTCTGATTCAAGTAATTATAAGCTTTTCGGCGCTACATTTAGTCAATATGTGAGAACTGATTTAAATTTCAAATACTTATTTAATATTGATGAAAACAACCAAATTGTCACTCGATTAATAACAGGAGTTGGTATTCCAATTGGAAATTCTAACGCATTGCCCTACATCAAGCAATTTTTTATCGGTGGTTCAAACAGTATTCGTGCATTTCAAGCAAGAACTTTAGGGCCGGGAACTTATTCTATCAGTGAACAAGAACAGCGGAACTCTTTATTTCTAGATCAATCTGGTGATTTAAAATTAGAGGGGAACCTAGAATACCGATTTGACATCATCAGCTTTTTAAAAGGAGCCATATTTGCTGATGCAGGAAACGTATGGTTACTGAATGAAGATCCCAATAAGCCTGGTGGTAAATTTGAAGTTGATCAGTTTCTAGATGAAATAGCAGTTGGCACAGGAGCCGGTCTTCGAGTTGATGCTACTTTCTTCGTCATCCGCTTCGATTTGGCTTTTCCAATTCGTAAGCCCTTTTTACCAGAAGGTGACCGATGGACATTTGACAGTATTCAATTGGGTTCTAAATCATGGAGACAAGACAATTTTGTGTTCAACATTGCCATTGGTTATCCTTTCTAGACTTTCAATTTAGCATCTAAACTAATTTTCCCAGGACCAGAGATCAATAAAACCAAAAACGGAACCAAATAGAGAATAGCCATTTCTTTTTGTGCCAATGGATCTGCTCCATGAATTATAAATATTGCAACAAACATGGTGATAACAACAGGAATGGAAGCATATCTTGTAAATAATCCAAGAATTATCAATACAGGACAAAAGACCTCTCCGAATAGTGTCAATCCATAACTGATCTCGCTACCCACCCCTAGTGGATCTGGAAACGAATGAAACTTCTCTTCAAAAGACAACACTTTGGGCCAACCGTGGTTCAAAAATAGTAATCCTCCAAAAGTCAATCTCAATAGTAAAAGACTAAAATCGATGTATTTAAGTTGAAAATTTTTCATTAGTCAATGTATTCTTTTTTGATTACCAAAGCATAAGTCCCATCGTCTAATAGCAAAAAGCCTTGATCGTAAACATATTTATAAATTGCACCATTCTTGGTGATGTACTCACTTGTGAAATAATTGAAATTAAATCCTTTTGATTTTAGTTTGGCTGCTGTACATTTCGACTTTCCATTGGGATTTAAATCTGCCAGCACTCGTCTATTCTTTCGTAAAATATAGTTGGTGCTTCGAACTATTGAATTGGCATCCTTATTTTGTCGGTTGTTGTATGTATTTCTGCATTGGTCTGAACAGAACTTCTTATCCACTCTACCTTCAAATTCATCTTGGCACTCCAAACATTGCTTTACTTCCATTTTCTAAATATATGATATATCTACATAGAATGCAACCACATAAGAACTTTAAATTACTTTAAGATGTCTAACAATTCACTCTTTTTCTTTCTAGAAACAGGAATAATTGATTTATCAGACATCACTAACTGACCATTATCACCTCTCAAATATTTATTGGCATGATTTAAATTAACCAAATGTGAATAATGCACACGAACAAAAGTGTTCCCTTCCAAAATCTCTTCGAAATGTTTTAGCTTCTTGGTTACTAAGATAGGTTTACAATTTGTTAGAAACACTTTAGAGTAGCTTCCATCTGCTTGTATATGAATAATATCATCTAAACTAACTAACTCTAGACCAAAGTTAACCGGCAATGCGATTTTTCTAAATTGATTTCCATCAAACATGTCCTTCAAGTATCTTTCTTTCACTGTTTCGGTTTCCTCTGTTTGCTTAATGACTTTACAAACTGCATCCACAAGTTCAACAGGATCAATCGGTTTTATTAAATAGTCGGTTGCTGAATACTTAAAAGCCTTCAAGGCATAATGGTCGCTCTTGGTTGTAAAAATAATCTTGAAGTCACGACAGTTTTTACATACATCACTATTGAGCAATTCAAAGCAATCACCATCTGGAAATTTAACATCTAAAAAGACAAGGTCGACTTTTTTACAAACCAGCATCTCAGCTTCTTTGATATTAGAAGCGACTCCAATTATTTTAATATCAGGACAAAAATCTGTAATAATAGTGTTTAGGTAGTTACTAGATTTCTCATCTTGATCTATAATTATCGCTCTTAACATGATGGTAGTAAATCAAAAGATGAACTTAAAATGGAGATCATTGATTGGGATTTAGTTTCCTCAAATTTATCATAATAATTTGATAAAAATTGTCATAAAAACCTTGATTTTATTGCCTACTTGTTAGATACCGTCTAGTATTCTCATCAATCGAACATTGAATTGAAAAAAAATAATCATAAAATTAGCCTAGTAAAAAAGGGTTATTTACTTTTAAATATTAACCCATTTTAACTCAACCCCTATTGATTCCATTACGCAGAGATCGTGTTTTCATTGTATTCTCTATTATTACTGCAATCCTGCTGTTTATTTGGCTCGCTATTCATCAAAATTTAGCAATTGACGACTATTATTTTGCAGATCAAGTCCGAAGATTAGGTGTTTGGAAAGCCATGCTTTTTGAAAGAAATACATGGAATAGCAGATGGACTTCATTGCTCTTGAATCATTCCATTCTTTGGGGTTATCTCAATGCATCTCAATCTATTTTAATCGGATATAGCCTATTCAATGGTTGGTTACTGTTTATGCTTACCAAACAATTGCTTTCTACCTTTAAAATTCAATCTAACACCCTTAGTTTTTATGTCACTTCACTACTATTCTTAGGTACTTTTCAAATAGGAGAAGTTTGGTTTTGGTTGGCAAGTTCCACAACCTACCTTACCACTACCCTATTATTAGCAATTCTCTTCTTTAAAATTCGTGCATCCGAGTTGACTAACAAGACTGGTTTGGCATTTATCCTACCAAGTATTTATATTGGAGGTTCTAGTTTGCCCATCGCCTTAATCGCCATCTATCTGCTGTTAAACACACTCATCAAAAATTTGAAACGAGAAAAGCCCATAAATATTCAATGGAGTATCCTATACTTGATTTTGATGTTACTGTCATTGCTCCTCTTATTGAATGGAAAGGGAAGCAACAATAGAATGATGCATTTTGAGCAGATTGGGGCAATAGACGCTTTTCTACTCAATTTTAAATTGACAGCACTCGATATTTCGCATTATCTATTGCCCATCGTTCCAAAATTGTTGTTGCTAGGTTTGCCATTGATTTTTGTTCAGATGGAAGGTGAAGCAATCAATTCAAGAAAGCTAACAGCTGAAATCATTTTTATTTCAATCAACTTATTGGGAATTCTATTTCTCTATCAATTGATAATTACATACATCACTCAAGATATTGGAGCCGCAAGAACGCTTTTCCCCATCAATTTGATTTTATTATTTGGCTACCTAAAAATTTTATACTTCATCAATCTATATCTAAAAGGTAAAAACATAAATAAATACGTTTCCACTGCAGTAGCAGCAATGATTGCTTTTATAGCGATTGGATACATTTCGATTCAATTCAGTATAATTTCTACCTATTCAGAAGGATTACAAAGCAGAACAAGGATGTTAGAAAAAAATACCAACGAGCCGATAGTTTTAGATTCTCTGCCGCCCTCAGGGTTTCTTTATTCTTCCGAAATATCAGTGGATACCACTCATTTTAGCAATCAACATTTAAAATTGTTTTACCAATTGAAATACTCTCCAACATTGAATAATCACTAAATGAAAGAAATCGATTTATTTTACGAAAATCAAGAGGAACCACTAAAAGGTTGCTTTTTAGCTTTACGATCTATTTTAAAGGTTGCTCACCCAGCCATCACTGAAGAATGGAAATACAAGCTCCCATTTTTCTATTTGAATAAAAAAATGTTCTGCTACCTATGGAAAGATAAGGTGACAGAAGATGCCTATGTCAGTTTTGCTGATGGATACCGACTGCATCATGCAGCCTTAGAAAGTGGTGATCGCAAACGATTTAAAATCTATAGAATTAATCCAAAGGAAGATATCGATGTTGTGGAATTGGCTGAGATTTTAGAAGAAGCATTCGCCCTGTATTCGTAGTCCATTTATTTATTCTGCAAGCATAATAGTTAGTCAATTATTACATGCATTTACTTATTATTGTATGCAGAAAGATATAAGCACTAACTAGCTTTAACTAATTATTTCAGGCGTGATGGATCTCCATCACGCCTTTTTCATTTAACTGTTCAACTTTTATAACTCGAATACTTGAATCCAATAATAGAAATGTGCTTGATTTTTGATGAGAATAATTCCTGGGAAAAGGACTTGATGATCAAAAGAAATCAATACATAAAACAAGCCGGTGATAAGGAAACTCATGTATATTTCATCGTTTCAGGAGCCGTTCGTGTGTTTTATTTGGATGAAGAAACAGAACACAGCATTCGATTTGGCTATCAAAACAACTTCATCACACTATTGGATTCTTTTTTGAGTGGAGAAGTGTCCAATTTATCCTTACAAGCATTAAAGAAAACGGTGGTAAAACGAGTCTCCAAATCAACCATTGATCAATTAATCTTGACTCATCCTCCATTTAAAGATTTATGGTATTCGACGTTAGCTGGTTTAGTTCATCAACAAATGGAACGGGAAATTGATTTGTTGACTGCATCTCCTCTATTGCGCTATCAAAGAGTCTTGGCAAGAAGTCCACAGCTTTTTCAAGAGATTCCACATAAATTTATCGCTTCCTATTTGCGCATGACGCCAGAAACGTTGTCTAGAATTAAAAAGCTTGATTTGAATCAAGATTTATGAATTGTATTGAGGCCAACTTTGTAGAAAAAAAATGATGACTCAAAAATCAGAAGACTTAATTATAGATTTGACAAAAAGGGTGAATGAATCCATTGAATCGGTAAAATCATTGCAGCAACTCGATCAAAACCTCTTAAATGCCCGATTGAATGAACAATCATGGAGCGCATTGGAATGCATTGAACACTTGAACCGATATGGAGAATTCTATATTCCAGAAATTAATGATCGATTAAAATCTGCCAAAAAAGAAAACGCCGAAAATTTCAAAAGTACTTGCTTGGGAAATTATTTTGCAGTTAGCTTATTGCCAAAAGAAAAGCTAAACAAAATGAAGACCTTTAAGTCGATGAACCCAATGGGCAGTCAACTAGATCATTCAACAATTACTACTTTCTTACAGCAGCAAACTGAACTTTTAGGGCTGCTAGAATTGGCTAAAACTGTAAATTTGAATCGAGTTAAAACCAATATTAGTATTTCGAAATGGATTAAGTTGAAATGTGGAGATACTTTTAGAGTGGTCATTTATCACAATCAACGACACCTCGAGCAAGCACAAAGAGCAATTAAAAATGGTAGAAAATAGTTTTGAAGATCAAATATTTAAAAATAAAACACACCTAGAAAAAGGAGAATATGACAACTGCACTTTTGAAAACTGTTCCCTTTCTCATTTTGATTTGGCTGATTTCGTTTTCGTAGAATGTACCTTCATTAATTGTGATTTAAGTCTTTCAAAATTAATCAACACGGCCTTTAAAACTGTCGCCTTCGATAAATGTAAATTATTGGGTTTGCACTTCGAGGATTGCAATAAATTCCTGTTGGACCTTGAGTTTACTGATTGTACCATCAACCTCAGTTCATTTTATCAGTTGGTGCTCAAAAAGATTCGCTTCACCAATTGCAACTTGCATGAAGTAGATTTTACCGAAGCCAATCTAACGGCTGCTAATTTTACCAACTGTGATCTATTATCCGCTATTTTTGAAAACACCAACCTAGAAAAAGCCGATTTTAGAACGTCTAACAATTATGCCATCCGCCCAGATATGAACCGCATAAAAGGAGCTGCTTTTTCTCGCGATGGATTGGCCGGTTTACTTTATCATCATCAGATTAAAATTTCGTGAAGTAAGAAAAATTAGATTCATTATAAAACGATGTAATATTCTTGCCTTGTTGTATAGTTCGCACGAAACAATTTCTCACATACTGAGATAAAAAACACTTAATATAACACCCTTCTTGACTACTACAATTTCAATTGTTTATAACTTTTTGACTTGATGAACCTTAATGTTTGTAAGGAATCTAATATTTTTTGATCGTTTTGTTAGCGGTTAAAAATTAAACACTTGCAAATGTATTGGTTTTTTAACTATTTTTAGGTTTCAAACCTAACCTACTTTTATCAAGTTGAATTTTAGCCCCTTCATTCCAATTAACTTCTCTACTCTTAAAGGGCTGAATCTTAATGTATCCTTCACTTTCTCTCCAATTTTTTACATTGAATTTCTAGTTAACAACACCACCAATTATCTCTTTTTAGGTAAAGGCAATTATGTTTAACGAAGGAGATACTAGTAAAAAACTCTTTTGATATTATTAAATAGAACCAATACCTTAAAACATGAAAAACAAAATACTACTAAACATCTTGTTATTACTAACGAGTTCGTTTAGTCTCTTTGCTTCTAATACAGGCGAAGAATGTGATAACCCTTATTATTATGGAGAAGAAGAAATAGAAGCACAATTTCAAGAAGATCAACAAAATTTATTCATGCAATTTTCCGCCAGTAGCGACTCTATGCTCATTGAATTTTTCTCAACTGGAGACCCATTGGAATTTGAGAAAGTATACCTCTATCAATTTGAAGATTGCGGCAATTTGTCATTAGTTGATTCTGTCATTAGCACAAATGGCTTTCCTGCGGCATATTTACTTTCTGAAAATTTAAGCATAGGTGTAGATTATATGATTGAAATCATAAGATTTGCAGACAAAACGCCACAATTGGACTTTATTGCAAAAGTTGTAATGGCGGTTCCAAATCCCTGCCCAACCAGCTATAACAACTGCATGGAGTTAGTAAAAAACGGAAATTTTAGTTTCGCAAGTATTGCTTCACCTGATGCACTTAATGCCTTCTCACTAGGTGAGGTTTGTGAATGGAAAAGTTACTCAACTCCTACTTGGTATGTTTATAGAGGAACCGATATCCATTATAATAATCAGTTACCTAATAACAATCCTTTTGCGGAGCTTTATGATGTATATGTTAGTGATCCACTAGTACAATCGACATATCATGACGGTGGTTCAATAGGAATTGATTTAGATATAAAAAGTGGCAAAGAGTATTTTCTTTCGTTTTCGTTGCAACGAACTTCTTGGACTGCATACTCTAAATTTGAAACTTTTAAAGCTTGGTTTATTAATGAAGCCACTTTGTTAGCTTGTCCTAGCAATATGATACTTCTCGATTATTTATTAACGTTAAGCCCTTCAGATTATCAAGAAGTAGGTATAATAACTGCAAGTCAATATAGTGCGACCAAATCAACTTTTAAATTTTGTCGAACTGCGAATAATAATTTTGACCGATTGATATTTATGGGATATTCGTCTACAGCAGGCAGTGGGACAATTGCAAACGAAGGCGCTGCAAACCTAGACGATGTAAGTTTATTGCATTTAGATGCAGGTCCTGATGTAACTCCTAGCTATTGCAAAAGTACTGTAATTGGGCCTAGTTGCACGTTACCCGGAGCTACCTATTCTTGGAGCCCAACAACAGGGTTGGACAATCCTAATGCTGCAAGAACTGCTGTCAACACCTTTAATGTTGCTACTACATACACCTTAACCATGACCATTCCTAATTCTGGAGGTTGTACCGTTTCGGATCAAGTGGTAGTAAATTCTGGAATACCTGATATTAAAATTACAAATGAAAATATTACGACTGTAAAGAGTAATAATGTGTTTGATTGGACTATTATAAGTGATGCTCCTTGGCTACCTTTTTATACTGCTCCGATAACAAAAAGCTTTACCCTTTTTGAGAATAAGCTTATTGAAATAAATGGAACTTTAACAATAAATGAAAATGTCATTTTTAGAGATTGTCTTATTATGATGGGCGAGAATGCTAAGATTGATGTTGTTGGTGGGCACTTAACCATAGATGGACATAATAACCAATCTACACCGCTTGGTCCTACTTTCATACGTACAATTAGAACATGTGATCCTTCTAAATTTTGGGATGGTATTTATGTTAATGGTCAAAACCCAAATTCAGCTTTGACAATTTATTCCGATCCTGATTTTTTTGGTACAGGTTCAAATTTTTCCAATAGTTTCAATGGTATTGTAGGTTTAAATGATCCAATAATTTATGTTGATAATGTAACCTTTGACCGTAACAATCGAGTATTTACTGCGAAATCATACACAGCAAATTCCAATGCTTCAAAATTCACCCATATATATGTAAAGTGTACAACTCCATTAATATCTGCCTCAATTGGCGAATATTATCCTGAAACTGCAATACTCATCGAGGATTTAAAAGATGCAGGTTTATATAGTCCATTAACAACTACATTATGTAATTTCTATGGAAGCGGTGGAAAAGTTAAAATAATAAATTCTGATTACATTTCAGACACTGATGTTTTTAAAGACTTTTATAATCATCCCTTTTTTACAACATTTCCTGTTTCAGAAGTTGCTATAGATATCTTGGGTTCTAAGGATGTTACCCCTAAAGAAGTAGTTATTGATGATGCTAAATTTATATCTAATAAATTTAGTATTAATTCTGAAGATGATGTAAATCTCACAATTAATGGTGGTGCTGTTAATCATTTTGCATCATTAAATACTTATTACCCTTTAATTCCTGAGTCTAAGTTTTTGAAAGTCATAGACAACCTGTATTTTGTTCATGTTGTTTCAACTAAAATCTACAACGTTCAAACTGGTATACAATTTCTTGATTGTATAAATGCAACTGTAGAAGGAGTAGAAATGGATTTAGAATATCAAGGAGATGGAGTGAATAGTTTTACAACTAAAACCAATACTAACAGTTGCGGGATTACAATGAATAACTATAGTATAGAGATGTACTACATTCCTTATGCTTCAAAGTTTGTAAATAACACCATCAAACATGCAAAGTATGGTATACTTGCTTATAATGGTCAAGTGGATATTACGGACAATACCATATTGGATTTGAATGACAATACAGCAGGGAATCCGTTTTGTTTCCCATTTCCTTGTCCTGCAACTCCAAGTTGGGGGATAAGAACCGATAACGTTCAAACCAAAATTACAGGTAATAAGGTATATAACGACCCGAACAACTATTTAACTACACCACGAACCAATACCTTAGTTACAGGAATTGAAGTAGTAAATGGCGGATTCGGATTGCCTAAAGTTAATTGCAACAATGTAGAAAATACTGGGAATGGATTAACTTTCAGAGGATATAACGGTGGTGCTCAAGTCTATAATAACGACATGAAAGACCACACTTTTGGTTTTGTGTTATCATACAATGGTGTGATAGGTGCAGTTGGTGATTTGCTCAATAGCGATGTAGACACCGCCTCTGAAAATAGGTGGATTGGTGATTTTAGCACTGGAAGCCATACCATGTCCATTAGCTCTAATGGAGGCGCTTCTAAATTGTTTGTTATGAATGGAACGGAGACTAATCCTACCATACTTAATTCACATAGGTCAGGTAGTGGTGCCACAATTTTAGCAAAGGACAATTCATTGAATCAAAACTTGTATCCAGCGTTTTGCACCACTAGAACCAGAATTAGAAACAATGCAACTGCTTCAGCAGCTCCTGGTTTGGGCAACTTTAGAATGGGAAAAAGTACTAGAGGCAACCAACCTCATATGGTGCATGCCATTGACAGTGCCAGCCAATTTAACGAACAGCTGTTGTTTTTCAATTTGTCGAAAGATTCTGCTTTGATGAATAGCGCCACTTGGAAGCAATTTTCTGATTCCATGCGAACTACACCCATCGGAAAAGCAGTGGGCAAACCATTGAATACCGCAGGAAGAAGTGCAATATCAGTAGGAACTCCTACTAATTTTGATGCCAACCTAGCGTTAATAAATCCCATTGCGGAACACTATAAAAACGGAGTGGCATTGACTAAATTGGAAATGTCTCAATTGCAAACGATGGCAGCTAAATGTCCAGATTACGATGGACTAGCAGTGTATCAAGCAAGGGCCATCACCACTGCTTTGGGCGGAAACGAAGTGTTCAACACTTGCGAAATGGTAAACTATACCCCTGCATCATCAATAGGAGGAGCTAGTAAACGATTGAAGGACGAAAGTACTCAACAATTTCCTTTTGCCATTTATCCAAACCCAGCGAAGGAAATGATTTTCCTTAACTTTGAAGTGGGTGACCAAGAAAACGTTATATTTGAGTTGTACGATGTGTTGGGCAAGCAGCAGTTAATCAAACGACTGAATGCAACCAACAGTCATCAAATAAAATTAAATGCCGTGCAACCAGGCATCTATTTTTATCGTATAGTTTCTAATGATGCTTCAATGGAAGCTGGTAAATTAATTATAGAATAAGTGAAATTAAGTTTAACCATTATTATTTTGTTTTGGGCGGTGCAATGCACCGCCCAAAATTTAATCCCCAATCCGTCTTTTGAGGATACGGCCAAAATAGTAAATGGTTATGATTGGCCAGACAAATGGCAAATGGCTGGCGGGATAAACACTGGTCCAGAATATTACAATCCATTTCAAGATACATTATGGACTGTCCCTCAGAGCTTTTTTGGTTATCAGTATGCTCAAGAAGGGAATGGATATTTAGGGATGGCTATGTATATTTTAGTTGAGTTTGCAAAGCCACAAAGAGATTATCTACAATGTAGTTTAAGCCGGCCATTAATTGCGGATACCACTTATTGTTTTCGGATTCATGTGAATCTACCTGACTCAGTAACACATGCTTCTCGCAACCAATTGGGCATTTATTTATCCAACAATCGAGTATCTTCTAATTCTAATTTAAATTTACCCTATATTCCTCAAATAATAGTTTCACCTACGGAATACATTGCTGAAAAAAAGAATTGGTTGGCTTTTAATCATACCTATAAAGCAGTGGGGGGAGAAAAGGTACTGACGATGGGAAACTTCAATGATACTACAGGTATTGATACTTTCTTTACTGGCGTAAAGTCGAAAGAACTAAATTATTACGGTACTTACTATTTTATCGACAACCTGTATTTAGGGAGTTGTGCCACTTTGCCATTGAGTTATGATGGCGGCCTTGTTTCTGTGCAGTTTGATAGCGCCTTGTGTTATACGAGCCCTGTAGATGCCACGCTCAACTACACCAATACAGGAGAAGAATGGTTGGATTTTACGCAAGATACCTTGCACATTACGACTACAGTTAAACGCAATGGATTTGTGGTGCAAACCATAAATCAAGAAGTCAGTTCTAATATATATAACCCCATTCCTACTGAAGCATTGTTTGGAGGTAGCACGGCAAAAATTCCAATCCAAGGGTTGGATTTTACTACTTTAGGTGCCAATTATGAGTTGATTGTAACCGCTACTTTTAATCGGGATGAAGTGAGCGCTAACAATCAATGGGACACTACTTTTGTGCCCAATCATTCGGTGGGTTCTGTTGCTGTTTCAGCAGATACCATTTGCAAAGGAGAAAGTGTGAATTTGTATAGCAGCAATTCCAACGGCACCACTCAATGGCAATACAGCAGTAATCAAACCATTTGGGATAACATTACAACAGGAGATTCTGCCAATCATATTCCTACAGCTAGTCCGATGTATTATCGGTTGAGCGTGTGCAATGCCTTGTTTTCAGATACATTTGAAGTGGTTCAAAACATTCCTCCGAAACTAAAAGATTCTATAGTTAGTTTCTGTCAAAACACCACACAAACCATTGTTCCTCAGTTTTTAGAGCCCATTACTGCATTGAATTGGTACAATTCTCCAACAGCAACTATCCCATTTTTTCAAGGGCTTACTTATTCCTTTAAAGTTAAAAACAACCAAACGTTCTTTTTAGAAACGGAAGTAGATAGCTGTGTTGCGCAACAAAAAAGAAGTAAAATAGAAGTACTAGTAGAACCGTGTGCGCTAATCATTCCCAACATTTTCACCCCCAACGGCGATGGAAATAATGATACTTGGGAATTGGGCAATACCAAAGGTTTGCCATTAGACATTACTGTTTTTAATATATGGGGCATAAAAGTCGCACATTGGAAAAACAGTCCGTCATGGGACGGCGATAACTTAGCCACTGCAGTGTATTTCTACATCATCAAACACGATGGAGAAACGTATAAAGGGACTTTGAGTTTGTATAGGTAGGGAATAGTTTAATTGTCTTAGACTTCACTTCGGCAAATGCTCAGTGAGCTCTAAAGCCTGTTTTGAGCCAAGCTATAACCGAAATGCTCATTCTGACAAAGAAATGAGCACATATAATAAGCGAAGGAAAATGGATTAAACAATCAAATGTCCATCGTGAATTTGTCCTTGAGAAAAATGAATTCTTGATCAAAATGAAACTTTAGAGAGGCGGAGAAGTTCCGATTTTAAGAGGAAATCACTTCGCCGAAGTTAAGTTTTGTAAAGAGGAAGAATTTATTTTTCTCAAAGACTTGACTTTTTGTTTCATTTTGGGTCAAGCCAAAAGAAAAAGGATTAAAAAAGATGAAAGATAACGTTACATTTGAGCTATACGATGTATTGGGCAAGCAGCAAGTGTTTAGCCGTTTGAATACTACCAATACTCATCAAATTAAATTGAATAACATACAACCAGGCATTTATTTTTACCGTCTGGTTAATAACGATGCTTCAATGGAAGCAGGTAAATTAATTATAGAATAAGTGAAATTAAGTTTAACCATTATTATTTTGTTTTGGGCGGTGCGGTGCACCGCCCAAAATTTAATCCCCAATCCTTCTTTTGAAGATACTGCCAAAATAATTAATGGGTTTGATTGGCCGGATAAATGGCGATTAGCTGGGGGCGGAAATACCCAACCAGAATACTATAATGAATTTCATGATACTTTATGGACAATTCCGAAAAATTATTCAGGTTTTCAGTATCCACAAAATGGAAGTAATTATTTAGGAATGAGAATGTATCTTTTGTATCAATTTTTTAAATCAACTCGTGACTACATCCAATGTGATTTAAAACAAGTATTAATTGCCGATACGACCTATTGTTTTCAGATTCATGTTAATTTAGCAGATTCCTTTTCTCATGCCTCTCGCAACCAATTGGGCATCTATTTGTCCAATGGTCAGGTGTCTTCAACTTCTAATGAGAATTTACCTTATACGCCTCAAATTATAGTTTCTCCCACAGAATACATTTCGGAAACTAAAAATTGGACTGTGTACAATCACACCTACAAAGCTGTGGGTGGAGAAAAGGTACTCACGATGGGAAATTTTAACGATACCACAGCAATTGACACCTTTTACATGGGTTACAATAGGAATAATTTCGAATACTTCGGCACGTACTATTTTATCGACAACCTTTATTTGGGGAGTTGTGCTACTTTGCCGTTGAGTTATGATGGTAATCTTGTTTCCGTGCAGTTTGATAGTGCTTTGTGCTATACGAGCCCAGTAAATGCCACTATTAACTATACAAATAGCGGCGAAGAATGGTTGGATTTTACACAAGATACGATGCGCATTACAGCTACGGTTAAACGAAATGGATTTGTGGTGCAAACCATAAATCAAGCAATCAGTTCCAATAGTTATAATCCCATTCCTACGGAATCATTGTTTGGAGGCAGCACGGCAAAAATTCCAATCCAAGGGTTGGATTTTACCACTTTGGGCGCCAATTATGAGTTGATTGTAACCGCTACTTTTAATCGTGATGAAGTGAGCGCTAACAATCAATGGGACACTACTTTTGTGCCCAATCATGCTGTGGGTTCTGTTGCTGTTTCAGCAGATACCATTTGCAAAGGAGAAAGTGTGAATTTGTATAGCAGCAATTCCAACGGCACCACTCAATGGCAATACAGTACGAATAACACCATTTGGGACAATATCACCGCAGGAGATTCAGCCAATCATATTCCTACAGCTAGTCCGATGTATTATCGGTTGAGCGTTTGCAATGCCTTGTATTCAGATACATTTGAAGTGGTTCAAAACATTCCACCCAGATTAAAAGATTCTGTAGTGAGTTTTTGTCAAAACACTACCCAAACCATTGCGCCCAATTTTTCAGAACGCATTTCTGCATTGAATTGGTACAATTCTCCAACGGCAACCAATCCGTTTTTTCAAGGATTTGGGTATTCCTTTAAAGTAAAAAATAACCAAACCTTTTATTTAGAAACAGAAATAGAAAATTGTGTTGCAGAGGAGAGAAGCAAAATAATGGTGCAAGTAGAGCCTTGTGCGTTAATTATTCCCAACATTTTTACCCCCAATGGCGATGGCAATAATGATACCTGGGAGCTAGGCAATACCAAAGGCTTGCCATTAGACATTACTGTTTTTAATGTATGGGGCATGAAAGTCGCCCATTGGAAAAACAGTCCGTCATGGGATGGCGATAACTTAGCCACTGCAGTGTATTTCTACATCATCAAACACGATGGAGAAACGTACAAAGGGACGTTGAGTTTGTTGAGGTAAAGAACATTCAGTTTGCGATTAACTCTCGAAGGGTTAGTAAGCTATTAAATACTAACCCTCCGAGAGTTCGCTTTACTTTTCAGCATACTGAATTAAACATTTTGAAGATTATCAATCTATTCTTAAAAGGTTAAACTTTATCCACCGCCAATTTATAAGTTGGATCTTCCAATACATTGACATCAATAATTTCATCTGCATTTTCCAATAAAACTCTGCAGTCGGCACTTAAGTGTTTCAAATGAACCTTCTTCCCTACTTTGAGGTAGCGCTCTGTAATTTTATTCAAAGCTTCTATAGCAGACATGTCTACAATTCTACTTTCAGCAAAATCAATGATAATCTCATCAGGGTCATTTAAAATATCAAACTTTTCTCCGAAGGCGGCTGTAGAACCAAAAAACAGTGGTCCATAGATCTCGTAGTGTTTTACCCCATTCTCATCGATATGCTTTCTTGCCCGAATTCGTTTGGCGTTGTCCCATGCAAAAACCAAAGCAGCGATGATAACACCAATCAATACTGCTAATGCTAAATTATGCAATATGGCTGTCACTAACGTCACCAATACCATTACAAAAATATCTGATTTGGGCATTCGTTTGAAGGTCTTTAAACTCGCCCATTCGAACGTTCCAATAGAAACCATAATCATCAAACCAGTTAATGCAGCCATTGGCAGCATTTCAATCAATCCTGCTCCAAACATGATAAACACCAACAACATCACTGCTGCGACTATCCCTGAAAGACGTGCTCTAGCACCTGAAGAAATATTGATTAAACTCTGCCCAATCATGGCGCATCCACCCATTCCTGAGAACACGCCTGAAAGTACGTTTGCCAATCCTTGAGCAACTGCTTCTTTATTTCCTCTCCCTCTCGTTTCCGTGATTTCATCGATGATATTCAACGTCAATAAACTTTCAATTAGTCCTACACCAGCCATGATGGCAGCATAAGGAAAAATAACATATAAAGTCTCTAACGTAAATGGAACTTCAGGAAAGTGAAACGGTGGAAATCCACCAGAAATAGAAGCCATATCGCCCACTGTTTTGGTGTCCACTCCAAAAGCGACAACGATTCCGAAAACACTTAAAATAGCTACTAAAGAGGCCGGAACCACCTTTGTCAACTTCGGCAATCCCCAAATAATCAACATCGTAACCAACACCAATCCCAACATTATAAACAATGGCGTTCCAGTCAACCATGCTCCAGAAGCATCTTTAAACTGTGCCATTTGCGACATGAAAATAATGATCGCTAGGCCATTTACAAATCCGAAAATAACAGGATGTGGCACCAATCGCATCAACTTTCCCAATTTCAAAAAGCCGGCTGACATTTGTAATAATCCGGCTAAAACTACCGTCGCAAAAATATATTCAATGCCATGTGTTTTAGCTAAAACCACTAAAACTACAGCCACAGCACCTGTAGCTCCGGAAATCATTCCTGGTCGTCCACCTAAAATAGAAGTCACTAAACCCATCATAAATGCGGCATACAAACCTGTCAATGGTGGCAACCCTGCAATTAATGCAAAAGCCACTGCTTCAGGAATTAAAGCCATGGCCACAGTTAATCCAGAAAGCACTTCAGTTTTGTAATTGACTTTCATCGAAAGGTCGAAAAGGTTCAAATATTTCTTCATTTATTACTCTTGAAAATGGTTGATTTTTATTTTGAGGGTGCAAAAGTAAGGATTTACTGGGGAAGTCAATCGGTCAATCAGTGAATCAGTTAATTTGTGAATCAGTCAATCAATGAATAGGTGAATCAGTGAATTGATTAATCAGTTCAAACATAGTGATACTGATTAATTATTAAATTAACTTAATGATTCATTGTTAAATTGATCCATTGACTTATTGATACATTGATCCATTGTTATAATGAAGTATTGATTAATTTTGCCTCATGTCAAAAAGCACCGATATTTTTTACCAGAACTTAGCCCAAACTACCCCATTTGCATTGGGTTATGAAATTAGTCATGCATCAGGCTCCACCATTTATACCACTGACGGAAGAGCCATTTTAGACTTTATATCAGGGATTGGAGTCAGTAGTTTAGGCCACGGTCATCCTGCCATCAAAAAAGCTGTCATTGATCAGGTAGAAAAACACATGCATGTAATGGTTTATGGCGAATTTATTCAAGAATCTCAATCTCGTTTGGGCGAGGAGTTGCGATTGGCATTACCAAAAGAGTTGGATAGTTACTACTTTGTAAATTCAGGAACAGAGGCCATCGAGGGCGCATTAAAATTAGCAAAAAGAGCCACTGGAAGACAGCAGATCATTGCATTTGAAAAGGCATATCACGGAAGTACACACGGAGCTTTAAGTGTGAGTGGCAATAAAATCAAACAAGCACCTTTCCTTCCATTGCTACCCAACATCGATCGTATTCAGTTAAATAACCTTTCGGATTTAGATAAAATCACCACCCAAACGGCTTGTGTTATTTTAGAAACAATTCAAGGAGATGCTGGTGTCCGGATTCCTGATTACGATTACATGCAAGCCCTTCGGACTAAATGTTCGGCTGTTGGCGCATTATTAATTTTGGACGAAATTCAGAGTGGCATCGGACGTACAGGAAAATTCATGGCGTTTGAGCACTTTGATATTGTACCAGATATTTTAACCATGGGAAAAGCACTGGGCGGCGGTATGCCAATTGGTTGTTTTGCTTCTCGAAAAGAGCTGATGGAACAATTAAGCGACAACCCAATGTTGGGACACATCACCACTTTTGGAGGTCATCCTGTGGTTTGTGCGGCAGCGGCAGCAGGACTCAAGGTTATTCGTGACGAAAACCTAATTGAAGGAGTTCAAGCTAAAGCAGATAAAATAGCCTCTCTTTTGGTGCATCCGTTTATTAATGAGGTGCGTTATAAAGGGCTGATGATTGCTGTAGATTTAGACTCTGAGGATAGAGTGCAGAAAGTGGTTGAAGATTGTTTAGCCAATGGGCTATTGACTTTTTGGTTTTTATCTACCCCTCATTCCTTCCGTTTGGCACCACCATTAAATATTTCTGATGAAGACATTGAGAAAGGCTGTGCAATAATTTTGGCGTCAATTGAGAAAACTGCAACCTAGAATAGTTAATTTCGCTGATGTATGGCTAAGGAAACAAAACAACCAAACGTAACTATTAAGAACAAAAAAGCAACTTTTGAGTATGAATTTATTGATACTTATGAAGCTGGCATGCAATTGATGGGCACCGAAATCAAATCGATTCGTGACTCCAAAGCCAGTATTAAAGAAGGCTACTGTGTTTTTAAAAAAGGTGAATTGTACGTTAAAAACATACACATTTCAGAGTACAAAGAAGGGAGCTACAACAATCACGAACCCAAAAGAGATCGAAAACTATTGCTCCACAAGCGTGAATTGGAAAAACTCTCTAAAAAGAAAATTGATGTTGGTTTGACGATTATTCCTGTAAAGATGTACATCAACTCTAAAGGATTGGCAAAAATGCAAATTACACTAGCCAAAGGTAAAAAGATGCACGACAAACGTGAGAGCCTAAAAGCCAAAGACGATAAGCGAGCAATGGATCGGGCGATGAAGATCTAGGTTTAGTAATTAATGGTGGTTTACTTCCCAGAATGACATTAAACCTATCGATTAAATATTTACTTGCATTTTCAAATACAGTTCCCTCAAAACTTAAAGGTTGAGTATTCAACTTCTTATTTAACTTTGAAGGTTTTGACAGCCCAACGGAATATATACTGAAAAATCAAACCACTTCAACACTCAACAATTCAGCAAAAAAAAATCCCCTTGACACCGCCAAGAGGATTCTATAATAATTTCAAATAAATTCTATTTCAAATACGCTTTTGCTTTTTCCAAAGCTGAAGCCATTCCATTTGGGTTTTTCCCTCCTGCTGTGGCAAAAAACGGTTGGCCACCGCCACCGCCGCCGATTTCTTTGGCCAAGTCTCTAACCATATTCCCTGCGTGTAAATCGTGCGTTTTTACCAATTCCTCAGCCACCAATATCGTTAAGGTTACTTTGCCGTCCACATTTGAAGCCAATACCAAGAATAAATTCTCTATTTCTGCTTTCAACTGAAACGCTAAATCTTTGATCGAACCAGCATCCAAATCCACCTCTTCGATAATCGCATTGATTCCTCCAATGGTTTGAACTTTACCTTTCAATTCTCCTTTTACACTTCCTGCTGCAGCTCGCTTAAATTCTTCTACTTGCTTCTGCAATTCTGAGTTTTGCTTTTGCAATGCTGTAATCGATTGCATCACATCTTTTGGATGTTTCAACGCTTCATTTATTGCATCCAACAACGTCAATTTATCTTCAAAATATTGATCTGCTTTTTCAGCAGTTATGGCTTCAATTCTTCTTACTCCTGCCGCCACAGCCGATTCACTCAAAATCTTAAATTGTCCAATTCTAGCTGTCGAAGAAACATGCGTTCCCCCACACAATTCAATGGAATCGCCAAACTTGATTAAACGTACTACATCGCCGTACTTCTCCCCAAACAACGCCATAGCGCCCATTTCTTTGGCTTCGTTAATTGGTATTGCTCGTCGCTCATCCAATTGAATATTCTCTCTAATATTCTGATTCACGATGGTTTCTATTTGCTTGATTTCTTCGTCGGTTACTTTATGAAAATGAGAAAAGTCAAATCGCAAATGATCCGCATTTACCAATGATCCTTTCTGCTCTACGTGCTCGCCCAAAACGGTGCGCAATGCATGGTGCATCAAATGAGTGGCTGAATGGTTATTTTCTGATAACGTTCGTTTCTTTTGATTGACTACCGCTTGAAATTTCAAGTGGATATTTTCTGGCAACCGGTCGGTATAATGAACAATTAGGTTGTTTTCCTTCTTAGTATCAGTGATAAAATAGTCTTTTCCGTTGGCAGATATCTTCCCAGTATCACCCACTTGTCCACCACCTTCAGGGTAAAATGGAGTCATGTTAAACACCAACTGATACAATTCTTTTCCTTTAGCATTCAGCTTTCTATAACGAGTTATTGAAACTTCTGCTTCCCTGTAATCATATCCGATGAACTCTTCAACTTCGTCTTCTTTTACAATTTCCCAATCTCCGGCATCAATCTTAGTTGCTTTTCTAGAACGTGTTTTTTGAGCTTCTAACGCCAATTGAAATTCTTTCATATCGACTTCCAAACTAGCTTCTGATCCCATCAAATGCGTCAAGTCAATTGGAAAACCAAAGGTATCATACAATTCAAAAGCAAATTTTCCATCAATTACCTTTCCACTCAAAGTAGAAGTGTACTCTTCAAATCGCTGAATTCCTTTCTCTAGCGTTCTTAAGAAAGTATTTTCTTCTTCAAAAATCACTTGAGTGATTAATTTTTGCTGAGATTTCAATTCTCCAAACTGATCACCCATTTGATCCACCAACACTTCCACCAATTGGTTTAAGAATGGTTCTTTTAAATTCAAGAAGCTATATCCATAACGAACAGCTCTTCTTAAAATACGACGAATCACATAACCTGCTCCAGTATTTGATGGCAATTGCCCATCAGAAATAGCAAATGAAATCGCACGAATGTGATCAGCAATCACCCGAATCGCAATGTCTTTCTTTTCTTGTGTCGCCGTATATTTTTGGCCACTAACGGCTGAAATTTTATTGATCAATGGCATGAATACATCCGTATCGTAATTGGACTGTTTGCCTTGCAAAGCCATGCACAAACGCTCAAAACCCATTCCGGTATCCACATGTTGATTTGGCAATTTCACCAAACTACTGTCCGCCATTCGATTGAATTCCATGAACACCAAGTTCCATATTTCAACCACTTGCGGATGATCGGCATTCACTAAAGTTTTCCCTGAAACAGCTGCTTTATCTTCCTGAGAACGAATATCCACATGAATTTCAGAACAAGGACCACAAGGACCTACATCGCCCATTTCCCAAAAGTTGTCCTTTTTAGAGGCTTTGATGATTCGATCTTCAGCTATAATTTCTTTCCAGATGTCATACGCTTCTGTATCTTCTCCCAATTTGTCGCCTTCATCGCCACCAAAAACAGTTACGTATAAACTGTCTTTGTCTAATTTATAGACTTCGGTTAACAATTCCCACGCCCACTCTATCGCTTCTTTTTTGAAGTAGTTTCCAAACGACCAGTTTCCGAGCATTTCAAACATGGTATGGTGATAAGTATCCACACCAACTTCCTCTAGGTCATTATGCTTACCTGAAACTCGCAAACACTTTTGTGTGTCTACAATTCGCGGATATTTCACAGGGGCATTGCCCAAGAATAAGTCCTTAAATTGATTCATCCCTGCATTGGTAAACATCAATGTGGGATCGTCTTTGATCACCATCGGTGCTGACTCAACTATCTGATGATCTTTACTTTTGAAAAATTCTAAAAACTGCTGACGGATTTCTTTTGAAGTCATTTTTGTTGAAAACTTTAATCGATTATGGCTCAAATCCTAACAATTTTTAACTCCTTTGTAAAGTTGAATTCAAAAGAATATATGGTTAAATTTGCGCCGTAAATTGGGTGCAAATTTAGCTATTTATACCACATAAACAATTCTCAAAATGTCAAAAATAAAGTATCGTTTTAATAACAGAACCCTTAGCTACGAGCGCGTAAAGCTGTCTGCTAAGGCTAAGGTTTTGAGGATACTTTCCTTTGTAGTAGTCAGTGCTATTTTCGGGATTTTATTCTTTTTTTTAGTCAATAATTACATTGATTCCCCAAAAGAGAAAATGCTCAAACGTGAGCGAAATCAATTAATCGCACAATACGAATTATTGGATCGAAGAATGGATCAAGTGAATGAAGTATTGGAAGACATTCAGCGAAGAGACGATGAAATTTATAGAATTGTATTTGAAGCTGAACCGATTGCAGACAACATTCGAAAAGCAGGATTTGGTGGAGTAAACCGATACAAGCAATTGGAAGGCTTTAAAAATTCAGAGTTGATTGTAGAATCAGCGAAGAAATTAGATAAGATTTCCAAGCAGTTATACATTCAAACCAAATCATACGACGAAGTTTATAAAATGGCGATGAACAAGGAAAAGATGCTGGCGTCTATTCCGGCAATTCAACCAGTTGCCAATAAAGACTTAAAAAGAATGGCTTCGGGTTATGGAATGAGAATGCACCCGATTTATAAGCGTAGAAAAATGCATACTGGTATGGACTTCTCTGCAGAAAAGGGAACTGAAATATATGCTACAGGTGACGGGCAAGTGGATGAAGTCGAAAGTAGCAGACGCGGATATGGAAATCATGTGGTGCTAAATCATGGTTACGGATACAAAACGCTTTATGGCCATATGACACAATACATTGTGCGAAGAGGTGAAAAAGTGAAACGAGGACAAGTGATTGGTTATGTCGGAAATACAGGAACTTCCGTAGCGCCTCACTTGCATTATGAAGTAATCAAAAATGGGGAGAAAGTAAATCCGGTAAACTTCTATTTCAACGATTTAACTCCTGAAGAGTACGAGCGAATGATCGAATTTGCAGCCACTCCTTCTCAATCTTTCGATTAACAGACTCGCTATGGAACAAACAGATAAAAGCACTAAGTTATATTATACCATTGGTGAGGTCAGTAAACGATTTGATGTAAATGCGTCATTGATTCGTTTTTGGGAAAAGGAATTTGATATTCTACAACCTAAAAAGAATAAGAAAGGAAATCGACTATTTACTCAGAAAGATGTCGATAATTTGCACATTATCTACCACTTGGTAAAAGAAAGAGGGTATAAATTAGATGGTGCCAAGAAGAAGTTAAAAGAAAACAAAGAGGATGCACTGAACGAAATGGAAATGATTGCTTCATTGAAGAAGGTTCGTTCGTTTTTGGTGGCATTGAAAGATGAATTGTAGTTTAGGCTTTTTGTTCTAACCACCAAGCCATACCTGCGGCAGGCAGGTTCACAAAGGGATTGCGCTAAGGGCGCTAAAAACTAATCAACTTTCAATTTGAACGAAACCGGTTTCTCAAACCAAGCTTCTCCTTCTTTTACTAGATCAATTTCTATTTTATACTCTCCTTCTTGGTTGGGAACTTTCACTTCAATTCGTTGCTCAAAATTGTATTTGAAATCCATATCAACAAAATTTCGAAGTCCATCCCACTCTATTAAATTTCCCGCCATATCATAAACATGATAAGATATGTAGAATTGATAGGTTGCATTTGATGGAAACACTAAACCACTGTCGATACTCAATTTCAATAAAGGATAAACAATTTCAGAAGGTTCTGCCTTTCCAAGAGATTCAAGAATTTCCATACTGGTATTTGTAATGATTCGATTCAAATTGCCATCGTATTCGGCTGCATTCAAATAGACATATTCTCCTTTATTTATCTTAAAGTAATCCGCATTATAAAAAGAGATATCTTCAATGTAATCCTCCCACATCAGCACTTTGTTGGGTTTTAAAGCCTCTTTGACGCTATCGTACTTCATCATTTTATTCTCCGCCATTACGATGGTATTTTCATTGCCAAACTCGGAAGATGTCATCAGAGAGAAATACGGCAAATGCATGTCCACAACAGAAAATCCTTTTTCTAAATTTCCATCGTCAATCCTAAACTTGGATCCATTCGGATAAAGGTCTTTTGCTTCTGAACAAACATTCTGCATTTGAGTGTATCTCATTTTCAAAGAATTTGCAGTCGAATGAATGGAAAACAAATTCATTATCAATAATAAGGCTAAAAATGGTAACCCATATTTATTGATGCCATGTCTTTCTTTAGTGGAAAATACAAACACAACCGGTACTATTAAAAGTAATAATGCTGGTACGCTTAATACATCATTATACCATCTATAATCTGAATAGTTGGTATTGTAAACCACCAATGAAATCAAACCTAAATACCCAAAAAAAGATAAAATCGCATAACTGTATTTACGCTGATAAACGAGTAATGAGATCGTCCCAATTAAGAATAAAAGAATTGATTTAGAATGTTCTATAAAAACTTGGATGAAATTCTTATACAATTCGACATACTCGTTTAGCTCAGAATGGGAGGTTGTAGAATATCGACTTGCTTCGTAAGGATTTACAGTTAATATTTTTATAAATAATGCGGAACAAAAAAACAACACTAATTTTTTAAGCTGTGGCGAAAACTTTCGATTATCAATGAATAAAATCACCATGTAAAACAGGAAAGCCCCCATCACTAATGGATGTGAAAAGAGTGCTAACCACAATGTGATATAATATCCAATGGCATACTTTTCAAAATGTTGCTGATTATTATTGGCAGAAACAAATAAAATCAAAAAGGCGCACCCATAAAATACTTCTAAAAAAGGAGCAAAATAGGCTAAATAATGAGCGGTCAACAAGAAAGTTAACAAATAAGCAGCCTTGAAATCTTTTATCATATGCACCAGCCAAATAACGATTCCATAAAACGTCAAACAATTCCAAAGTGAATTGATGACAATAATTTTATGTAATCCGATGTCAGCAATTGTGGCAATTAAAGCAGCTACTTGAGAGAGGGCTAAAACTGATCGAGAATGCTGAACATCAAAACTGATTTGATTAATTACTTTAAAAAGATAAACCGTTGCATCAGCATAGGTTCTTTCTTGGGCATATATTATACTAAAGAAAATTAAAAAAATCCAAAATAAGTGTATGAATAAGGTAGTTATTTTGGACTGCATCGCCTAATATATAGTATTCGTCATCAAATAATTAGTCACATAATCTGAAACACCTTCTTCCAAAGTCATAAACGGTTGGGTGTATCCAACAGACCTTAACTTGGTCATGTCTGCCTCTGTGAAATACTGGTATTTATCTCGAATGTCTTCTGGAGTTGGAACAAACGAAATGTCAGCAGTTTTTCCCATCGCTTTGAACGTGTTTTTTGCTAAATCCAAGAAAGTCCGAGCCGTACCAGTTCCTAAATTAAACAAGGCCGATTTTGGTTTATTTTCCATCAACCATTGGCACACATTGACCACATCTTTTACATAAACAAAATCTCTAATCTGCTCTCCATCTTTATAATCCGGATTATGCGATTGAAATAACTTCATTTTTTCAGTCGCCTTGATTTGATTGTAAGCATGAAAAATAACCGACGCCATTCGTCCTTTGTGGTATTCATTTGGACCATAAACGTTGAAGAATTTTAAACCTGCCCAGAATGGTGGTTGTTTCTCTTGTTTCAATGCCCAGATGTCAAAATTATTCTTTGATTCTCCATAAGGATTCAATGGTTTTAATTTTCCCACAATGCTATGATCATCTGAATACCCATATTCTCCTAGACCATAAGTTGCACCTGAAGAAGCATAAACCAAAGGGATAGAGGCATCTGAACAAATTTTCCAAATATCCTTTGTGTAGTTAACATTCAATTCATCAAAAATTGAAGCATCAAATTCAGTGGTATCTGTACGTGCACCAATGTGGTAAATCCCATCAACTTGATCGGCGTTCTTTTTAAACCAATCGATAAAAACCGAACGTTCTATTTTCTGCTTAAACTTGGTATTTTCCCAATTTCTGCTTTTATCGAACTTGGTGAAATCATCTACTAAAATAAGGTTAGTTTTTCCATCATGATTCAATTTGGAAACCAAGCAACTACCTATAAAACCTGCTGCACCTGTTACTACTATCATGTTAGTCTACTGTATTATTGATAAATATGGATGTTTGTATGGTAGGAATGATGCCTTTTTGAACAGCTAAGTTAAACAAGCTTTCTACAGCATATCTTCCTTTGGCTCCCAAATTTAATGAATATTCATTGACGTATAGCCCGATGTGCTGCCGCATCACCGACTCTTCCATTTCTTGTGCATGTTGCTTCACATAATCCATACACGACTCTGGATGATCAAATGCAAACTGAATACTTTTGCGCAACACTCGATCTAGTTTTTCTTGTGTTTCTTGATTAAACTTTCGGTTAATTACAATTCCTCCCAATGGAATCAAAGCTTGAGTTTCTTGTTCCCAAAACTCCCCCATGTCCATTATTTTATGCAACCCTCTTTGGTGATAAGTAAACCGATTTTCATGAATGATTAATCCGGCATCCACATCTCCATTGATTACGGCTTTTTCAATGTCTGAAAATAGTAATTCAACCTTATTCGTCGCTTCTGGAAATGCGATGGACAACAAAAAATTAGCAGTGGTGAACTTTCCGGGGATTGCAATTTTCAATTGATTGACTTCATTCGCACTGTATTTATTCTTAGAAATCAACAAAGGTCCTACTCCACTTCCTAAAGCACTTCCTGAATTCAACAAGGCATAATCCTCAATCAAAAAACCAAATGCATGGTAACTCAATTTGGTGATGTCCAACTCCTTTTTAAAAGCTTTGTGATTCAGTTCTTCAACATCTGCCAAAGTGACTTCAAACTCCAGTCCTTCGGTGTCTATTTTTTGATGCACCATGGCATCAAAAATGAATGTATCGTTGGGGCAAGGGGAATATCCTAGAGTCAATTTATCCATTAGATTTCGTTTGTGATGGCAATCAAAGTTTTATTCAAATTCGTTATTGCCAATGCAATGTTCCAATTAGCCTTATTTCTAGGTTCTACACGATTTGATATTGTTCGGATTTCAATGAAGTTGACCTTTTCCATTTTACTTACAAACATGGCAGCGCCTCCTTCCATGCTTTCTATATCGGCATTAAACTGAGTTTCCACCTCAACAATGGAGTCAGCAATTCCATGTACTTTATTGACAGTAATCCCAATTCCTTTGGGCAACGTATGCAAATGTTGAATTGGGAAAGCATTGGTTGACAATACTCTATTTGTTTCATTCATCCCCATTCCATCAATTGGAATAAACCCCTTTGGGCTTTCTGCTCCTAATTCTGAAAAGTATTCTTGCAGCACTTGTAAGGTTGTCCCTATAGGATGTTTTGCTTTAAACGAACCTGCAATTCCTGCATTGATGATCAAGTCATATTTCTTGGTCGCCAATTGTTTTCCCAATTGGTAAGCTGTAGCTACCATTCCAACGCCTGTAATCAACACTTCCAGCTCATTATTTGCCTTGGTTTTAAAAGCAGACAATCTATTTTTTTCCAATTGACCAAAGTAGGCCAACAGCGGACTAATTTCCTGAAAAGTGGCTACTACAATTAATATTCTCATGCTGAAATTTCAATGTGGTAACCTGAGTATTTTCTCAAATTGATAACAATTCCACCTTTAAAGATTAAATATTGCCCTTTTATACCCATTAACTCTCCTGTTAATGAAGGTTCTTTATCTAAATTATGACTTTTAACTTTCGTTGGAAATTCTAGTACAGGATAGTTGATTTCAACTATTTCATTGTCTTCACAATGGAATTCATTGAATTTGTCATTCATTATTTTGAGCAATTCTTCTTTGGTTTCCAATATATTCAAATCTTCAGCTAACTCATTTTTTAGCATTTTCATCCAATGCGTTTTATCAGAAACGTGTTGCTTCATGTCCATTTCTATCACACCTGCTTGGTAACGATTTGGAGTTCTTGCCAAGCGCACTGCTTTCCAAGCTCCTTGATCAATCCATCGAGTAGGAATTTGAGTTTCACGAGTTACCCCAACTTTTATCCCGGCTCCAACTGCCATATAAACAATGTGTGGCTGGTTATGGTTTCTTTCTTCCCATTCAGGATCTCTACCTTCACCTAAATGCGCTCTGCATAACTCTGGACGAATAATGCACTCCGCATTCTGAGGTGCATTCATAAAGCATGGATAACAAAATCCTTGACCAAATGACTTTTTGGTCACTCTTCCACAGTTTACACAATTGATAACCCCGTTAAACTCTAAGGTCACTTGTCTACCAATAAGTGCATTAATATCAACTTGATTGTCTTCTGAAAACTGCAATGTATATTGAACTGGATTAGTTAATTCAACTCGCATTTTACTTAAATTCCCTTCTGCCGTCATGAGTGTATTTTAAGGTTACGAAGGTAAGTATTCTAACAAAAAGAGAGCAATTTTAGTGAATCAATGACATGAGTTGTGTGTTAATTAAAACATACAATAATAGAACTTACAAAGAAGTTATATCAAAGTCTATAAACGAAAAAAGCCCTTCATTTCTGAAGAGCTTTTCGCGGTCTGGACGAGACTCGAACTCGCGACCCCCTGCGTGACAGGCAGGTATTCTAACCAACTGAACTACCAGACCGTTTATCTTTGGTATGTTTCATTTGCGTTGGGACGACAAAAGTAGCAATACTTTTCATTTTGAAAACACTTTTTCCAAAAAAAAAAAGAAATTTATTTCATCTTGCTTCTTTTGACCAAATAGGGAAATAGTATCTGATTGAACCCCTTGTTTATATCGGCTTCAACATAAGAAATTCCATATTGAGCGCATTTCAGTTTTAAGGCTTTTTCCCGCTTTCCCACCTCTTCTTTATAGCGTTCTTTCACTTCTGTGGAATTTAACTTCACTTCTTCTCCACTTTCTAAGTCCACAAATCGATAGGGACGGTTGTCAAAATCGAATTCCAATTCTTTATTTCGATCTACCACATGAAATAATATTACTTCATGCTTGTTGTGCTTTAAATGCTGTAATGAATTAAACAATTGTTCTTCTTGATCAGCATCATCTATCATATCACTAAAAATGATGATTAATGACCGTTTGTGCACCATTTCTGCAATTTGATGAAGTGCGCTCACCGTTGCAGTTTTTACATTCTTAGTGGGTTCGTTTAACAGCCGTTCTAATTCTGAAATAATCAGCCGTTGATGTCTTGTATTTGATTTGTTGCCGGTGTGAAAGTCTAATTTTTCATTGAACGTACTCACTCCAAATGCATCGCGTTGTTTTTTCAATAACTCCATTAATGCAGCTACAGCATAAATCGAGAATTTGATCTTGTTGAATGAATCTTCATCTACTTTTTCTGGAAAGTACATTGAAGAACTGGTATCAATGACCATTTGGCAGCGTAAGTTGGTTTCTTCTTCATATCGCTTTACAAACAACTTATCCGTTTTTCCAAACAACTTCCAGTCGATGTGTTTGGTAGATTCTCCGCTATTGTATAATCGATGTTCGGCAAATTCTACTGAAAAGCCATGAAATGGACTTTTGTGCAAACCAGTAATAAAGCCTTCTACCACTTGCTTCGCCAATAACTCTAGGTGGGTGTATTGCTGTAGTTGTGCTCGATTAATTGTCTCTATGGCCATTTTGATAATTTGAATTTAAAAGTAAGTATTTTTTAAAGTTTTAATCATTTAAAAGACCTGTTCATTTGTCCTAAATTTCCTTTCATAGTAACTAAAGAAAAATCGCTCTAAAAATAAAAAGCCTTATACTCAATTGAGTATAAGGCTTTCATTATCTTAAATTGGATTTAAACCAATGCATTCAATTTGTCCGCATAAGCTGATTTTGCTGCTGCTCCTACTTGCTTATCCACAACTTCACCGTTCTTAAAGAACAATACTGTTGGAATATTTCTAATTCCGAATTTTGCTGAAATTCCAGGATTGTCATCTACGTTTACTTTTCCAACGATTGCTTTACCATCGTATTCTGTATGTAACTCGTCAACAACTGGTCCAACCATTCTACAAGGCCCGCACCATTCAGCCCAAAAGTCTACCAAAACTGGCTTATCTGATTTTTCTACTAATTCTTCGAAATTTGCGTCTGTCAATTCTACTGCCATCTCTCTATTTATTTTAATGTATAATTTGTTTTAATCTTCATATTTAGGTTTGCAAAGTCTTTACCAAAATCAAATCTCCGACAAATTGGCACCTTTATGCCACCGAATATTCGACTCCTTGCATTTTATCAAACGTATTAAGCACCTCATCAGTCAAGGAAATTTTCTTACTTCTTGAGGTTAAAACCACTGCATTTTTCTCCTTTCTGTCAATTAAATTAAGAGAAAATTTACAATTACCATTACTGGAATTCACAATGGCTTCAATTTGCTCAATAAAGTCGTCACTTATTTCATCAATATTTACTTCTAAGGTAATTGATTTGGTCATTTTGTCTTTGATTTCTGCCAACAACTCCACTCGATTGAACTTAAACTCCAACTTGGTTTTGTCCCATTTACCAGGTTCAATACTTCCCACCAAATAAAGAAACCAACCCATATTTAAGTAGCCTTTGAACTTAACATACTCATCGCCAAACATAAAAAACTTAAATGCATCTTGATAATCCTCAATAGTTAAGATTCCAAACGGTTTGCCTGTTTTTGTCATTCGATGCGCCACTTCCGTAACTATTCCTGCTATTTTAATTTCTTTCCTTCCTTTCAACGCTTCGAAATTGTGAAGCTCTTTCACCTTGGCATTGCAAAACTGTTCAATTTCAAATTTAAAATCATCCAATGGGTGTCCCGAAAGATAAATCCCAACCACTTCCTTCTCTTTAGAAAGTTTTTCCATGGTACCCCATTCTGTGGCTCTTGGCACTTCTGGTTCTGGCATATCCACTTCAGAAGCTTCTCCAAACAAAGAAACTTGAGAAGAATTTAGTGCCTCTTGATGTGTAGATCCAAACTTCAATGCTTTTTCCATAAAGGTCATTCCATCACCCGTATCAGAGAAATAAACTGCTCGATGCAATCCTTCAAAAGAATCGAACGCACCGGCTAAAGCCATATTTTCAAATGTTCGTTTATTGGCTGCTCTTAAATCTACCCGCTTAGTAACATCAAAAATATTGGTATAATTTCCATTTTCTTTTCGCTCATTCACAATGGCTTCTACCGCTCCTTCTCCAACTCCCTTCACTGCTCCTAACCCAAAGCGGATCTCGTGGTTTTTATTGACGGCAAATTTAAAGGTACTTTCATTCACATCAGGTCCTAAAACTGGTGTTCCCATTCGACGACATTCTTCCATAAAGAAAGTAATTTTCTTAATGTCGTTCATGTTATTGGTCATTACCGCTGCCATGTATTCTGCAGGGTAATTTGCTTTTAAATAGCCAGTTTGGAAAGCCACTACTGAATAGGCCGCTGAGTGAGAACGGTTAAATCCGTATTCGGCAAACTTCATCATGATGTCAAACACATCCGATGATTTTTTCTTTTCTACTTGATGAATTTTAAATGCTCCTTCAACAAACTTTTCTTTTTGTTGCTGCATTACATCCATCTTCTTTTTCCCCATTGCTCTTCGAAGCAAATCTGCTTCTCCCAATGAGTAGCCTGCCATAATTTGTGCCGCTTGCATAATCTGTTCTTGGTACACCATAATTCCGTTGGTGTCCTTCAGAATATCTTTCAGCAATTCATGGGGGTATTCTATCTCAACATCTCCCCGCTTTCGCTGAATAAACAATTCAATAAACTGCATCGGACCTGGTCGGTACAAGGCGTTCATTGCAATCAAATCTTCAATATCTGTAGGTTTCAAGTCTTTTAAATGCTTCTGCATTCCACCCGACTCAAACTGAAAAGTACCATTGGTTTCTCCCCGCTGATACATTTCATAAGTCTTCACATCATCCAAAGGAATCTCATCCGGATCAATAGTTATCCCATAATTCTCTTTAATCAATGCAATCGCATCCCGAATAATGGTCAAAGTTTTTAACCCCAAGAAATCCATCTTCAGCAAACCAGCATCTTCCACTACTTTGTTATCAAACTGAGTCACCAATAATTCTGCATCCTTAGAAGTACATACAGGAATATAATTGGTAATATCATCGGGCGAAATAATAATTCCACAAGCATGAATACCAGTATTTCGAACTGACCCTTCTAGCTTTTTGGCATGCTGCAAAGTTTCTGCAAAAATATCATTCCCAGCAATAATTGTCCGCAATTGGTTAGCTTGCTCTTGCTGTTCTACATTCAGCATTTTCTTCAGCATGGCCTCGTCTGAATTAAACACTCTTGCCAAAGAAATATCTGGAACCATCTTCGTCAATTTCTCCACATCTGGCAACGGAATATCAAGTACTCTCCCCACATCCTTTATGGAAGACTTAGCCGCCATAGAACCATAAGTAATAATTTGAGCAACTTGATTTCGACCGTATTTCTTTACTACGTAATCAATAATCTTAGATCGCCCATCGTCATCAAAATCGATATCAATATCGGGCATGGACACCCTTTCAGGATTCAAGAATCGTTCAAAAAGTAATTTATACTTAATCGGATCAATATTGGTGATTCCTACACAAAATGCTACCGCAGAACCTGCAGCAGAACCTCTACCTGGCCCTACCGAAACTCCAATATCTCGTGCAATCGTGGTAAAATCTTGTACAATCAAGAAATAGCCTGGAAAACCCATCTCTTTAATAATCTTCAACTCAAAGTCTAATCGCTCTTGAATCTCGGCTGTTATCTCTCCATAGCGTTTCCGGGCCCCAATAAAAGTCAAGTGCTTGAGGTAATCATCTTGATTCAAAAAGCCTTCTGGAAGAGTATAATTCGGTAATAAAATGTCTCGTTTAAGTTCAGGAGGAGTAATGGAATCAACAATTCGGTTCGTATTGTCAATTGCCTCAGGAATATCTTTAAACAATGCCTTCATCTCGGCAGTCGTCTTGAAATAGAATTCGTGATTTGGAAACCCAAAACGAAATCCTTTACCATACCCTCTTGGTGTAGTAATCTTATCTCCAGTGTTTACGCACAACAAGATATCATGAGCCAACCAGTCTTCTTCCTCAATATAATGGGAATCGTTTGTTGCAATTAAAGGCACCCCATATTTCTTTGACCATTTGATTAAGATTTGATTCACGTCTTCTTGAGTCATCCCTGTGTTGTCAATCTCTCCTAAATCATGTCGCTGAATCTCGATGTAATAATCATCCCCAAAGATCTCAAACCATTCCTTAAAAACTTCTTCTCCTCTCTCTTCGCCTTCATTTAATATGGTTTGCTGTACCTCTGATGCAATGCAGCAAGTGGTAGCAATTAATCCTTCTTTATACTGACTCAATAGCTGCTTATCGATCCGTGGATATTTCCCATACAATCCTTCTAAAAATCCTAAAGAACATAGCTTGGCTAAATTCTGATAGCCTGCTTGATCTTTTGCCAATAACAATTGGTGGTATCTTTTATCTTTATTCCCTTTGGTAAATTCACGCTTGAATCGATCTTCTACCAAGTAAAACTCACATCCTACCACTGGTTTGATTCCTACTTTGGCGGCTTCAGCAACAAACTGAAAAGCACCAAACATATTCCCGTGATCGGTCAAAGCAATCCCTGGCATACCATCCGCCTTCGCCTTTGCCATCATTCCTGGAATGGAAGCGGCTCCATCTAGTAGTGAAAATTGAGAATGGCAATGAAGGTGGGAAAATTGACACATAACTGAAGAGGATTTGAGATTTTGCTATCTCTCAAAAATACACCTACTCCCTCAAATATGATAGTGATGTTGATAATTATGGAAAACTAAATGATCGATAGTTGTTGGTTAATTACTAATGGATAACGAACGCTTTAATTCATAAAGTAATCTTACGAGTGGATTATTACAACCACATTCACAAAGACTAAGAGATTCTTTATGAGAATTATTATGTTATTGGTTAACTAGCAAGCTACACTATCGAACAAGTGGCAAATGAGCACTATTGTTCATACTTACAAATTGATCGTAACAAAACTTTCTCCATTCTAGACTTACCTCCCTCATTAAATAGTCCAACTGTTGTTTATCATCAGTTAATATAGGAGCTTCCGCTGTTTCTAAAATGGAAGGATCAATCGTGAATTGATCCATCGTGCCATCAAAACCACTCGCATAAGTCAAGTTTTTAACCTCCAATTGACTCATGTTTGAAAATCGTTGAAATTCACTTTCTGAAGAAAAAAATAATAAACTCCGCATTTCATCTGCATTTGTATTGCTCACTAGTAATTTACTTTCGAAGCCTATACTTTGCAAGGTTTTGTATACTGCTGCAGTTCCTTGTCCTTTTTCAGCATCAGTAAAACCATGAAAATTACTAATCAAAATACCCTGCTTATTCAATAACGTTTTCATTTCAACCAACGATTCCTGTGTAAAAATGTGCGAAGGGATTGACTCCCCATGAAAGGTATCAATAAAGATCACGTCATATTTTTGATTTGAATGTTTAACAAATCGTCTCGCATCTTCTATGATAACGTTTACATTATTGGATAGTCCAAAGAATTGCTGTGCTAAACCTTCAATACGCGGATCTAATTCTACCACATCTACGTCACATCCATTATTAACGAACAAGTTCGCAATTACTCCACCTCCTAATCCCAAGATTAAGACTTTCTTTTCTTTGAAATACTCCGAAATAATAGGCTCTAAGATTCTATTAAACTGCAGGTAATCTACAGATGGATTGTTGGCATCCACAATGGCTTGTAAAGTATTATTCACCATCATCATTCTAAAAGTCAAATCATCTCCATTTCTCTGCTGTGTGGACACATCCATTACTCTTAATTGGCTCAGCATGTTTTCGTTTTCATACTTGAGTTGAATCGCATTGTACCGATAAAGGTGAGTATTAAAGGTCAGTTGATTAATACAAATTGCTATTAATATTAGTGTAGTTGTAATTGCGATTGGTTTGCGGTTGACTGACTGAAAAACTACAATCAAACCCACTATAATACTCAATATTATTGCCGCTGTATACATACTGTTAACGATTCCCAACTGTGGAATAAGGTAAAATCCAGTAACGAAAGCTCCAGCAATTCCTCCAAAAGTAGAAATACTAAAAACAATTCCCGTGGCTTTTCCAGCTTTCCCATTAATAACGGATAACCGATCAGACAAAAAAGGGGATACTGCCCCCAATAACGTCAAAGGAACAAAAAGCGAGGAAACAAGTGATAGGATTAATCCCAACTCATAATTCAAATTAGAAAAATAGACCAAGATGGATTCTGAGAAAAATGTAAAGGTTGCCGTATAAAGAGCTGCACTTCCTATTAAATAAACAAGCGTATTTTTATTGCCAAAATTTAATCGAGATCCAAGAAAATAGCCTGCGGCAAGACCTAACAAAGTAATTCCTAAAACTCCTGCCCATACTTGAAGCGCCGTTCCAAAAATTGGAGCGACTATTCTACCGCTAGCTAATTCTATTAATATTACACAAAACCCTTCTAAAAAGGCGATGGTAAGTATGGAGGATTTTTTAAGCATAGCACATATTTATTTCATGACGTAAAGTCAAGCAATTCAGTTGCGTTAAAATATGGACATTCGGTTTCTATTCTTAAACTAAAGCGGGAAAAACTGACTTCTAACAAAGTAGATTATATGCTGCTTCTCTTTCATTACAATTTTTCTGCTTATTAACTTACTGAACAATTACCTTTTTCGATAAAAGCACTTCTTTCGTCTCTTGATTGATCAATCTTAGAATATAGGTCCCTATAATTAAATCACCACTTTCTAATTGCATCTGATGATCAACATACTGCTTCTGAGAAAGCACCACTTTTCCTTGAAGATCAAATAAAGTAACTTCTACTCTATTGGCAATTGGCTCTTTAAAATTCACAAATAGTTGATCTGAAAATGGCATTGGAAACAAACTTACTTCCTTACTTAACATAGATTCGGAAATACCAACTAATGCAGGAGCTTCACTTATGTCAATTCCACTTATCACAAAACTGACAGTATCAATAATCGTTTGAATATTATTACCACTTAGGTCTGACTTTAAAACCTGACTCTTAATAGTACCATTGGTCACCCAAAACAATTGGTTGGATTGTGCACTTAACTTCAGCGTACCAATTCTTGCTCCCGCTGATACTACTGTCTGTAAGTTAGCGCCATTCGTATCGATAGTTTGAATTAAATCCCCTGTCCGATTTGAAAAATATAGTAACCCTGTTACTGGGTTAATATCTAAATCGAACAATAAATTAGAAGTATTAAAAATTGTAGTCACGTTTGATCCATCTAATCTAGCTTTCTTGATATCTCCGTTGTTATATTCTGTCCAATAAATTGCATTATGAGTTGCATCGACAGCAATTCCTTGTACATTATTTACCTGACTAATTAACACCTGACTATTGGTTCCATTTAAAGAACAAACTCTTATACTAGCATTACCACTTGTTGAATAATATAATTTACCATTTATCGCGTCAACTTTAAGGTTATTTATGTCTGAAGCATTCAACAAGACATCTTGATTATTAGCACCAGAATAATCAGATCGAACAATCTTATTTAAACTCCCAACTGCCCAATATATTTTCTTATTCAAAGTGTCTGTGCTCAACCTCCTAACTAAAGAAATACCAGTTTGAATAGCTTTTACATTATTGTTTAAAAGGTCTACTTTATAAACGCTCGAAGTTTGTTGTGAGCCAAAAAATAGATATTCTTGAGCTTGGGAAGAATAAATAAATAAAGTGAATATGGATAATATTAAACTTCTCATATCGATTAATTTGTAATTTAAATAGATGGTAATATTAAGTATAAAAACTAACTTTTTCTCAGAAATTGTATTAGCTTTTTTACCGCCAAACCTCTATGACTGATGACATTCTTTTCTTCTAAGGTCATTTGGGCAAAACTTCTATCGTACCCCTTCGGTTGAAAAATAGGGTCATATCCAAATCCATCGTTGCCAGTTTTTGAGTAAAGAATTTCGCCTTCACAAATCCCTTCAAAAGTATATTCTTTATTATTCAAGATTAGTGCAACTACTGTTCTAAACCGGGCTTTTCGGCTTGATTTATCTTTTAAATTAGTTAATAACAAATCCATATTATCATTGGAATCACAGGATTCTCCTGCATATCTAGCAGAATAAACACCGGGAGCACCATCTAAAGCTTCCACTTCAAGGCCTGTATCGTCAGCAAAACAATTCAACCCAATTTTTTTTTGATGAATTGCTCTCACTTTTAGTAAAGCATTTCCCTCCAATGTATCCTCTGTTTCTGGTATCTCATCGTGAAAATCAATTTCAGAAAGACTTTTGACTTGAAAGCCTTCGCCCAGTTGATTCTTTATTTCTTTGACTTTGTTTGGGTTGTGTGTGGAAAAAATAAGGTCCATAGAAATTGGTTATTTTTTAATGAAAGGTAACTTGTAACTTGCTCCTTTGTATTCAACAATTAAGTAATACACTCCACTACCTAAAATGGAACTCTGCACCTCAAATCGGTAAAACCCTTCAGAACGTTCCTCATCAAAAAGGAGGAATTGTTCTCGACCCAAATTATCAAATACTTTAGCTGTCAAAACGCCTTCATTTGGAACCACCATTTCTATGGTCATATCTTGTTCCGTTGGATTCGGATATCCTTTTAGAAACAACCGAGGACTAGTTCCTTTTACACAGATTTCATCCTTTATCAGGTTTAAATCGTCAAAATCATTGACCGCTAAAATTTCAACACAAGTAAAGTCGTTAATCCCTGACGAACCAAGCGAAACACTCGATGTAAATTCGGTATAGACAAAATCATTGGGGAACAACTGTCCGGTCCATGTTTCCTCAATACGGTAATTGGAATTAAAATTAGCACTCATTCGCACCGAATTGATTTCATTGTTTCCGGTATTTATCAGCACCACCCCTACTCTTACTAAATTATTTTTCTGATCTACGACAATCGTATCGAAAAACAAATTTAGATTTGGAACATTCACATCCACTGTTCGTTTCATAGAATCTACGCAGCCATACTGATTGCTTAACAGCAATTTAATTGGATAAACTCCTGTATCTTGATATGTGTATTTAGGTCGATAAACAAAAGCTGAATCGCCATTTCCAAACGACCAAACATGATTGGTTGAAGGCGAAATCGAATCAAACTTTACGACAAATGGCGTGGCTCCTGTATTAGTCTGCAGGTTAAAGAATGCTTTTGGATTATTTCGAACCATAATTACCTTGCTTGTAGTGTCTTTACAACCTTTAAGCGAGGTCACCATTTGAGTTAACTCAAAATCATTCAAGCTGCGTAAAGTAAAAATAGGATTCTGAACGATTGACGAATCTTGATAGCCACCCAACTGATTCAACTTGTAATTCCAATTACTCAAAGTCGTTCTTGTTACTGAACTTAAATCAGTCACTTGCCCCTGGTTATTCAAACAAAATTCCGTGGTTTTAAAATCAGCAATTGGCTTATCGTTCATTTCAAACTGACGCTGGATAGTAGCTTTACAACCACTACTTGCTTCGGTTTCTAGCGTTACTAAATAAAACTTAGGTATTGGATAAAAGATAGTTGGATTTACTTTATTGGAAGTAGTATTGTTCCCAAATCTCCAAATAGTATTTTTTAAAGTAGTCCCTTGTGGCAAAACAGTAGAATTAACAAATCGAGTAGAGTCACCCAAACAACTTCCTGAAACTGTATAGTTAGGAACAGGCAAATCATTCACTTTTAAATTCTGAACAACAGTATCCTTACAACCTAGATCTGACTCTATGATTAATTGGATAGGATAATTCTGAGCAACACTAAAAACAGCAGCCGGATTTTGCAAACTACTTGTATCCGGATTTTGATTCAGATCGTTGTACTTCCATCTCCAATATTGAATAGTTCCGGCAGAGACAGAAGAAGTATCAGTAAAAAAGATACTGTCTCCTTTACAGGCCAAACTATTCTTAAACCCTGCTATCGGTTTTGGATTGATAGTAACTGTTTTGGTTATAGAATCTGAGCATTGGGCATCTGTTTCAATATAAAGAGATACTGTGTAGGTTTTAACAGAGTCGTACAAAACAGTTGGATTTTGTTGAGCACTGCTTTGCGTATTTCCAAAATTCCAACGCCATTGATTTATCAACCCTAAGGTTGGATTGGTAGAAACATCTATAAAATTAATACTGTCGCCAAAACAAGCATCATTCGAAATAAAGTCTGCGGTGGGTGCATCACCACGAATAGTGACAAAAATACTATCTCGCTCTGTACAACCATTTGCAGTTACTTCCAACCAATAAATTCCAGTCGCCTGCGGAACTATCCTAGGTATGGTTTGATTGGTGCTCCATAAATAAGAAGTAATTCCAGCTGGTGGATTTTGCAAGCCTATTTCATACCCCAAACAAATCGCAGTATCGGGACCCAATGAGATATTTGCTAATGTAGAATCATAACTTATTGTGATAGTATCAGAATCAAAGTAGCAATTATTAGTATCTGTAATCCGAACATAGTAATCTCCAGCTTGACTGATCGTCAAAGCAGAATCAGTTGTTAAATTACTCCATAAAAAATCATACTCGGAATTGGAAAACTCAGTATCCCAGGTGTAGGTTTCTCCCAAACACAATACCGCTCCATTTTTTGGTTTAACCACAGTGCTGACATAAATCTCATCGGTATAACTGCACCCAAATTTATTCGTTGCTGTGAGTTTATAGGCTCTACCAGGTGTTAAAAGGGAAGCGCTTGTAGTGTCTCCACTACTCCACCGATATGAGGTAAAGTTTGTATCTACTTGCACCAAAGTATCACAAAAACCATATGGGACATTGATATCAGCACCCAATGAAAGCGTGATTGAGTATTTTTGACAAAAGTATTTGTTAATGATGTTACGAAGGGAATCGTTGAGGGGCGCTGCGGAAAAAATTATTTCTGAAACATCACCATCCCAATATCTACTTAAGTTAGCGCGATCTCTTCCAATTATCATGTCGGATCTGTTGACACTAGAGCTCCCTTTAAATGCTATTAACTTTGAAACATTGAGAGGAGAGAAGTTATTGGTAACAATTTGATTAATCGAAAAAGCGGATGATGTCGTTAAAAATTGTTTGCCTCCACTCGTTGGGTCTGCAACAATTAAATAGTAGTTGGTTTTACCAGACAATAACCCATTGTAGTTGGGGAAACCAGATTGACTACCTGTCCAATTTGCGACTATAAAATAATCTGACATATTAAAGTTTGAATTAACCTCCAGCATGTCATCTATTCCATCCAAATGTATTGCAGGACTGGTATTAATGCCGTTAGAAGTAACTATCAAACTTGGTCGTGCTGAACTAACAAATTGTTCTGCACTTCTGGAAGTATCAGCTAAATTAATCCATTTTTTCACCTTATTATTTGCATCTAGCAAAACGCCAGAATCAGCTTGAAGTATCAAGCTCAATCCATTTACTTTAAATATATCTTGGTAAGAAAAATTAAATATAGGTGTAGTTGAGACAATTGAGGTTCCTTTTTTTAATTCGACTTTCCAATAGTATTTCCCTGGTATTCTAACCGTAACCGTATCATTTCGAGTCAGTAATCCCAAACTTGAATACACTATAGTACCGAAAGAAGAATCTCTGGATACTTTTAAATCATAGGAAGTTAAAGGATCTTCTTGAATGTTTTCATTCCAACTGATAACCACGTTTGAGTCAAAAACCATTTCATTAACAGAAGGCTCAATACCCGTTATCTGTTTTTGAGAATAAACAAGAGAAGTATTAAAAAAAAATATGATTAAGGATAAAACTAAATGAAGTCTAAACATCTAACAGATTGAGTTCATTAATATAACTGAGAACAAAAATAATAAATAATAAAGGTTTTTTATCCCAATTGTAGAGGCTGTCATTTATATTATGAAGTTTAACGAATAATATTACTTTTGAACAGTACAATTAAAGATCAACTTGGCTAAAGATATTTTAAAAAACACAGCAGTATACACCATTCTAGGATTTCTCCCGCTTACTTTTGCTGTTTTATTTACGCCAATATATCTTACCTACTTAGGAAAGACTGAATACGGAATTCTTAATTTATTCCTACTCTACAGTGGTTTAATCGCGCAGATATATAGTCTTGGAGTAAGCTCTGCTAGTGGCTTTTTCTATTGGGATGTATACAAGGACAGATTAGAATTAAAAAAATTAATGTCCTCGACCATAACACTATTAATACTCATTCAATTATTTTTTATGCTAGTTGGTTTCTTTTTTGGAAAACCAATTTTATCGCTACTAGTAAAGGATGAAGAAGCGTTTAGCTACTCCCCTTTCTTTCTTCTCTCATTGGTTTATTCAGGGTTTATGGTCTTTTATGAATTCTTTTTGTATTATTTCAGAAACGAGGGTAAATTAGGTCGATACGCTACATTGAGTATTTCTACATTAATCCTATTTACAGTGGCCAGTATTTTGGGAGTGATAGTTTTTGATCTAAAAGCTTTGGGAGCAATACTTGGCAGAACTTTTGGTTATGGAATTGTTGTTTTAGTTTTCTTGGTGCTATTCATAAAAGAGTTTGGTTTTTCTTTCGAATTTAAACAGGCTAAAAGAATTCTAATTTTCAGTTTACCCTTAGCAGTTAATACTATTATTGGGGCTTTAGGCTATAGTCTAGATCGGTTGCTTGTTGAAAGGTTTGACACGATCGAATCTTTGGGAGTTTATGGGTTCGCAATAGTAGTAGTTTCTGTGGTTGAAATATGGTTCAATTCATTAAACAATGCACTCTCCCCTACACTATATAAAATTATTAATGAATCAGTTGATTCAAAAAGAAAAGAAATACAAGCTTTAACTCACCTAATTTCAATAGCAGTTATTGTTGCTGTTGTAGTTTTAATTGCCATTTTATTTCCAATATTAGATTTATTGATTCCCGAAAATTTCCATATCGCTGCAAAATATATTCCGCTCCTAGGAGTCAGTTTAATTTGGAGAGTTTTTACTACAATAACCTCTTACGCTTTGTATAGTAAGAAAAAAACGAAATTTATGTTAATCAATCAGAGTACGAATATGATTGTATTAATAATACTTGGATACCTTTTTTACAATTTATGGGGGATAATGGGAATTGTATTTGCCGTTTATCTGGTTAAAGTCATTGAGTTTTGTCTAATGAAATTGATATCTGATAAAGTAATGAAATTACCTTTAAAGCTTTCTAGATTAATTCTACTAACAATATTGATAACATTTTCTGCAATAGTAGCCACCTATGGGTCTGACATTATACCTAACAATTACATAAGATATCTGTTGCCGGCTCTCACTGCACTAGTTTTCATCCCCATACTACTTTCAAAAGAAATTAAAAACCTCCTTTTTTGCCTGAGGAATAGAGAAGTGTTATTTAATTCTTAGTAAAATATACATTAATTGAATGTCCTATTACATTCTGTTTATTTCTTAGTACTAGAGGCTTAAATAGTTTTGTAATTCCTATTTTCCATAACACTTTTACAATGAAGTCAGACTTAAAGACCTGATAAAATCTATGCATTAAATAGGTTTCATAAAATTGAGGTTGCAAAGGCTCTAAGTCCTTACCAATGAATTTAATTTCAAAAATATTTTGAAGGTTATTCAGTGACTCTTCAGTCCAAAGGCCTAAATGGTGAGGTGGCATGTTCATCACTCTACTTGACAATCGATTTTCAGCTATAAATGTATCATTATTAGGCACTCCGATTATTAAAACCCCTCCTGGTTTTAACGTATCAATCATTGATTTTATAAAAGATTTTACTTCTGAGACATGCTCTAAAACTTGAAAAGAACAAACTACGTCAAACTCATTTAAATGTGATTTTGAAAATGATTGAATCGGTTCGTTTAAAAGAGTTACATTGTTTAACCTCGAATACTCTTCAACGTTAGGATTCAACTCTAAACCAACAACTTCAGCATTCTTTTCCACTTTAATTCTCTTAATGAAATCTCCCTTCGCGGCTCCTACTTCCAAAACCTTATCTCCATTTTTGATGTATTCAGCAGCGGCAATATGCTCCCATTTCCATGGACTATAATACCAATCAAGTTTACTCAGTTTATCATAATAGTTTTTATCCCCACATAAATCTAGCGGCCAATAAAAAGTATACTGTGTATCCTTACATGTATATACTTCAACAGTTTTACGATCCTTAAAAATATAAGATGGGTCTATTTCGGGATATAAGCTTTTATAATTTTCTAGTATCTCAGAAACCTTAATTGATTTAATAAATTCAACATTTTCACTATTTGTTAAGGGACTTTTTACCATCATTTATTTATTGCTAAATTGCTGCAAATATATAGGTTTAAATACACTTTTTTATCTGTTTTGCTAGATTTATAATGTGTAATAATACATTACTTTTACACTTCCGTTAGAGTTCCAGAATGAAAATAAAAATAGTCTTTGTTACAGATAATTTAGCAGTAGGTGGAGTTTCTTCAGTATTAATCGGGTTATGTAATAATTTAGACAAATCTGTTTATGATGTTCATCTCATTATTTTATCCAGTAGTAATAATGAAATGGAGAAAAACTTACCAATTAATTCAGCTATTACAAAATACTACTTTGATTTCAAATATGATAGTAGCTACAATTTAAAATCATATTTATTAAATTCCATCATCCTAAAAAGAACAAGAAACAAGTCGATAAAAATTCTACAATTACTTGATAACATAAAACCTGACATACTTCATTTTCATACTTTACCAAGACAGCTTACAATAGGTATCATCGCTAAAAAGAAAAACAATAAGTTAAAACTAGTTTATACAGACCATTCAAAGAGAATTGGTGATCAAGAGTATAGTTTCCATCAAAGAACCCTACTATCATTTGCCTATAGGCTCCTCTACAAAAGGTATAATATTATTGCCGTTTCAAGATCTGTTGAGTCATATATCAAAGAACATAATTTGTTCAACCAGAAAAAACTTTTTAAAACCTTAGAAAACAGTATAGACTTAAAAAACTATACCCTTAACTCTAAATTAAATGATTCAATAAATTGTATTTACATATCACGATTGAATCCACACAAAGGTATTGACACACTTATTAAAGCTTGGCAGTTGTGCAAAAAGGAAACAGATACAAAATTATTTATAATTGGTCCTGATGAAACAGGTGGAGAAATCATAAAGTTGGCTTCAGAAGATCCTTCAATTGTTTTCACAGGAGGCATATCCAATGTAAAGACATATTTGTCTGATTCAACAATTGGCATTTTTCCCTCTCAGAAAGAGGGACTTCCAATCGCTTTATTAGAAATGATGGCTTTCAATTTACCAATAATTGTCTCAAACATTCCTGAATTAACTAGTATAATTAGAAACGAAGTTGAAGGACTGCATTTCAAACTAGATGATGTGCTGGATTTAAAAAACAAAATGGAGCAATTATTAAGTAATGAAAACCTAGTTAAACAATTGGGAATTAATTCTAGAAAACGCGTTGAAGAAATTTGTACCCGAAACGAACCAATCAGTTTTCATAAAGAGTTCTATAATCATATTTTAAATCGCAATGAATAATGATTAATCAAACTTAAAATACTGCAATGTAATTGAATCATTTCCTTTTTCTTTTACTACTTTCCTAGTTAAGTAATCAATTATAAAACAAATCATAAACTTTAAATAAAACACAATAGATCAACAAATGGCGTTACTGAAAAACGATTTACATTCTATGAAAAAATCTAAAACCTTGAAAGTTGCTTTTGTTCATGGTAGGCCATCTGCTCATCCCACTCATATAAAGTATGCACTTGCTGTTAATAGTACCTTTTTGTTCGAAGATGAATACGTTAGGTGGCACGATTTAAAATCTAATAAATTAACTAGATATACAAGTTGGATAATAAATGCGCTTTTTTTCAAAAACCTAAAAGGTTGGGATGTCATCCTGACTGAAGGCGTTAGAATTCCTCAATTAATTCAGAAAAAAATTGGTCTGATTAATAAAAATCAGAAACTGATTGCATTAATGAGTGATGAATCTCTTTATTTCGTTGTTTCAAAAAAAATGCCCCGCATCACGCAGATTATGATGATTCAATTCTGGAAATCGTGCGATGCTTTGATTTGTGTAGGAGATTTTCAAACTGAATTAGCCAAACAACTTTTGCCAATAGACCATCATCCTAAAATTTATACCATTTTCAATGGAATCTCAAAAAAGAAGTTGAAAAGTTTAAATTTAAATTCTCCCACACTTGATTCAAAAAATATACTGTTTATTGGAAATGCTTCATCTTTGTGGAGAACTGAATATAAAGGTTTAGACATTATGATAGAGGCAATAGCAGAGTGTCTAAAAGAAACTGAATTAACATTTCAGATTGCAGGCGAAATCCCAGATAATATTCAAACACATCTTTTAAGAAACTTTCCGATTAGTAAAAAGAATAAAATCCAATTTTTAGGTAAAGTAGAAACTATTGAACCTTTATTTAAGAATGTAAGTCTATACTTGCATATGGCACGTGGAGAAGCTTGGGGAATTTCAATTAATGAATCATTAGCCGCAGGAATACCAGCAATGGTATCTGATAAAACTGGTTCAAAAGAAATTGTAAATCAAGTCTCCGGTTATTTTATTATCCCATTAAAAAAAGAAGCAATTAAACAACAAATTCTAACCTATTTCTCACTTTCTTTAGCGGAGAAAGAAAGACTATCAATAAAATGCAAAGAGATCTCAAGTAAATTTACTGAAGAAGAAGCGGTTGCTAAATTTAAAGAGAAATTTGATCAAATAACTAGTAAACACAATTAATGAAAAGGATACTTTTTTACTACCCCTCAAACAAAAGATCAATTCAAATTGAAACGACTATATTTAAGTTAATTGAATTGGGCCATCAGGTTACCTTACTTACTACCTGCGAAAAGGGTAGTTTGCACAATAGTCTAAAAAAATCAGGCGTAAAATGCTACACGAATGTAGAAAAGTCAAATTTCGCGCTAATTTACTATTTGAAAAATATTCAATTCTTAATTCAATTTTGCAGAAAAAATGAAATAGAATATCTTTTTTCTCATTTACAACCAGTGAATATTATTGCTGTTTTTGCTCAGTTTTTCATACCGACCGAAGTTATTATTTTTAGGCATCACTTTCAATTCCACAAAGGTCACTTCGGGATTAAACTTAAGGTGAATAAGAATGAAGTTATTTTTGATAGAATCATAAATAGTCTCGCAAAAAAAATCGTAGTCCCATCTTTTGGAGTGTATGATGGCATCGTAAAATATGAGAGTATTAAAAAAGAAAAACTTGAGGTAATACCTTACTTCTATGACTTTTCTTATTATGATAAACCTAATTTAGAAACGGTTAAAACAATAAAAAAGACATTTAAGGCTAAATTAAATGTAATCATGATTGCTAGGCTAACTCCATTTAAAAGGCATTTGTTGATTTTTCCAGTGATTAAAAAGTTAATTCAAGAAGGGTATGATTTACAACTTTTAGTATTAGATGAAGGTCCAGATAAAAGTACTTTAGAAAAGTATATATCATCCAATAACCTTGCTAATAAAGTGCATTTATTGGGTTATAAAAAAAATGTTGTTGACTATATGATGGCTTCAGATCTTATTATTCATCCCTCTATCTCGGAAGCTAGTAACAATGTAATTAAAGAAATAGGACTCATGAAAAAAGCGGTTGCTGTTTGTCAGGGTGTAGGTGACTTTGATGCTTATATTGTTTCAAACAAAAATGGGTTTCTAATGGATATTGAGAAACCTGAAGTTGATGCAGAAAATATAATAAAGAACATATACAATAATCCAAATCTTATTGCACAATTAGGAAGTGAATTAAGAAAAACTATTTTAGATAAATTTGGCGATCAATCAAATAATATTGAGGCCTATACAGCATTATTAAAGTAAAATCTAAATAGAGGTATTATTTTAAACAGTTGTCTTCTTCATTTTAGAGTAGGAAGAATAGTAAAAAATCAACTACTTTCTCAGTAGGATGAAATGATGAATCTGTATCAAAATCCAGATTCTATTGTATAAATGATCTTCTCCTTTCCTAAAACGTGTAACTAATTCAATTACAGAATTCCATTTAACAATGTTTGACTTCTTAATTACCTCCTCATTCAAATAATTATCTATTAAATAACTCAAATCAGACTTCAACCATTTCGCCAATGGAATAGAAAATCCTTTTTTAGGTCGATCAAACAGCCCTTTAGGGAGATAATCGTACAAAACCTCTTTAAGGATATACTTACTTACGCCATTTTTGTACTTTAAGCCTTCGTCAATATTTAAACTATACTCGACTAGCTTATGATTTAAAAGTGGCACTCTTACTTCTAATGAATGTTGCATAGAAGCCCGATCAACTTTCACCAATAAATCTTCCTTCAGGTAATACTTTAGGTCAAAGAAAGCTTGAGCTTCCATTGGTTTTAATTTTCTAGCTAGTATCCAATTCTCTTGTAATTCATTTCCCTTATCTGGGTCAACAAGAATTTCTTGAATCTCTTTTTGAGAAAATAAATACTGTTCTTGAGAAAAAATATGACTCCGTTTTGTATTCGCATTCGGATAGTTCATCACCAAATTACCGCGCTTTAACCGATCGTTTCCGAAAGTATTAATTAATGAAATCAGTGGCTTTCTTACTGCCTTTAATAAAGTATAATCCAACCGTTTTGACCACAGATGCATTCCATAGCCAAGAAACTGCTCGTCTCCTCCATCTCCAGATAAAACTACAGTTATAACTTTCTTTGCCATCTGTGAAACCAATAAAGTTGGAATAGCTGAAGAATCACCAAATGGTTCATCATAAATTGAAAGTAATTTCTCCACTTGATCTATTGCATCTTTCTCAGATAGAACATACTCGGTGTGATTTGTACCTAGGTATTCTGATATCTCTTTCGCATATTTACTTTCATCTGAAGAAGACTCTTTAAATCCGATTGTAAAGGTATTTATAGGTTTATTTGAGACACTTTGAGCGATAGAGGTTACTAGACTAGAATCGATACCACCACTCAGAAAACATCCCAATGGAACATCAGAAACCATCTGCGATTTAACAGACTCAATCAATAAACTCTTTAATTCCTTTTTTACAACTTTCTCGTCCGTTTTAGACTTCGACTCTATCGCATTGTTTAAACTCCAAAATTCTTTTAACTCTATCTTTCTATTCAAATCTATTGTTAAAGAATACCCAGAGGGAACTTTTCTTATCTCATTATAAATCGTTGACTCTTGAGGAGTATAGCCGTAATGCAGGATATCTGTGATAGAAGATCGATTAATCGAGACTTCCTGCTTATCAATTATAGATAAAATGCCTTTCATCTCAGAACAAAATGCAAACCTTCCCTCAGCTATATAATAATATATGGGTTTGATTCCCAATCGATCTCTGAATAACACCAATTGTTTTAAAGTCTTATCCCAAATAGCAATTGCAAACATTCCATTGAGTTTATCAATAAAAGATTCGCCCCAGTAGGCATATGCTTCAATAATAACTTCAGTATCAGACGATGTCGTTGGCGAAAAATTAGACTCTTTTGAAAGTTCTATTGCTATTTCACCAAAATTATAAACTTCTCCATTATACACCATTACAAACCGGCCACACTTGCTATTGAATGGTTGGTTAGCACTTTCAGTAACATCTAAAATACTCAATCGTCTGTGCGCTAAGCCTACTCCTATGTTTGATTCATAAAAAACTCCTTTTGCATCTGGACCTCTATGGGCAATTGCATCATTCATTTGCTGCAATTGGATTTCACCCCAACTAGTATTTATGAATCCTGATATACCGCACATATTATAAAAGTTTTAAGAAATAAAATGGAGACGATATAAATCCTCTTAATAGATACGGGATGGCTTTGACTGTTTTACCTAGTTTAAAATAAGCTCCACCAATGATATAAAATCCTTTAGCAATTGATTTAGATTTTAGATCGTTAGGTATAAAACCATTCCGAATTAACTCCAAATAGTAGCGCTCAGCGTCATTTACTAAAGAAATTGATAATTGATGTGACATGCTATTCTCTAGCACCCGATAAAGTAAATGATTCTCATCCGGTTTTACATAAATACCTTTCAATTCATATTTCTTTAATTGCAATAAGAAATATCGATCGGCATGACTTGCAATTTGTTGGTTAAATGAAATAGAATACTTCATTAAATCTGTCCTTCTAATCATATAATTAGAGGGGCAAGTGCTCACTGAAGGATCGTAAAACAAAATCTCCTCGGCAAGATTATTCCCTGCACCACGGATATGGTCTATTTGATCATTTCTATCTAATCCTTTGAATGAAACAACATCCGAAAATGTGTAACTCATACTATCATTTTCACTCAGTAATTCCACTCTACTTTTTAAGAAATTAGGAGTCATTAAGTCATCTGCATCAAAAAATACAATATACTTCCCAGTAGCCTTTTTGAAACCATTGTTTCTAGCATTAGAAACACCTGAATTTATTTGATTCAAAATTTTGATTCGATGGTCTAAAAAGGACTCTAAAATTGCTAAAGAATTATCTTTTGAACCATCATTCACTAAAATGATCTCAAAATCTTGCTCAGTTTGAATTAGAATGGATTCTATTGTTTCCCTAATAAACGGAGCAGCATTATAACAAGGAATAATAATACTTACTAACGGATCTCTCATACCTCCACTCTAACAAAGAATGTTTTGCATTGTAATATTTCACTTTGATCTAAAACCATATCGTAATCTTTTTCAGTTGGATACATAGATGGCTGACCGAAAGCATTCATGATATTATCTTGGATTTTCATTGGAATCTTTCTAATTCCACGCATATAAAGTACATTTTCTACCTTCTCTGCTAAACTACTATTATTATACCGAGTATATTTTTGACCAAACAACTGATAAGTATCAAAATGAACTTCTAATAATTCGACAAACTCTTTATAATACCATTCTTGAGTATGATAAGGATTAGTTACAATTCCTGAAGGGCTGTTAATTAATTTATTAGGCGTTGAAATAAAGAGCTTCCCTCCTTTCTTGGTTACGCGTTTAAACTCAGTAATCATTTCATTAAAAGCGGTGGTATGTTCTATAGTCTCAAATGATACCAATACATCAAAAGTGTTGTCATCAAAATTCAATTGAGTCCCGTCCATTGCTTGAAAAGATAGATTACTTGCGTTCCACGAATCCTTGCAAAGTTCAATTGTTTCAGAGGATAGGTCTCCTCCGATTACATTCCCATTTATCTTTGAAGCTAATAGATTAGATCCAAAACCAGTACCACAAGCAATATCCAATATATCCTCTTTCCCTTTTAATTGTTTAATCACTTCATTATAGCGATGAACATGCTCGCCCCACCATGGACTAACCTCATTTAACTCTTGACGCTCTGATGACATAATTTTTGATCTAATTTTATATGATTCTGAACCTATTTATCAGCTAAAAATACATGAAAACCTTTAATTCCACCTCTGACTAATAATTGCTTCATCTGGCTATTTTTTTAAACTCCAATAAATCTCAAAAATAGCAATTGAACAACAAAAAGGCACTAAAATAATCTTGAATAAATTAATTTGAAATACCTACATAAGAAATTCATGTAACTATTTTATAATTAGGTTTCTATAAAGTATTTCCAGCATTTGAAAATAGCTTTACATTTAAAATTGCCATTTATCAGCATAGATTCCATAAATATAATCCATTTCAAATCTTACTACATAATCTTCATCTATCCCAGCATCAAAATTTAAATGAAAAGCATATACTTTAATGTCATTTGATTTTAATTCTTCTAAAAATGTGTGATTTGATCTAATAAATCTTCTCGATATGGCTACATGCTTTATTTTATTATCTATCAGCCATTTTAATTTACGTTTACCCATTGGCTCAAAAACTCCTTGAGAGGGCATTGCGGAAAGAATTCCTGCTTTCTGCCCTTGCAATACTGCTTTTTCAGTGAATAGCTCCATCATCAATCGATTCTTATCAATAAATTTTTTAGAAAAGTCTAAAGGATCATTTACTTTGTCAGTAATTAATTTGCAATCAGGATGATTGAGAAACCATTTATTTATTTCAACCATACCGATTGGAGTAAATAAACCTTGTATTTTGTGTTTCATAAACTCATTTAAACTAACTGGAACTTCACCTTTATAATTTGTGAACCTCTTCCAAGACTCCCAATCGTGAGCCGCAACATAACTTCCGTCTGAAGTTTTAATAATATCCAGTTCAAAAAGTCGAAATCCTTTACTATAACTCAAGTTCAATGCTTCTAATGAATTTGTATAATCAAAACCATCTATCAATCCGCCGCCATGTGCGATAAATCGATTCGTATCTTCACTATATTCCACGTAATTCTTACTTACGGTTGGAATTTCAAAACTCTCATATACTAACCGTTGAAATCCAGAAAGATTTAAGGCCGTTAACAAATTTAAATTTTCTTCAATAAATTTATTTTTATCTTCTAATAAATACTCTGACAAAAAATGAGCATTATGTTCGACAGCTGCCCCACTCAAGATCATTTTTGGTAAGTCAATTTGATTAATCGTCTTTGTACTCTCAATATTCAAACTTTCAGCTGATGCATTGGTAATTAAATAAAGTTCTCTTTCACCAGTTTCATTAAAAATTGAAGGGTTCCCCATTTTTAAATGATCGGGAAATATGTAAATGATTGTATTTTCTAACAATCCATTTTGCTCTAAATAATCGATAAACTCACCCAAACTATGATCTACGGCTGAAACCATAAATTCCATATTCGATTCCCTTTCAGGTAAAATATTCTCAAATCGATCATCATAAATTCCATCAGGAAAATGAGTATCAAGCGTTGAAATAAAAAGTGCAAAAGGTTCTTTTTTTGTATTTTTTTCGAATACTATATGTTTTGCTTTCTCAAACAGATCTTTATCTCTGATTTTTTCTTTTAACTGCGACTTATCTATGACAAAATTTATATTAAAAGCATTTAACATATCTTCGGTTCCGGAAAACTGAGCGTCGGCTGAAAGAAAAGTTGTTTCATAATTTGCAACATTAAAAACCTCAACCAGACTAGTTACTTCTGAATGATAAGCCCCTTGAAATATATCATTCGCATCTGCGCCAAAAAGCGCTGGAAAACCTGTCATATATGCATATAAAGAGCCACTAGTCCAACCTGCACCAGTATTTTGTTTCATCGAATAAAAATTCCATGTAGACTTCAATTTATTGAGGTTTGGTGTTAAATCTTTTTTAGATTCATGTAAAAAACCTTTTTCTATAGACTCTAGTGAGATTATTATTACATTTTTACCTCCTGTCGATTGCAAAGAGGCAGGTTTAGTATAATTAGTAATCCCTAAATTGTGTAAATTTTCATCGAAGTTAGAATCTACTTCACGGAGCATAGAAAACAATTCATAGTTCCTTTTAAAAACTCCATTACTAACTGTCAGCGCATTAATACATACAATTACAGTTAATACCCCAAGAACATATTTAACAGACTTATTTTTTAATTGAGAAATTTTCTTACTTAAGATTTCGAATAAATCTGAAGATTTATAAAAAAAGAAACAAAATAGTCCGATCAAAATTGCAAATAGGATAATTTGTAACGAATACAGTTCTAACATGCTAAAAACATCCCTTGTATTGAGGTGAGTGTAAAACCCATAACCAATAAATTTTTTCACAAAATACAATGAGGTCAGTTGAAGTATCAAATAAACCGAACACAAGAGAGAAATAAAAAGTCTGATCAACTTATTTATGATAAATACATTCAAAAATATTAATAACAGTAACAAAAATACTAATTGAGAATATTCAAACTTTGAACCAAAAAGATGAAAATAATCTTTGAAAAAGTTAATTATGAATGCCATTGAAGTTTGTAAATTATTTTGGTTTTCAAATTAGAACCGTATTAGATATTGGCAAAAGTATTAAAAGTTTAAAGTAAAAAATTTAAAGATTTGAGTATCGTAAATCTTTGATTCTTAAAAAAAATGACTCCAAATAATGATATGAAATCCAAGAAACAATAATACTCAACAATACTACTAAGCTATAAACAATTAAGTAATTAATTAATAAGAATTCTTCAAAGTTTATAACGCTACTTAAAAAGTAAATTAAAACTGGATGATATACATAAAGTCCAAATGAGATCTTTCCAATAAAATTTGCCCACTTTTTCTCGAGATTAATAAAACTACTTTTTGTAACCTGACCAATAATAATGAAAACAGTAACAATTGAAATAATCTCATTATCAAGAAAAGATGCGATATGAAATTGATTAAGCATGGCTAATAAATAGACCAACCATGAAATGATTTGAGTTATCTTGTTTGATGAAAAATTTATAAAAAATGCATTTTTATTGTAAAACAAAATTGATCCTGCGGCTCCCATAAGCATGCAATGAAATCTATTAATATGCAATAGTTCTTCAAAAAAAGAACCGGGAACAAAAACATGAAGTACTGTTTTCAAACCTACTAAAACAATAATTCCCACAATTGAAATCCTAAACAGCAAAGAATTTTTTACTCGACAAATAATTGGCCAAAAAATATAGAATTGTTCTTCAACACCTAAAGACCAGTAATGCCCAAGAAAGGGTATGGTATGTCCAAAAGCAAACCCAAAGTTAGCACTTAGAAAAATATAGAATGAAAGATCAGGGTAATTATATTCAATATTGAATAAGGCTAGAGTTAATAGAACAATTATTATGTAGAAATAATATAATGGCCATATCCTAAGGATCCTTCTGAAGTAGAACTTTTTTAAATCAACTCCATTTTTTTGCTTTTCCTTGAGCAGTAGGTATGTAATTAAGAATCCACTTAGGACAAAAAAAATAGTGACTCCGTACCCCGCAAAATCCAAGGTACGCATTTCCCCGTTTTCAAGATATCCAAAAATGTCCTTTTTCAATCCGAAAGCTTCTAATCTTAATGTAGTATGAGCCAATATTACAGTGACTGCAGCTATCGCTCTCAAACCATTCAGTCCTGACAAATAATTTTTCACTACGTAACTTTATTGAGTTTACTGGCGCTCAGCCATATTAAAAAAAATGGCAACGCTTGTATTTTAAATCTAGCCAATGCACCATAATTATAGGATGTAATGCCAACAAGTGCACCAAAAACAAGGGTATAAATTATTGCAAACTTTAAGATATTGTTGTTGGCAATAGGAAAAAATAATTTCCACTTTCTTTTTGTGATAAACCTTAAAAATAGAAAAAAGTAGAAATAGCTTTCTATTGCTGTAAAGAGCATAACAGGAGATTTGATTTCCCAAGGAAAAGGTCCAAAATAGGTAACTAAAATAGCTAATGGAGCTTTACTAAAGATACCAAAAAAGGTATATTCAGTAATTCCCAAACTATAACTAGAACCTCCTAAAATGGTATGCCAAGAATGAAAGCCTTGAATCGTTGTAATGGTTTCTTTTTGTGCAATTAATATTTCTTTTTGAAAAGACTGAAAGCCAAGTACCATTATCCCAAAAACTATAGATAATAAAATGAAATTAATAAAATAGCCCACTACCTTTTTTTGCTTAGCTAGCGGAATCTTAGTAATCTCATTGAAATAAGTAACCACTAAAGATAATATTAAACTATAGAAGACATAGCCTTTCAACTTGACCATGAAAGAGCTAAATACTATTCCTAAAATAAGCATTATCAACCACGTAATATTGAGTTTTCTTTTTGCTTTTGTAAACAGAGTAACAAAAAAGTTGAAAATAAATACAAAGAAAATAAATACAAATGTATCTTTTAATATACCTGTTCCCCAGAATAATAAAGATGGAATAAATAAAATATAATACAATTTTGGAGCATAAACTCCTGAATTATAAAGTGATGAATTAATAACCTTAAACAAACTCCAATTGGCAACAAAACTTAGTGCCGCAAGTATAATACTAGCTCCTAAAAATGAATTTCCTCCAAAAAAGCAAAAAATTGCACTTAATTTCATGGTTAGAAAAGTATCCTCACCGTTTTCTTCACCTAACCAACTCACAATATATTTTAGTTCATAAGGTACTTCACTTATGTTGAGAGGAATTATTTTAAATGTATCAATTGGATATGAATACAACATTTCAATAATACTTCTACCTCCCCTGAAGTAATAATATGAGTCACCTCCTCCATAATAAAAACCATAAACCAAACAGAAACAAATGGAACCTATGATATGGGCGAGTAATGAAGGAAAATAAAATCGATAATTGGCATATCCTTTCGCAAGCTGATTGTTTTTATACAACCATCCCGCTCCCAATAGAAGAAGCGAATAAAATAATCCTAAAATTCCATCAAAAAGGGTTAACATAGTGCTTTTTTATGATTGGCAAATGTGCAAAAATATAACTGAATATTTGAATTTTATATGACTTTATCACCACCACCCAGTTAATATCTAGTGGCTAAAAAGTAGAAAAAAACCTTCTTATTTCTAAAAACTTGGATTACTTTTGCAGTGTTAAATATCTTTTATTTTTAAAGCGAAACAATTAACAGAAACTTAAACTTAGAAATACGTCTCTGTTATTCTTAGAAATCAAAACATAAATTTTATGACTGAATTTGGATTAAAAGCCAAAAATGCTTCCATTGCTTCTTTGGGATTAAAAAATGTATCTGCTGCATTTTGGAACTTGGAGCCTGCTCAATTAATTGAAGATACTATTATCAGAGGGGAAGGCGCTATGGCTTCTACGGGAGCACTAGCTGTTGATACCGGTGAATTCACTGGACGTTCTCCAAAAGATCGTTTTATCGTAATGGATGAGATCACAAAAGATGCCGTTTGGTGGGGAGATATCAATATCAAATTTGATGCTGATAAGTTCGATAGTCTTTACAACAGAGTAACTTCGTATTTAGCTAATCGTGAAGTGTATGTAAGAGATGCCTATGCGTGTGCAAGTGACAAGTATAAAATGAATTTAAGAGTAGTAACCGAGTTTCCTTGGTCTAATCTATTCGCTAGCAATATGTTCTTGAGACCAACTCAAGAAGAAATAATGAATTTTGATCCGGAATGGTCAATTATTTGTGCTCCAGGATTTATGGCAGACCCAGAAATCGATGGTACAAGACAACACAATTTTGCCATTATGAATTTTGGCAAAAAGATTCTTTTAATTGGTGGAACTGGTTATACTGGTGAAATCAAAAAAGGCGTTTTCTCAGCATTGAACTTTATTTTACCTCACCAAAAGAACGTGCTTTCTATGCACTGTTCAGCTAATGTTGGAAAAGATGGCGATACTGCTGTTTTCTTTGGACTTTCAGGTACCGGAAAAACTACTTTATCATCTGATCCAAATAGACGATTAATTGGTGATGATGAGCATGGTTGGGACGATGATTCAGTTTTCAACTTTGAAGGTGGATGTTATGCAAAATGCATCGACTTAAAAAGAGAAAATGAGCCTCAAATATTTGACGCTATTAAATTTGGAGCACTTCTAGAAAATATCAATTTTATTGATGGCACTTCTGAAGTTGACTTTATGGATTCAGAAAAAACTGAAAATACAAGAGTTTCCTACCCTATCAACCACATTGACAACATTCAAGAAGGTTCAGCCGGACCTGCGCCTAAGAATATCTTCTTTTTAACTTGTGATGCTTACGGTGTTTTACCTCCGATCTCAAAGTTAACTCCTGGTCAAGCAATGTACCATTTCATTTCAGGTTACACTGCAAAAGTAGCAGGAACTGAAGCAGGTATTACTGAGCCAACAACTGCATTTTCTGCTTGTTTTGGAGCTCCATTTATGCCTTTGCATCCAACTAAGTATGCTGAGATGTTAGGTAACAAAATGCGTGAGAACAATGTAAAGGTTTGGTTGATTAACACCGGATGGTCAGGTGGTGCATACGGTACTGGAAAACGTTTGAGTTTAAAGTACACAAGAGCAATGATTACTGCTGCATTAGAAGGCGAGTTAAACAATGTGAATTATACTACTCACGAAGTTTTTGGTTTAGCGATGCCAACGGAATGCCCGAATGTTCCAAGTGAAATATTAAGTCCAAAAAATACGTGGTCTGATAAAGAAGCTTATGACAAAAAAGCAAATATACTAGCAGATTCATTTGCAAAGAACTTTACTAAATATGAAGAATACGCTAATGAAGAGATAATGGCAGGATCGCCAAAATCTATTGTTAGTCAGTAGACTCTAATAATGATACAAAAAAGGGTAAATCTGAATTCAGATTTACCCTTTTTTATTTTATGTAAATTAACTTTAATTGCTAACTATCAAACTACAAGGGAGTAAATTTCGCCTTTTCAGGCAGTAGAAATTTCATGAATGCTATCTCTTCCTTAGATTGTCTCTTAGTGTATTCTCTCGTGGAAACAATGAAATAAGAAATATTATCTCCTAAAATGGCCTCACTTCTTTCTTTCACTATTTTGATCTTGGATGAATCCACGCCAGACAACGAAAAATATTCTTTCATCTTTAGAAACTTATCCTCTATAGATACGGAGTCAAACTGAAAACCCATTTTATCGGATACCGATTTTGCAGGAGAACCAGCATAAATCGTATTGTATTCCATGTCTTTTGTAATTACTGAACCCACAAGGGCAATCGATTTATCCTGAGCGGTTATTGGAGAGACAATACTATGTCCTACAAACCAAACATCATTGCCTATAACAAGTTGTTTCTCTCCTAAAAAACGACATCCTTCTAAGGTATCTCCAAATTTAATATGCGACCATAACTGCGAATGAGCTCCAATTCCACAATTATTTCCAATGGCTACCCCTCCAACAGAATCTAATAAACAATACTGTCCCATCCATAAGTTGTGTCCTATTCTACAAGGTTTATTCCCATGAATGTTAGAATCATGATGAATTTTCCCATAATCTCCCATTACAAAATCATCACATATGATTTGAACATTCTCTCCTATATAGACATTATCACCAATGACAATTCTTTTTGCATTTCCATTGATTCCTCGAATAATTGCTGACGGTTCTATGATAGTGTTAATTCCGATTTCAATATGATCTGCAAAAATGTTAGTTGAATCCATTTTAGTTTAGCTTTTCTTTAATGATGTAGGTTGGTCGATCTTTAGCAGCATCAAATACTTTTCCTAAATAAATCCCTAAAATTCCTAAAAACAAAACAATCAGTCCTGACAAAAACCAGATCGAAATGATAATACTCGCGAATCCAGAAATAAGAATTTCACCGGAGAGGTATGAAAACATATAATAAATTCCAATAACAAATGATAGAATTGAAATTACGACTCCCACTCTTACCATCATGATAAGTGGTTTATTTGAAAAAGAAATTATTATGTCAAAAGCTAATGCAAATAAGGTTTTGTAGGTATACGAAGATTCGCCATGCTCTCTTTTATTGTGAACAACATCAATGCTTGTACTTTTAAATCCAACCCATTGAATTAAAATTGGGAATACTCGAATTTTATCCTTCATCTCTATCAATGCATGAATAACTTTTCGATGATAGATTCCAAAGTTAGCGACAGTATTGTCATACTTGGTATTGGTTAAGTAACCAAACAGCCAATAAAACACCTTAGAAAACAACTTCTTAAAGTAGGAATCCTTTCTCAATATTCTTTTTGCAGTTACTAAATCATACCCTTCTTGGCTTTTCTTATATAAATTCGCTATTTCTTCAGGACGATCTTGCAAATCTCCATCCATCACCACCATCCATTCACCTTTTGCCATCTCGAGTCCGGCAGAGATAGCATAGTGTTGCCCAAAGTTTCGACTAAAATTTATGCCTTTAACACGAGTATCGTTGTTAGCCAGTTCGCTTATTATTTCCCAGTCATTTTCAGGACTACAATCATTTACTAGAATGATTTCAAAATCCGTTGAAATTGGTTCCAAAGCATTAACTAAACGATTCTTTAATTCTAAAAGAGTGTCGCTACTTCTATAACATGGTATGATAATGGAAAATTTCACCGGTTCGCTTTTATAAAGTTTTCAATTAATTCAATCACCTTATCTTGATCCTTTTCAGCCAATTCATAAAACAAGGGTAACCTCAATAAACAATCAGAATATTGATCACTATTTATCAACTCTCGACCGTCATGTTTATCTGCGTAGAAAGCACTTTTATGCAATGACAAATAATGAAAAACTGCAAATATATCTTGTTCTTGAAATTTTTCTATCAACTTCAATCGCTCTAACTTAGAATTGCAATTGATGTAAAAAATATGGTAATTATTGGTTGCGTAATTAGGCACGGTTGGCGAAATAAAATATTTTTTCAATAGCGTTTCGTACCTCTCCCAAATTTCTTTTCGCCTCTTTTGGATGGATTCCATATTCTCCAATTGTGCCCACAAAAATGCAGCGATCACCTCTGAGGGAAGGAATGAAGAACCTATATCTACCCAACCGTATTTGTCAATATCCCCTCTAAAAAAGGCTGAACGGTTTGTCCCTTTTTCCCAGATTATTTCAGCACGATCAATGAATTGTTCATCATTTATGGCCAACAAACCACCTTCTCCAGAAACAATATTCTTTGTCTCATGAAAAGAGAATGCAGCTAAATGTCCAATACTTCCCAAAGCTTTAGTTGTTCCGTCAGAAAAAGTATAATAACTATCTATTGCCTGAGCAGCATCTTCCACCACAAATAAGTTATGCCTAACCGCTATATCCATAATCTTTTCCATGTCACAAGCTACACCTGCATAATGAACTGGAACAATAGCAACTGTTTTTTCTGAAATTAATGCTTCCATCGCATTTTCGTCTATGCCGGGATGGTCTTTTCGGCTATCACAAAAAACAATCTTCGCTCCTCTTAATACAAATGCATTGGCTGTTGAAACAAACGTATATGAAGGCATGATAACTTCATCGCCTGCTTTTACATTGAGCAGAATTGCTGCCATTTCTAGAGCATCAGTGCAGGAAGTAGTCAATAAAGCTTTTCGGATTCCAAATTGATCTTCAAAAAACTGATGGCATTTTTTTGTAAACGATCCGTTCCCAGAAATATGACCAGACTTTACCGCTTCTTCTATATACTTGGTTTCATTTCCAGTAAAGTAGGGTTTGTTAAATGGAATACGTTCTGACATCTGTTTTTAAGATAAATCTCTAATCAAGCATTATGCTTTGCTAAAGATATTTAAATTCAAATAATGGGCAAGGTTTATAGTGAGTTGACTTTACTTTTTTAGCACCATCTTAAAATGCTCTATTTCACATTCAGTAAACTGATCGCCTACTTTCTGAAAACCAATGCGCTCATAAAAAGGAATGGCTTTTAGCTGTGCATGAAGGTAAACGGTGTCTGATTTATCCTTCACATCATTAATGACTTCTTTTAACAATGCACTGCCATAGCCTTTATTCCTATACGCTGATAGTAAGGCAAATCGCTCACATTTTATTCTATCTCCGATGAATCTCCAACGAGCAGTTGCAATTGGATTCCCTTCCACTTTTAGTAAATAATGGTGTGAGTCTTCTTCGAATTCATCAAATTCATCGGCTTCACTTACTTGTTGCTCTTCTACAAAAACTATTTTACGAATTGCAAAAGCGATTTCTAATTCTACTGTATTTCCTTTATCCAATCTTAAAATTTGCATTTTTTCACTCATTTGTGGGTTAACCATAATTAATGTTAAGTCGAGTAAGGTGTTAACAATATTTAACAGCCCGTAGTCAGTGGTTTGTAGGGTCATTATATAATTTAGTCCTCATCAAAAATAAGTGGATAATATGGAAGAATCAAACACTACAGAAACAACTACTGCACCTATTAATCAAGTTGCAGACATTAAGTCTATTAATGAGAAAATCCAGAAGGAAAGTGCATTTGTAGATTTATTAACCATGGAGATGAACAAGGTCATTGTGGGCCAAAAGTACATGGTAGAGCGGCTTCTTGTTGGGTTACTTGCAGATGGTCACATCTTATTAGAAGGTGTTCCGGGGTTAGCAAAAACACTAGCTATTAATACATTGGCTACTTGTGTGGATGCACAATTTAGTCGTATTCAATTTACTCCTGACCTATTGCCAGCCGATTTAATTGGAACCATGATTTATAGTCAGAAGAAAGAAGAGTTCTCTATCAAGAAGGGACCAATTTTCGCCAACTTCGTATTGGCTGATGAAATCAACAGGGCTCCTGCAAAAGTGCAAAGTGCTTTGTTGGAAGCGATGCAAGAGAAACAAATCACCATTGGTGAAGAAACGTTTAAGCTTCCAAAGCCATTTTTAGTTTTGGCGACACAAAACCCGGTAGAGCAAGAAGGAACTTATCCATTGCCTGAAGCACAAGTCGATCGATTTATGCTGAAAGTGGTTTTGGATTACCCAAAGAAAGAAGAAGAAAAACTAATCGTAAGAAGCAACTTAGCACAAGCAGGAATGCCGAAAGCGAGTAAAGTAATTAGTCCTGATGACATTATTAGAGCAAGAGCTGCTGTACGAGAGGTGTATATGGATGAAAAAATCGAGCAATATATTATTGACATTGTATTTGCAACTCGATTTCCTCAAGATTATGGCTTAGAACGTTTCAAAGATCTAATCAGTTTTGGTGGTTCACCAAGAGCGAGCATTAGTTTAGCATTGGCTTCAAAAGCTTACGCTTTCATCAAGCGAAGAGGATATGTAATCCCAGAAGATGTACGTGCCATCTGTAAAGATGTATTGTGCCACAGAATTGGATTAACCTACGAGGCAGAAGCGGAAGAAATTAGCCGTGAAGACATCGTAAACGAAATATTAAATGCAGTAGAAGTGCCCTAGTAGTTAGAAAGAAAACTAATTCTACCAATTAGATTTTTAAAAGACGTAATCAAAATAAATGAATACATTTTAAAAATTATAATTGGTGAATGCCGAACAGTTAGATAAGGAGCATACGAAGAGTGAGTAGGCGACATTAGATAACTAAATCGGTATTATTAATTCATCAATTTACAGCATTAATGACCGATACAAAAACTCTTTTAAAGCGAGTTAGAAAGATTGAGATAAAAACCAAAGGTCTTTCTAATCAGATATTTTCTGGCGAATACCATTCCGCTTTCAAGGGAAGAGGTATGGCTTTTAGCGAAGTGAGGGAGTATCAGCCAGGCGATGAAATTAAAACCATCGACTGGAATGTAACCGCTCGTTTCAATAAGCCTTACATCAAAGTCTTTGAAGAAGAACGAGAGATGACAGTGATGTTAATTGTCGATGTCAGTGGCTCAGGAGAATTCGGAACTCAAGAGAAAACCAAACAAGAACAAATCATAGAAATATGTGCAGTATTGGCTTTTTCAGCCATTCAGAACAACGATAAAGTTGGAGTCATTTTCTTTAGTGATCAAATAGAAAAATTCATACCTCCCAAAAAGGGAAAGAGCCACATTTTAATGATTATTAGAGAATTATTAGAATTCAAACCAGTCAGTAAGGGAACAAGTATCAAAGAAGCATTGGGTTACTTTAATCGAGTGATTAAACGGAAATGTACGGCTTTTTTGATTTCAGACTTTATCGACAATCAGTTTGAAGACAGTTTGAAAATGGCCAACAATAAACACGATTTAATCGCATTAAATATTTTTGACATTCGTGAAGAAGAGTTACCTGATGTAGGCTTAATTCAATTGAGAGATGCAGAAACTGGTCAGCAAAAATGGGTAAACAGTAGTGATAAAGAAGTTCGATTAGATTTCAAAAAAGAAGTCCTCCGACGTAAAAAACTACTGGAACAAACCTTTAGAAAAAGTGGTGTTGATGTGGCAAATATATCAGCACACGAATCTTATGTTGGCCCTTTAATGAACCTATTTAAAAGAAGAGAATTCAGAAGATAATGAGAAAACACGTTTTAATATTCTTTTCCTTTTTGTTGTTGAGCGCTATCAGTTATGCGCAATCGAGCATTAGCGACGTTTTAGCAACAATTGATACCAGTAAGATTCAAGTTGGAGAGCAAACAGACATCTATTTAGAAGCTACCTTTCTATCAGGTTCAGACATCATATTTCCTGCTTTAAAGGATACACTTTATGGTGGAATTGAAATTGTAGACATTAAAGAAATAGATACGGCTTATGAAGCTGATGTGAAGTACAAAAAACTTTCTCAACGATTAACAATCACTGCGTGGGATAGCGGCTTCTACCCTATTCCGCCATTTGAGTTTATCATCAATGGAGAAACATTTAAAACGAAAGCATTGATGTTGGAAGTTTCAAATGTTACAATTGAAGCAGAGGCAGATATTAAGGACATTAAAAGCATTAATGAAACAGCATTCTCATTCAAGGAGTTTTTCAAAATCTATTGGCCGTATTTTGTTGCTGGATTAGTACTTATCGGTTTGATTGTATTCTTGATTTATTACTTCAAAAACAAGCCGAAGGTAGAGAAAATCAAGGAAATTATTAAGCCTAGCATTCCTCCACATATTACAGCTATAGAAGCATTGAAGCAATTGGAGGTTAAAAAATTATGGCAACAGGACAAAACGAAAGAGTATTACTCAGAGTTGACTCATATCTTACGTCAATATCTAGAGCACCGTTTTGAGATTCATGCATTAGAGCAAACGTCTGATGAAATTATAACCGCATTGCGATACACAGAAATTGACGAAGCAGAAAAGCGTAGATTAATTAAAGTATTGATGATCGCTGACATGGTGAAGTTTGCCAAAGAAAAACCCGTAGCTTCTGAAAATGAAATGGTGATTAAAGAGGCTCAAATTATCATTGAAAATACAAAATTGATCGAGGCAGAACAGAAGAAAGAAGAGGAGGATAAGTCATGACAGAGTGGATTAATAATATTCAGTTTGCCAACCCAAGTTTTTTCTTGCTGTTTGCCTTATTGCCAATCGTTTTATTGTGGTATTTTTTGCAATTGAAACGTAAAAATGCAGATTTGAAATTCTCTAGCTTGAGCTGGATAAATTCAGTTAATAAATCCATGAAAGTGATGTTGAGACATACTCCTTTCATATTGGAGATCATTACGCTGACTGCAACCATCTTTGTATTGGCTCGTCCTCAATCTTCTTTGAGTTATCAAAATGTGGTGACCGAAGGAATTGACATTATGATTGCTTTCGACATTTCAGGCTCCATGTTGGCGGAAGATTTAAAACCGAATAGAATCGAAGCTTCCAAGGAAGTAGCCATCAACTTCATCAAAGAACGACCACAAGATCGTATTGGTTTGGTGGTTTATAGTGGCGAGAGTTTTACTCAATGTCCGTTAACAACTGATCACTCTGTGGTGGTTAATTTGTTTAAAGATGTAAAAAATGGAATGATTGAAGATGGAACCGCCATTGGTTTAGGTTTAGCGACAGCAGTCAATCGATTGAGAGAAAGTGATGCGAAAAGCAGGGTCATCATTTTATTAACTGATGGTAGTAATACCGCAGGAAGTATTCCTCCATTGACAGCTGCTGAGATTGCGAGGGAGTTCGGAGTTCGCGTCTACACGATTGGTGTTGGTACTAATGGAAAGGCCCCTTTTCCTGTTACGGATGCTTTTGGAAGAAGTCGATATGAAATGGTGGATGTGAAGATCGATGAAAAGACGTTGACTGACATTGCTAAAACAACTGGTGGAAAATACTTTAGAGCGACAAATAATCGCAAACTAGCTGAAATCTATTCTGAAATAGATCAACTGGAAAAGTCAAAAATTGAAGTCACTGAATACCGAAGAAAAAAAGAAGAATACCTCCCATTTGCATTGATCGCTTCGGTGAGTTTATTATTGGCAATAGTGCTCAAAACAACTGTATTTAAATCCATTACTTAAGATGTTTAGATTTGAACATACCTATTTCCTTTGGGGATTGGCTTTGGTGCCAGTGATATTGTTGTTGTACTTTATGTATCGCAGATGGCAAAAGAAAGCGCGTCAGCGTTTTGGTGATGATCACAGAATGAATCAATTGATTCCGAACAAGTCTCAATTGAAAACGAATATAAAATTCTACTTGGTTCTATTTGCATTCATTTTCATTGTCATCGGATTAGCCAATCCACAAATTGGAACGAAACAAGAAAATGTAAAAGCAGAAGGCTTAGAAATTATGGTGGCGATCGATGTTTCGAACTCCATGATGGCCGAAGATTTATCTCCTGATCGATTGACAGCAGCCAAATTAGCGATGGCTCGACTAATTGAAAAATTAAAAAGCGACCGAATTGGAATGATCGTGTTTGCAGGAGAAGCTTTTATTCAATTGCCGTTAACTTCAGATTATTCTGCAGCTAAATTATTTTTACAAACCATCAATCCAGGCATTGTGCCTACACAAGGTACAGCGATTGGTGCGGCTATTGACCTAGCCGTTAACTCCTTCCCAAAAGAAGAAGCAAAAAATAGAGCATTAATCATTCTAACTGATGGTGAAAACCACGAAGATGATGCCATTGCAGCTGCTGAAAGCGCAAGAAAAGCGGGTATTAGAGTCTTTACTGTGGGTATGGGAAGCCCATCAGGAGCGCCGATACCGGTCATTAAAAATGGACAGCAAAACGGATATAGGCAAGATAATTCAGGCAATACTGTAGTGAGTAGTTTGAACGAAGAAATGCTACAAGAAATAGCAATGGCGGGAGATGGTCAATATTTTCGTGCGACAAATTCTGGCGCTGGAATTCCACAAATCATGCAAGAATTAAGTGGAATTGAGAAAAAAGAATACGACAGTAAAATCTTCACTGATTTTGAAGATCGTTATCAGATTTTCTTTGGAATTGCGTTTTTCCTATTGTTTATCGAAGTGATCTTATCGGAACGCAAACCAAAATGGATAGAAAAAGTGAAATTATTTGAGGAGAAAGAATCATGAAAAAGCACCTCTACATATTAATCGTTGGAATAATTTCAAGCGTAGGTTTATTTGCTCAAAGCGAATACACCAGCATGCGCAAGGGAGATGAATTATTCAAACAAAACAAATACACCGAAGCGGCTGAGCAATACAAAAAAGCATTGGAAATTAATCCATCGGCTGATAAGGCCATGTATAATTTAGGAGATGCATTGTATCGAGAAGGAAAATTTGAGGAAGCTGCCCAGTATTTTGATCGATCGGCTCAAGCGTCAAAAGATAAAAATGACAAAGCAAGAGCCTATCATAATTTGGGGAACACTTTTATGAAAACTGAAAAGTACAAAGAAAGTGTAGAGGCTTATAAACGAGCTTTAATTAATCAGCCTAAAGACGAAGAAACTCGTTATAATTACACTTACGCGAAACAAAAACTACAAGAACAACAGCAGCAAGAAGAAGAGAAAAAAGACGACGAAAAGAAGGACGAGGATAAAAAAGAAGAAGAGAAACAAGATCAACAACAAGATCAAAAGGATCAAGAAAAAGAAGAGCAAGAACAACAGGAACAAGAGCAGAAAGAAGAGGAACAGCAGCAGGAACAAGAGCAGCAGCAAAAGGAGAATGAAATGTCGAAAGAAGATGCTGAACGAATGCTAGAAAACTTGAACAATAGAGAGCAAGAAGTACAGCAAGAGTTGCAAAAGAAGAAAAAGAAAGCAGTAAAAATTAATATAGAAAAGGATTGGTAAAAAGATGAAAAAGAGTGCTATCTATCTATTTATTCTTCTAATTGGGGTTGCTTTTGACGCCACTGCTAGTTCGGTGAGTTTTAAAGCAACTGTGAGTAAGACTGCCATTTCTTTGGGAGAACGAATTCAAGTTACTTTTACGACCAACACCAATTTAAGAAGCTTTACTCCACCTGACTTTAAAGGGTTTCAGGTGATTCAAGGCCCTATGCAATCCTATCGGCAGCAGAATGTAAACGGCAGAATCAGCAATGTGAGTTCTATTTCCTATGTTGTTCAAGCCATAGAGGAAGGAGATTTAGAAATTGGATCTGCTCAGGGAGATAATGGAGGAGAAATCATTAGTACTGAACCTATTCAAATAAATGTTTCCCAAAAGAATGCCGAACAGGAACGAAAAGAGCGTGAAGCGCAACAGAGAAAAGATGCCAACGCACTTTCTGAATCCATGTTTATCATGGTGGACGTGGATAAAAGATCAGCATATGTAGGTGAAAAAATTACTGTAAAATATACTTTATACACTCGTCAAACGCTTGCCAACCTTGCGGTAAATAAAACACCTGACTTAAATGGCTTTTGGAGTAAAGATATTAAATCGCTCTACGACAACAAGTTAAATCAAGACGTCGCTACCTTTAATGGAAAGCAATACACCACCTTAGAGCTTAAAAGCTCCATCCTTTACCCGCAGCGATCAGGAGAATTACAGATTGATCCAATTGAAATTAACGCCATTTACCAAGTGAGAACAGGCCAAGCTAGAAGCGTATTCGAGCAAATGTTTGGTGGAGCGATTGAAAACAAAGAAATATTACTAAAAAGTAAACCAATCAATATAACGGTTAAACCTTTAAAAGGAACGCAACCAGAAGATTTTAATGGTGCTGTTGGTTCGTTTTCAGCAGAAATGACTGCTACCAAAACAGAAGTAAAAGCCAATGAGGCGATCAATTTAAAAATAACAATCAATGGAAAAGGGAATTTACATTTATTGCCCTCTCCCACTCTTCCGGCTCAGCCTGATATAGAAGTTTACGATCCTAAAGTGAATGATAAATTTGCCACTAATATGAGTGGAATTTCAGGAAGCAGAGAATTTGATTACTTGATTATTCCTCGTCACGAAGGAGATTTTACTATTCCTGCATTTACTTTCAGCTATTTTGATTTAGCGAGTAATTCATTCAAACAAGCTTCTACCCAACCGATACAACTAAAAGTGTTGAAAGGCGATGGGAAAGAAGTAGTTGCCTACACTCCTTCGAATAAGGAAGAGGTGGAATTATTAGACAATGACATCATCCACATTAAACGAACTACTGATGGATTAACCGATGAAAACGAACACTTCTTTGGGTCAGGATTATTCTATTTCTTGATGATTCTTCCTTTCTTGTTATTAGTCGGTGGGATTTGGTACAAATCTAAATTTGATGCGCTTAACAGCAATAAGACATTATTAAAGCGAAACAAAGCCAATAAAATGGCGACAAAACGTTTGGCTAGTGCCAAAAAGCACCTAACGAATAATGATTTAACTTCGTTCTATCAGGAGATAGGTGTTGCTGTTTTGAACTACTTTTCGGACAAATTGAGTATTCCAAAAGCGGACTTATCCAAAGAAAAAATACTTGACCAATTGAACGGAACCCAAGTAATACAGGAGGATGTTCAGTCGGTGGCACAGTTAATAGACGATGCAGAAATGGCTCGATATGCGCCAAGTTCTGATTTGAAAGCGGAAGAAATGTACCAGCTTTCTATTGAATTGATCAGTAAAATTGAAAACCAAATCAAATGAGAAAAACACTCTTCACTCTAACATTCTTGTTTTCTGTGAGCTTATTTGCAGGAAATCAATTTGAAGCACAATTTGAAAAAGCAAATGAGCTCTACGAATCGGCGAACTACGAAGAAGCGCTGAATCAGTATTATGAATTGGAAAAAGCTGGCATCAATGGGTTCAATTTACAATTCAATATAGGGAACACGCACTATAAATTGGACGAAATCCCTTCTGCGATTTTGCATTACGAAAAGGCCTTAAAAATCGATCCATCAAATGAAGATGTAAAACAAAACTTAAAGTTAGCATATGCCAAAACCACCGACAAAATTGAGCCTGCTAGAGATTTGGTGATCAACCGATGGTGGAAAGAAATCATCAATTTACACTCAGCTGATTCTTGGGGAATAATCGCCACTTTTCTTCTATTTTCTAGTTTAATGTTAGCACTGATCTATTTATTGGGGAATAAATCAATCATTCGAAGAATTGGATTCTTTGGAGCTTCCACTGTTCTATTAATTGCAATAATTTGCTATTTCTTCGGCTACCAGCAAAACAGCTATTCCAACGAAGCTAAAGCTGCCATTATTTTTACGCCAACTGTGAGTATTAAGAGTGCTCCAGGAGAAAGTGGAACCATTCTATTTGTGTTGCACAAAGGAACGAAAGTACATTTACTCGAATCTACTGACGAATGGAGAAATGTAGCGCTTCCTAATGGGAATAAAGGGTGGATAAAAGTGGATGATATTCGGGAGATTTAACACTTAAGTATAATATAAAATACCTTATATATAACTTTTTTTATGTTCTTTTGGCTTGAACCAAAATTAACCAAAAGTTCAAGTCTTTGAGCATACTTCTGCGAATTTCCTCTTAAAGTCTAAGACGTTCGTCGGATCTCCTCAATTCTTCGGAGCTAGACGAACTTTCTAAGACTTCATTTCGAAATCCTTGAAGAATTCTCAAGGACAACTACAAAACTAACCTAAGTCTACTTTATAGCTTCTTCTTCATAATAAAGACGATAAAATGGAACCATTCTTTTAGTATTACACAAGAGATGACCTTTCGATATAACCATTTATTTTGTTACGGTTATTATAGATATTAAGGATTGATCATCCAATTTTATTTGAGGAACTCCTACCTTTGAATTCAAACGACTATAAGACAACTATGAAAGCGATTCTTACCAGTATTTTCACGATCCTTCTTGTTCATGCATCTGTTGCACAGAAAATGGATGCTTACCAAATTTATACCGCCGAAGGGAAAAAGACGACCTATAAAAAGTTGGTAAAAGCAGCCGATAAAAGCAACATCATCTTATTTGGAGAGCTGCACAACAATGCCATTTCGCATTGGTTGGAGTTGGAAGTATTGAAAAGTATTGCTAAAACAAAAGCAGTAACTGTTGGAGCAGAAATGTTTGAAGCGGATAATCAAGAGCCATTAAATCTATACCTCTCCGATTCTATTGATGCCAAAGGATTAGATAGCACCGCACGTTTATGGAACAATTTCAGAACGGATTACCAACCATTGGTTGACTTTGCCAAAAGCAAGCAGTTTCCATTTATTGCGACGAATGTGCCTCGCCGTTATGCATCAAAAGTTTACAAAGGTGGTTTTGGAAGTTTGGATTCTATCTCTGATTTAGAAAAAACATGGATTGCTCCTTTGCCAATAGCTTATGATTCTTCGTTGAGTGGATACGTGGAAATGATAAAGATGATGGGCGGACATGGCGGTAATAATTTACCGAAAGCACAAGCACTAAAAGATGCGACCATGGCCCATTTTATCTTGGCCAACTATAATCCAAACAGCACGTTTATGCATTACAATGGAGCTTACCATTCTGATGATTTCCAAGGAATATTGTGGTATTTGAAATTGCAAAAACCAGAATTAAACTACTTGACGATAACTACTGTAACGCAAGCCGGTATTTACAATTTATCAGATGAAGCCAAACAAAAAGCGGACTTTATAATTGTGGTGGATGAGGATGTGACAGTGACGTATTGATTACTGTACAAAATGTATACTTAAATCTTCTTCCAAGCACATCCATATGAGTCGTAATCTCTAATAACACAATACAGAGAATATTCATCATTTGAACAAAACTGAATTGAATTAAAATCATTTATTTTATACCATGTTATCCTCAAAGGAAGCCGATTAAAATATTCTTGAAATTCTATATTTTGGTTTGGTCCAATAAAAACTTCAGCATTTACTTTACAATCTTCAAGATAAATTATTCCATTTATCTCTTTTTTCTTGTTTGTTGCTTCTAAAAAATTCATAACAATAAAATTTAATTAATTATAAATACAAAAATATGCAACCACCTTTGATTTAATGAATTATATAATTATTGTTTACTTTCTTCCTCTACAACCCACAGTTTTATTGAAAGAATTTTTCGAAGAAATTAGAATAAATTGGAATAGTGAAAACGAAAGAGATTCATTTTCACCAGAAAATAGCGTTTTTTTGAGATATCCAGAGAAAAGGATTGCCTTTTAGAAAAAATATAAAATTTTAATCACCCATCACCGACTTCTTAAACTGCTGTGGCGTCATCAACTCCATCTTTTTGAATTGTCGGTTAAAGTAGCTGGCATTGTTGAACCCTGATTTGTAGGCCACCTCAGCTATTTGCAATTTCTTGTTTCGTTTGATCATGCTTTTTGCAAACTTGATCTTCTCCGAATTGATGTAATCGATTGGGGAAAATCCCAAAGTGTTCTTAAACTTTTTATGAAAGTGAGAATTACTCATGCATGCCTTTTCGGCCAATTGCTCCACTGATAGATCCTTCTTGGTTAAATTCTCACGGATGTATTTAATCACCATTCCCATTCTGGTGTCGGTCAACATATTCTCGTGATCGTTTAAAATAATGGATTTCGCTTTGGTTTGCAGCAATCGAACCACCAACTCTTGAATCATCAAATCCAACAACACATCCTTGGACTTATTATTATTGGTAAACGTATAAACCAATCGATCTACTAAATGATTCACCGCCGTATTATTGGTTAAGTGTGAGGCGAAATTATCCAACTTCCAATTTCCATTCTCTTCTTCTATGACCGTATGCTGATTAAAATGATGCACAATGTCATTGATTTTATTGGTATCAATCCCTAAAGCCAAGCATTGGGTAGGATCAGACTTGGTGGCTATTGGAAAATCGATCACCATTTCTTTGCGCGTTGGCATCACAACAGATTGGCCTGGATAAAAATCAAAACTTTCCAATCCGTCAATGTGCATTACCTTTTTACCGGTCAACATACTTGCAATCACAGGGAAATCAAACGTCAAGGCCACTTTATCGGCCACTTCATAGGTCTCAAAGATATTTAGTTCTGCAAACTCAGCTCTATAAACTGTTCTGTTCTCTACCAATTGATTCAACTTCCGTCGTTGATGATGCAAACTTAATAACTGACTCATAAGTGTTTAATATTATTAATCGAAATATGATAGGACTGTTCAATTTAATAATAAATACGTTCAATTGAAAAGAAAATAGATGAACTATTTTTAATGGCCGCTTAATTCCAGCTTCACAGCGGAAGAATCGGCGCTAGTACTAACTATTAAAAATAATACCTTATGAGTTATTCAAAACCCAAATTTAAAGACACCTATCACAACTTCATCAACGGGAAGTTCGTTGCCCCTATCGGAGGACAATATTTCGACAATACTTCTCCAATCGACAATTCGTTTATTGCAAAGTACCCTCGTTCGCAGAAAGAAGATGTAGAACTGGCGTTAGATGCAGCCAATGCAGCTAAAGAAGCTTGGGGAAACACATCCGTGACCGAGCGTTCGGCCTTATTAAACAAAGTTGCTGACATTATTGAAGCCAACTTAGAAGAGTTTGCGCTAGTAGAAACGTGTGACAATGGGAAACCAATCCGTGAAACATTGAATGCTGATATTCCTTTAGCTGTTGATCATTGGCGTTATTTTGCAGCGTGTATTCGCGCAGAAGAAGGCGGAGCAAGTGAACTCGATTCGAATACCCTTTCGATGAACATTAAAGAGCCACTAGGTGTGATCGGTCAAATTATTCCATGGAACTTTCCTTTATTGATGTTGTCTTGGAAACTTCCTCCAGCATTGGCTACAGGAAATTGTGTGGTATTGAAGCCAGCAGAGCAAACACCTTCCACTGCAACCTTATTGATGGAAAAAATTGCAGAGGTATTTCCTCCAGGAGTATTGAACATCATTCATGGTTTCGGACCAGAAGCAGGAAAGCCATTGGCATCTAGCTCTAAAGTAGACAAAGTAGCCTTTACTGGTGAAACCACTACTGGACAATTGATTATGCAGTATGCTTCTAAAAATCTAAATCCCGTAACGATGGAGTTGGGTGGAAAATCACCAAACATTTTCTTTAATTCAGTAATGGATGAAGACGATGCGTTCTTAGACAAAGCCATTGAAGGTGCAGTATTGTTTGCCTTCAACCAAGGTGAAGTATGTACATGTCCTTCTCGTATTTTAGTGCAGGAAGACATTTACGATAAGTTTATGGAACGTGTAATCGCCAGAACAAAAGCCATTATTCAGGACAATCCTTATGATGTAAACACACAAGTTGGTGCTCAGGCTTCCAACGATCAATATGAGAAGATTCAATCTTACTTGCAAATCGGTGTTGAAGAAGGTGCGAAAGTATTGGCAGGTGGAGCTGTTTGTAAATTAAGTGGCGATTTGGCCAATGGTTTTTACATTCAACCAACCATACTAGAAGGACACAACAAAATGCGGGTGTTCCAAGAAGAAATTTTTGGACCAGTAGCTTGTGTAACGAAATTTAAGGATGAAGCAGAAGCGTTAGAAATTGCAAACGATACCTTATACGGATTGGGAGCCGGTGTTTGGACAAGAGATGCACACCAATTGTATCAAATTCCACGAGCCATCAAAGCCGGAAGAGTTTGGGTAAACTGCTACCATGCTTATCCTGCACATGCCCCTTTCGGTGGATATAAAAAATCAGGTTTCGGAAGAGAAAACCACTTGATGATGATGGATCATTACCGTCAGACCAAGAACATGTTGATCTCTTACGATAAAAATAAATTGGGCTTCTTTTAATTCAATTTTATATTAACTCCATGAAGGCTGAATAGATTATTATTCAGCCTTTATTTCAAACACATCTCACCATGAAACGAATCGACATAACCGAAGAAGCGCTAAAAATTGTTCACCAATTGAAGGAAAAACACGGTGAACTGATTTTTCACCAAAGTGGCGGCTGCTGCGATGGTTCTTCTCCAATGATTTTTGAAAAAGACGACATGTACCTCGATGAGAGTGACATCCTTTTGGGCGAACTGGGAGGCGTTAATTTTTACATGAACAAAGACCAATTTGAATATTGGAAACACACGCACCTGACTGTAGATGTAACAACAGGCAGGGGAGCGAGTTTTTCTCTAGAAATTCCACTTGGTTTACGATTTTTGATTCATTCCCGGCTACTCACCGAAGAAGAAAACAAAGCTTTGGGAAATTATTGATGGGAACTGGATTGATTAATCCTCTTTCTCGTAGTAGATTTTATAAAACTTACGTCCGTCGGATTCTACTCCTTTTTCAATTAAATCTTTATCTCCATGAATGTAAACATGGAAGTTTTTATCCAATTTCAGGATGCTCTTAAATAGGCGTTGTTGCTTTTTCACTGCTTGTCCTGAAATGTCAAATTCATCTTTAATTTCCATCTCATGTTCTGTTCGATAATTGCTATCGAATGATCGGAATGAATTGATCACATTTTCATCTTGAAATACAGTTTCTTCAAACTCTTCTTTGTTGAAGGATTCCTTGGTTTTAAAGTACTCTACCGAACGATTCAAAATATCAATCTGATCGGTTTTGTCCACTGCGAAATCATCCGACATTTTATCGGTCACATAGCTCTTAGCGATGTTCAAAAACTCCTTGGTGTTGTGGTAATCATCGTTGCAGGTTTTTATGTTCAAGAATAAGTCCTTCCAATAATGAGCCTCTTCGCCTCTATTGGCCTTGTCGATAATACACACGCGGTATCCTTGGTCTTTGTCTCTATTAAAAATCAGGCAGCCTTTGTCCAACTTATCAATGTTGATCCCACTTTCGTAATTGATGGCCAAGTTGTCTTCTGTATCATTAATCTGAATAAACGAATGCTTATTCTCTGATTTAAAAATTCCAATGACATCTACCGCTTGATCATTCAACCGAATGCCATCCAATTTGGCGACAAACAAATCCCCAGGTTTAATATTCGGATGATTCGACACATCATATAAATACTGCGCTATCTTCTTGGTGTTGTCGTGAAAGGAAATGCCTCCTTCAAAAATAGAAGTCGCATAGCTGTAGAGCGGATTCAACTCAAATTCTCCATTGGAAAAAGTAAAGTTGTAAAACTCTTCTGTGGTAAATGGCTTTAGGAAATATTGATTCAATAACCCTTGCAGTGTCTCATCTTGCACATCAATGGAATCAGATGAAAAGTTCAACGGTTCTTCATTGGCTTTGTTTCCGACTTGGTGTACTGAAAGCTCTTTTATTTCTGAATTGATGTGATTGATCATAGTTGAATGGGTCTTGATAATTTTCCGAATTCAAAAGTAAGGTTTGGAAAGGGGAATTGGAAAAGGAATTTTAGAAAAATGGAAAAAGAAGTATTTATCTAAGTTTGATTATTGAGTAATTAAAAATAATTAAGACCTTTACAATAAAGCATATAATATGAATAGATTAATTATTGTTGGAAATGGTTTTGATTTGGCTCATGGAATGAAAACAAGTTTCGCAGATTTTATTAAAACTTATCTCTGTCAGGCTTTAATTCTTACACAAAACACTCAAGATTACTATGAAGATAAATTAATTCGAATTAATGCTAAAGTTCACCTTAAGGACGAAATTACAAACAAAACTATTCTTAAAAATATTGACTACATAAGAAGTAATTTTAATGGGGTTTTCACTTATAAAACACGACTATTCCATGCACTAGTAGATCAAGTTAATACTTTAAGTTGGGTTGATATCGAAATAGAGTTTTTTAGTGCTCTTCTAGAGATAAAAAGAAGAAATTTAAATCGAAAAAAGCCTGACCAAGGATATATAAATGATGTAAATTTATTAAACGATGAGCTTGATTTCATTAAAGAAAAGCTTATTGAATATTTATTAAAAGAAGAGCAAAGAACAGAAAAGTTTAGCTTGATAGAAAAGATAAAAGGTAGCTTTCATGAACAATTTTTAAGTAGCAATTTTCATAGTAAAATAGATGTTAATGGAAAGGAACCTGAATTCGTTCAATTATTAAATTTCAACTACACTAATACATTAGAAAAATACCTCAAAATCAATAAAATAAAAGACAAGAATGCAAGTGTATTAGATATAAATTATATCCACGGAAATATTGATGAAAAATATGGTAAACCTATTTTTGGATTTGGCGATGAGTTAAATAAAGACTACTTAAGTTTTGAAGATGAGAAAAACAATTCTTTGTTTAAAAATATGAAGTCTTTTGGATATGTTAAGAATAATAATTATTTCAAACTCATAGAGTTCTTAAATAATGATGACTTTCAAGTCTATATAATGGGACACTCCTGTGGTGTATCAGATAGGGTAATGTTAAATGAGATATTTGAACATAAAAATTGTAAATCAATAAAGGTATTTTATTATCAAAATACAGATAATATTTCCGACTTTGAGGATAAAATGTATTCTATTTATATGAACTTTAAAGACAAAGGAGAATTTAGAAAAAGAGTTGTGCCTGAGTCTTTAAGCTCCCCACTTCCACAATACAACGAAAATAAGCACCTCATAGGATAAAAGACTTAAATCTCACCAAAGTGCATTTCGATACATTTTTTCCCAACAAGACTTTTCAATATTCCCAGTCAATCCAATTCCCTTGTGAAAAAACACTCAATGTCCTTTGATTACGACATTTTAATTCATTGCAGAATGTCAGCACCCTGAGTGATTTAAAGGGCAAAAAAAGTAGTCCTTGATTATTTTCATTCAATTCCATCAAAGCGCATTTCGATACATTTTTTCCCAACCAGACTTTTCAATGTTCCCAGTCAATCCAATTCCCTTGTGAAAAAACACTCAATGTCCTTTGATTACAAAACTCCAATTCATTACAGAATGTAAGCACCCTGAGTGATTTAAAGGGTAAAAATATAGTCCCTTATTAAAAAGAAAATGCCAACGCCCTTTAAATTGTATCGAAGGGCGCTGAATCTCTCTCCTAAAACACCTCGTTAAATCGGAAAGATTCTTTAAATCGAACTCCTTTCTCCGTATTCTGAACAGTTATGATTTCGTTGGTGGCGTCGTGCTCCATAAACATGAAAATCTCCTCATTGGCGCATCTGTCTAAAAACAACTTTTTCTCATCCATTGTCAGCAAAGGACGAGTATCGTAACCCATTACGTAAGGTAAAGGCACATGACCTGCAGAAGCCAATAAATCAGCCATAAATGCTAACTTTTTCCCTTGGTAATTAATCACCGGAATCATTTGCGCATCGGTATGTCCGTTTGCATAGAAAATCTCAAACCCATCGAATCCATCTTCCACAAACTTGAGCTGACCCAATTCTTGCATCGGCATCAAGTTTTCTTTTAAGAAAGACGCTTGCTCTCTTGGATTGGGTTCTATTGCCCATTTCCAATGTTTCCGATTCGTCCAATAGTTGGCATTTTTAAACGTCGCTTCAAATTTCGTTTTATCGCGATTCCATTTGATTCCGCCACCACAATGATCAAAATGCAAGTGGGTCAAAAATACATCGGTAATTTCATCCAAACCGAAACCCAATTTGGTAATGGAATCTTCTAAAGTAGCACTTCCATGCAAGTAGTAATGACTAAAAAATTTCTCCGACTGTTTTTCACCAATGCCATTGTCGATCAACATCAATCGATCGCCATCTTCAATCAGCATGCAGCGCATGGCCCAAGTACATAAGTTGTTCTCATCGGCAGGATTGGTGCGCGACCACAAACTCTTCGGTACAACGCCAAACATGGCACCACCATCTAATTTAAAATTTCCTGTTTCTATTGGATATATCTTCATGCTAACTAATTTTTATTCCGTTTTTAACTGGTCGTTCTGTTTGCAGCACCACCACTTTACCATTTTCTTCTACTGCCCCTAGCACCAAACATTCCGATTGAATGTTGGCAATTTGTTTCGTTGGAAAATTCACCACAGCAATTACTTGTTTTCCAATTAAATCATCCGTAGAATAATGAGCAGTTATTTGTGCAGAGGACTTTTTTATGCCTAATTCACCAAAGTCTACATGGAGAATATAAGCCGGCTTTCTCGCTTTTTCAAATACTTCAGCAGAAATAATGGTTCCAGTGCGAATATCTACTTTTTCAAAATCTGCCCAACTAATCATAATACTTTTCTTCGATTACATTCAAATGATGAATGACATGGCCCATCATTATATAAGCTAACCCACGAACTGTAAATTGAACATTATTGGCAGTACCTGTTCTTTCCCATTCTTGCGCTGTAAAATTTTTGAACATGGCCAAATTTGCTGCTCGTATTAACTCAAATTCTTCTAACAATCTTGAAACTGATTTATTCGACAAATCGGCGTTTGCTACATATCCATCATGATCAAAACCAGGAATGGCATTTTTTTCTCCACGAACAAATGCATGCACTCGATTCATCATGACCCGCTCCACATCTATTAAATGACTAACGATTTCCAATATCGTCCATTTTCCATCTGCATAAGCATAATTTGAACCTTTTGAATTTTTATCTAAAGTGTCTTTCAATTGACTCACATTCTTTGTCATCAATTTACTAAATTCACCATCAGTCACTAGGTTTACGTATCGATGATAATACTCGGGGATCTCATTTAAGTTGGGCCTTCTCATGGTTTCATTATTTGAAATTGAAAGTTAGGAGAAACTATGAATTAAAAGAAATATGTGCTTCATTTCTTTTTAAGGGTCTTACAATAAATCATTTGAAATACAATTTGGAAGATTGATTTAAGCTTTCTCTAGTTGTTAAGGAACTTTAACAGAAAATTACTATGCATGCATATTTTTTGTGGTATATTTAAAAAATTATATTATATTACGTCAATAAAAAAAATAGACATGGCGAAGGGTAAAAAAGAAAAAGTATTACAGCCTAAAATAAAAGTAAAATTAGATCGCAATACCATCATATATGTGAAAGATGAAAAGGCCTTGGAAATTTGGCTCCCAAGGTATCCAGATTTAAAAATAGTACCGATGTAAAACAAAAAAGTCTCAATATAAACTATTGAGACTTTTTTTATGTGCTGATTTTTGTATTAGCTCTTGTATAATTTATCTACTTCTTTGCTAAATTTCTCTGAAGATTCGTTCAACTCTGCTTTAATTCCTGCATAGTATTTCTTCACTTCTGCTCTTTTACCACCTTTTGGGTAATTGTTTACTTTCGCTACCAATTCAAACCACTTATCTGCTATCGTATCAATTAACTCATCTGCTTTCTGATCATTGTCACCAGGGTGATTCAATGAGTAGGAAAAAGCATCTTCCATCAATAGGTTTGTTCTGTACTTGATCTCGTGTTTTAACTCTCTTTTGCTCGACATATATAAAGTTTTAATTGTTTAATCAATCAATTCATTCTTAAATGATAAATTTGTACAAAAATACAGATTGTTTGCCATAATTGACATAGAAACTACTGGAGGTAATGCTCGACAAGGAAAAATAACTGAAATTGCTATTTTTATTCATGACGGATTGAAAGTAATTCGCGAGTTTTCCACCTTGATCGATCCTCAAACCACCATCCCACCATTTATACAAAAGTTAACAGGAATTACTGATGATATGGTAGTTGGTGCTCCGAAGTTTTATGAAGTGGCCAAAGAAATCGTACAAATCACGCAAGGCACTACCATCATCGCTCACAATTCTAAATTTGATTATTCCTACATCAAAGAAGAGTTTAAAAGTCTTGGCTACAAATACGAACGAAATCATTTGTGCACTGTCGTTTTGAGTCGTAAGTACATTCCTTTTCGCGCATCCTATAGTTTAGGAAAGCTCTGCAGAGATTTAGGTATAGAACTTAAAGGACGTCACCGAGCTAAAGGTGATGCTGCGGCTACAGTTCAGTTATTTGAAATGATACTAAAGGAAAATCCTACTGAAATTGCAAAACTTACCTCCAATGGATGATCAACCTTCCTCCTCCCAAAAAACTTCATGGCTGAAGAGAATCGGTGTTGCAGGATTCCTTTTTTTCTTAATTAAAGGATTGATCTGGATTGGAGTTTTCTTTGGGTTAGGTGAATTAGTAGGTTGTTAATTCAGCCAAGTTTAATTTCTCTTTTGCAGAAAATATTTCTTGTACCAATTAACTTACATTCTCATAAAACTTCATCAACCCACTTTCTAATCCATTCTAAATCTTTTTGTTCAAGGATTTACATTATCTCCGGTTCTGGATATTGGATAAACTGAATGACCCGTTTTAGATACTAGCCATCACTTTAAAGTCACTTAAAATAGCTATTACTTCTATTCCGTAAGGTTTGTGGGATAAAAGTTTCTTACTGAACACTACTTCTTTAATTATTAGGTAAATATTAACAGAACACTTTTTTTTATTAACTTGGAATTTCCTTCTTAAACCGCTGTAGATATGAAAAATGTAATCCTATTGCCACTTCTTTTAATAAGTTCCTGCCTTTTTGCTCAAGATTGGGCACCGTTTAAGGTATCGGATACCTTAGTTCAGTATAAAGATGATAGTTCCTCTTTTAGTAGTCTAGGTCTAATGAACAGTCTTTTTTGGGATGCCCATGCAATTCAATCATTAAGTGTAAAAAGCAATACCACCCAGTCAAATCAGACGGTCATTGTTTTCGAAAAAGGATATAATCTTGCTGCCATGGGTGACTTTGCTCCACAAATATATGGAGTCAATAAACCTTTAATCAAAGGCCGGCTGTTGGGCGATTCTCTTTTTGTTTCTTCTGATTCTTCCCTTTTTAAAACGATTGATTCAAGTGGGTTCAGTCTTTCTTTTCCGCACTCCTACGCATTAAATCAATCGTGGAAATTGGGCCAATCAGAAACACATACCATCACTGCGACAACAGACTCTGTGTATCTTTCTAGTATAGTAGGTTTAGGAACTGACTCTTTTGCCCAGGTGAGCTTAACTGTCTTTAATTTGCTCAATCAGCGAGATACTTCACATAAATTTGACCAAATCAAACTAGTAATATCTAAAAATAATGGACTGATTAAAACGGTAGATTTTTGTGATCTTGATACCTTCCGAACGGTCACGTTTGAAAAATACCAACTTTCTAACCAGCCATTTACCAACAATGATTACCACACATTAACTACGAATGATGAATATCATTTTACCACAAGAAAAAGCCCGTGGAATGGAGTTTTTGAAGCGAGGCAACACATCTCGAAAATAATAGGAGATACCACAATCGGAAATTTAAGAACCATCACTACTGAAGACCGCTGGAGGGACATCTACCAGCCCAATGCTGTGGGAATCGACACCACCCAAAAAACCTTTAATCCGACTGCCGTTAGATACAATAAAAAATCAATGATTATCAACGATTCTATAGCGACGCATAGTGGAGGCCTTTCTCAAACGTTGTTTCATACAGACAATCATAATTTATCAGCACTTTTAGAATACAACACCTGGTATTATGTGGGTCCATATCTCAATAGCACAACCTTAAATACAGTTGATTTTGTGCCTTTTGAGTCAAGCTATGAAAACTACGGACCAATAGGATTCCCCTACTCTACTAAGGAATTTACAGGCTATACCGGAGGTCCTGAAACCAAGACTACCATTCAAGGGTACATCAAAAAAGGAAATCAAACTTGGGGGACTCCTTTTACCTTTACAGTGGGAATAACTAAAAACTCGGCCTTAGCAAATGAAGTCACTATTTATCCAAACCCAGCGAGTAGTTTTGTCCAAATAAACACAGATTTAAACGTGACGAATCTTAGGATCTTCTCTTTAAATGGACAACTATTATCTGAGGCAGCCAATACTAAAAGAATGGATGTAGAAAATTTTAAATCCGGCTTATATGTGCTAAGAATAACTACCACTGAAGAAACTGTAACCAAACGATTGGTGATTAAATAACTTTATCAAATGGTGAGGTATTTTCATTCGTTTATCCCTAAAATCAACAACATAATAAAAATGCATCCTCAAAATATATGGTAGATAAATGGACCTTTCGCTTTATTTGGGTGTTATGGGGCATTAAAATGAGATCTACAATTTACATTTCGATAATTACTCTTTTTCTGGTTTCATGTAACTCCGAAAGAAAGAACATTGATAGCTTTTACAACTTTGATTATGATTATGAATTAAGGAGCTATTATTCTGACGATCTGGAAAATCATAAAAGTGCTCAGTTTTACAAGGATGGTAAATTGATGAGGAGAACTTCACGAGAAGGTGGTTGTGAAGTATTTCACTATGATTCAACAGGAAGATTAATTGAAACTACTTGGGGGCGTAATTGTGAGTACGGCAGAAGAACAATTTTTATTTACGATTCACTCAACCACATTGGGTATTACAGCACGTTAGACTCTATATTAGATATAGACACTGTTAAATTCACGCAAACTCTGTTTTATGATTCGGACAATAGATTAGTTAAAGAAAGAACTGATAAAAGGAAAGACATGCAAGGTATAGAATTTGAAATTTGGAATCACTAAATATATACTGACAGCTTGATACAAACAGAAACAATACTTAGAAATCAGGATACACTTTGGACTGGTGAATACTTCTACGATTCAAATAATAACTTGATAAAAATTCATAGAGTTAGGAATAGTCTTTATGAAACTGAACTCTATAGATACAACAAGAATGGATTGTTAATTGAAAATGAAATTATAAGCACAGAAAATCCTGTGACTCCAAAAACGAGCTTTAGTGCAGGAAATAATACAAGGACTTATAAGTATGATTCAGATGGAATATTGACTGAAGAAGCAGTACTCAATCATGAAGGGAAAGTTCAGATTAAAACGATTTATAAAAAGATAGAAAAAACGACCAAATAACAATGGCTATAGTGCATGCCCTGCGGGACACGCACCATAGCCAAACCGTTTTGAAATTGACCAACATAAAAGGTAAAAGATGGTAAAAGCAATAGGACCTGAGTACGAAAGGTCGTCACCATTTTTCGTTAGAAATAAACAAGCGTCAGAGCAGTTTGAACAAGATTTGAAAACACATGGAGCTTCTGTTAATGGCTCCTATGGTGCATGGGCTTTTAAATGTAAAGCAATCTTTAAAGACTTTCCAGAAACAACAGCTGAATTCGAAAAATCAACCTACACTAGAGACACGTGGTCGCTTTTTAAAAGTGTTTACAATTTATCGGTTTGGACAATTAATACTCCCGTCCTAGATAGCAAGATAAAAGTGAGAAAATCAAAATTTATTGACTTTCTGGGACTTACAGGATTCAAAAAAACCAACGAAATTATTGGTTATCGAATCAAACAAAAAGGGAATAATGTACTGAATAACAAAAATATAGTAAAAGTTGTTTTAGAATCAATAGCACCTGCAATTAAAGCTAAGGACATTTATTTAATAGTAATAGAAAAAAACACACTCACTATTAAATTTGAAAGCACAAATTCTTATACAAGTCTGCTAATAAACCTAAGAGAAAAAATAAAAAACTACACACAACAAGCACTATAGCGCAATATGAGTAATGCAGTTTAGTTGGCTTCTTCCTTATTTTAAAACTCGCAAAACCCGCTAGTAATATTGCGAGAAAATGAAAACCGTGATTGCGGCAAGCGAAATATACAAAGCTACTAGGTATCTTTTGTTGTTTAGCAAACTACTAGACCGCGCCTTGGTGGAAAAGTGTTAATTTTATCTATCCAACAACAAACAAAAGACAAGCATTATCATCAATCCCCAACTTAATTTAGAACCTATTTAAAAAGAAATACTTTATGCAAAAAGCGATGGAAATACAATTGGAACAATCCGAATCAAAAGGCGCGGCCTTTTTGGAACAAAGTGGAAAGCGATTAGCCGAAATGACCTATTCTATTGCGGGATCGGGTCTGATTATAATAGATCATACGGAAGTCGATGAGTCGTTGAAAGGAAAAGGGATAGGAAAAAAATTATTGATGGCGATTGTAGAAAAAGCCAGAAAAGAGGAGATAAAAATTATCCCGATATGCCCTTTTGCGAAATCAGTTTTTGAAAAAGACAAAACCATCCAAGATGTCTTGAAATAAAAACTGGCAAGTTGAAAATTAAGACCGATGACAAAAGAAATGACTATTGATTGTGGCACTATGAATCGAAGGTATGCTTGCTTCCTTCGAACTGCATAAAATGGGTCATATAAAATAGGGAGATCTTTAGCTCCTGCCTGGCGCAGACAAGGTTGTAACCATGTATTTTCATGAAGGATACAATCTAGCCCTGAAGAACTATTCTATGCAATACCCACATCAGAGTTTCAATAATTTAATTTACTTTGCACCTTACTTAATAATATGCTAGACTATAAAAATAATGTAGGTCGCCTAGTAGGCCACCTTAATCATCGATTTCTTAGAAAACTTGATGAAGCATTCAACGAACAAGGCATCGCTTTGACTGCTGAGCAGTTTCGTTTAATGACTGTTTTATGGGATAAAGATGGTGTTTCACAGCAGACCTTAGCTAAACGAATTGGTCGTAACCGAGCAACTACCGGAAAGATGATTGATGTATTAGAAAAGAAGGCGATTTTAGAACGCCATGACCATCCAACTGATCGGAGACTTAAACTCATTTTTGTTTCTAAGCAAGGTAAAAAACTTGATGAAAAAGCCAGAATCATAGCTAAGGAAGTTCTTGACTTGGCTACTAAAGGCATCCCACCTACTGAACTCAAAACCACACTAACTCATTTATATTCAATGATAAAAAACATGGACTAAAAAAATTTACATTTATTGTATTATATCATACAGTATTATATCGTATCTTTGTTTCATCAATTAAAAAAAGAGAATCATGATTACAGCAAAAGACGAATTAGAGATTAGAAATTTGGCAGCAGCTTATGCAATTACTACTGACAATGCTGATGTAAATGGTTTTATGAATTGTTGGGTTTCTGCTGAAGAGTTTGGCGGCTATGAAAGCGGTCCATTTGGAAGCATGAAAACCTGGCAAGAATTAAAAGATTTTGAAACCCACCATGTAGGTGAAGGTGGAATGGCAAATGGAAAAAGACATCAGGTTACCAACTTGATTATTGAACCCCTATCTGAAACGCAAGTTCATGTAACACATGATTTGTTGGTCTTTGAAACGGCTAATATTCCATCAATCATAGCATCGGGCAGGTATGACAAAAGCCTGGTCGTTAAAACCGAAAAGGGTTGGAAGTTCAAATCGAGGACACTAACCGTAGATCCAGGATTTTTCAAACTCATGGATCAGTTGAAACAAAACGAAAGCCACTCATGAAAAAAATTCCAAACAAGTTTCGAATGGTCGTTTTTGTATTCTTCATGACCTTGTTTATCGGACTCATCATGTCGGCCATAATGACCTGGAGAATAGAAGGCATATCAGCTGACTTTCTATCGAGTTGGATCGCTCGCTTTATTCAAACCTGGATCATCGTAATTCCAACGGTGGCAGTGGTAATCCCTATTGTAACTAAAATCACAAATAAAATCGTAGAAAATGAAAACTAAAATTTTAACCGCTCTGGCCATTTTGGCTGGGCTAATGCTTATCAACTCTGGACTTAATAAGTTTTTTAATTACATGCCCATGGAAATGGCTGAAGATGCAGCAGCCGTAATAAACAGTTTTATTGCTTCCAAATGGCTTTGGCCTTTAGTGGCACTAGTAGAAATCATTGGAGGGATCCTTTTTGCCCTGCCAAAAACCCGAGCATTGGGAGCAATCGTGCTTCTACCAATCACCATTGGCATTTTGCTTTTCAACCTGACTTGGACTCCAAGCACCACGCCTGTCGCAGTAATTATACTGGCCATCAACATCTGGGCAATTATCGATGCAAGAAAACAATACAGCACCCTAATTAAAAATTAACAAAATGAAAAAGTCAATTCTTTTAATCCTTTTAAACATAACATTTATAACATCAAACATTATGGCTCAAAATCAATACACCGAAAGGTTAAACAAAGAAGAAGTTACCTTAGTAATGGTAGATTTCTTAGAAGGATTCGTACCAGGAATCCGCACCATCGATCGCAATCTATTTTATGCCAATGCTGAAGCGCTCGCCAAAGTCGGCAGTATATTTAAGTTACCAACCATTATGTTGGGCGATGAAGGTGGATTCAGAGGTAATTTCTTTCCAAAAGTAAAAGAAAATCTGCCCAAAGCTACTTACATCGAACGACACACCGTTAGTGCTTGGGATGAACCGAAGTTCAGAGCGGAATTAGAGCGGATTGGCAACAAAAAAATCGTTCTTGGCGGGATATCCATTGATATCTGTACGGCCCAATTAACCTTAGATCTATTGAATAATGGATATCAAGTTTATGTAGTGGTAGATGCCTCTGGATCTGATACCAATCTCAATGAAATGGCAGCCATGCTTCGATTAACTCAGGCTGGTGCAGTGATGTTGAATTGGGGAACTTTAGCTTCCGAATTGATGAAAGATTGGGCAACACCTGAGGGACCTCAAGTCGGTGAGTTGTACCAAAAGTATTCCTACTGGGGAGGTTCAGAATTGAATAAATAAAATTTCAGACCAACCCATCGCGATCTCCATCCGTGGGTTGGTCAATTGAAAACATTAAATAAACCAATTACAAACTTTCGTTAAATGCCCAAAACAACTTATGAGAACACTCTTTAGTATTCTATTAATCGCTGTGTTTCTTCCTTGTTGCGGGCAAGAGGCAATAAAAGAAAGTAATTTCAAAAACAAGAAAATGGAAAACGAAATATTATCAGAAGTTATCGGTACTGAAAAAGCACCAGTAGTTATTCTATTTGGTGGGAACCCATATCGGAGAGAAGAGGTAGTAAAGTTACTTGCGGGGCTTGGAGACATTACCGTTTATGGTACCCTTGGGGAAGAAGAAGGAATGGCAAAAATTGAAGCCTTGGACCGCAAAGTAGATTTGATACTTATTGGAGGTCGCTATTCAGAAGAACAGCGTGCTCGAATCAAAAAATGGGTAGAAATAAACTTGTCTGGTGTAAAAGTAACACAACCAGGTTACGATTACCCATATTCCAACGAGTCTATTTATGCCGATGTAAAGAAGAAGATTAAGCTTTAGTAGGCTTTAATTAGGTAAAATATAAAAAAATTAGGCTTGTAATTCTCTATGCCTAGCAGATTAATACATCAAATGGAATTCAAAAAAATAACCATCGCTCCTCGGTTTGATCGTCCCCACTCTCGGAATGTTATGCCTTCAGGCTATCCAAAAAGTATTGGCCCATTCATTTACTTTGATCATTTGGGGCCTTTTGATTTTCCAAAAGATAAACCGATTTATATTCCTCCACACCCTCATGCTGGAATTACTACCATATCCTACATGCTTTCAGGCGAAGGAGACCACAAAGACAGCTTGGGAAATGCCCTTACTTTGGAACCTAAACGAGTCAACTGGATGAACGCCGGCAATGGCATCATCCACTCCGAAGGAACCTCTGAAGCTTTTTCAGAGGCAGGTGGAAAACTGCTCGGTTTTCAAATTTGGATGATGGGAAGCGATGATGAAAGAAGCAATGAAGCCACCTTTCAATCCTATGCTGAAGTAGAATTACCCAGCATACAATTCGGTGAAACCAGCATGCACCTTATTGCAGGTAAATACTTACAAAAGTCATCGCCCGTAGTGACAGATCAGGAATTGCTGCTCATGGTTGTTGAAGCTGAAAAAGATGCAATAGACCTGAGCTTAGACCCATCAAATGAATATTTGATCTATAGTTTAGAAGGAGAATTTCAAGTAAAAGAGACCACTTATTCTACCGGAGAAGGACTTGTAGTGACTGATGTGGAAATGCTACATGTCTTGACCAATGCCAAAACAAAAATAGTAGTGGCAGGTGGAAAGCCTTTAAAAACGACACCTCTATTTAGTGGTTCCCTTGTGGCTGGTTCTTATGATGAGCTTCAGGGGTATATAGACAAACTCAACAACCAAGGTTTCGGTACTTTATAATCTAACAAAAGATGAATAGAAGAAGATTCTTAATTACTGGAACCCTATCTTTTGCAGGTCTTTCACTTTTTACCAGACTTTTTTCAATGAATAATACAATGCAGAATAGTATAAATAACAAGCAGATTGATAAACTTCAAATTTACCGCTCAGATCAGCGATTGATCGAGAGAAGACCGGGATTCCAATCTTTTCAGAGTTTCAATTTCGCACACAATTTCAGGGCTGGCAGAAATGGATTCAAAGCACTCCAAGTCTTCAACGATGATTTTGTAGATCACAATACCAGTATTCCCCTTCACCCCCATGTAAATTATGAGATACTGAGTGTGGTACTGGAAGGAGAAATGAACCACGAAGATAATTTTGGCAATAACCTAGTAGTTCAACCCAATGAAGTGAAGCACATGAGTGCAGGCAAGGGTTTATATCATGGTGGAACCTGCTACCACGGCACCAATTTCCTGCAAATTTGGATAGAACCAAATGTAAAAGATACTGAACCAGTTATTTCGAAAATGACTTTTAATGAGGCTGAAAGAATTGGCAAATGGCAGCTTCAAGCCTCGCCAAATCAAGCAGATGCTGCACTTCACATTAAACAAAACATCTACGCTTTTCGAGGTAGTTTTAAGCAAGGAGAGCGAGTTAAATTTGATGATATTTCCGAAGCTGATGTGTTTTTACTGCCGCTTTCAGGAGCGTTTAAAATATCCGATCAATTTGTGGGCAAGAGAGATTCTGCGGAGTTCTTTACCCAAGATGGTTTTGAGATAGAAATTTTACAAGATGCCGATCTATGGCTAATGGCACAACCCCATAAAAAAAATGAAAACAAAAGTAATTAAGCAACAAGACCGAAGGGTAGATAGAAACAGTTGGAGAACAGCCTGGCATGAATACTACCCTGGAATGACCAATTTTGGTCAGTTGACTGGATTTAACCTAGATACGGTATCTCCTGCTCAAGGATTTCCAATGCACCCCCATCGGAATATGGAAATCATTACCTTACCGACCGAAGGTGCACAGAAACATCAAGACAGCATAGGAAATTCTCGAACGATTTCCTCCGGGGAGATTCAGGTTATGAGCGCAGGAAGTGGAATTCATCATTCTGAAATGAATGCGGCTGCTGATAAACCATTCACCAGCTATCAAATTTGGATCTATCCGAATCAACAGAACCTTAAACCGAGTTATCAGCAAAAGAGCTATTCTCCTTCTGAAACAGGGATTCAGCTGCTTGTTTCGCCCGATGGTGAAAGCGATAGCCTCGTCATTCATCAAAAGGCATGGTTATCCTTTGCCAATTTCACTGAAGGTGCCGCTACAACCTACCAACTTAGGGGAAGTTCAACTGGTGTTTACATTCAGCTTATCAAGGGAAAAGTTAAGATTGATGAACACGAGCTTCTAACTGAAGATTCCATTGAAATCGAAACAGATAAAAGTTTCCAAATAGAGTTTCTGAACGATTCACAACTCATCATCATTGAAACTGAATTATGACATGAGCAAACAGATGATATCCCATTCAGTGCGCTTCTTAATTTGCATGGCATTCACTTTAAATGGATTCAATGTTCTATCGCAACCAGGGCCGATCAAAATTTTTAGGTATTCGGATGATTTTGCCTATGTGCAAAACAATGATTCTATTGAATTAAAGTACTATGAAAAGCTAAAATACATGAGCCTCTCAAAGGATGGGCACATCAATCTCTCTTTAGGAGGAGAAGTAAGAGAACAATACCAATTCTTCAATAATGAAAACTTTGGTGACTTACCACCCAATGTTGCTCCTGATCAAAACGGACATCTCTGGCATAGAGTAATGGCGCATGCGCACTTGAGGCTTGGTAACCAATGGCGTGTTTTTGGACAACTCAATTCAACCTTTGCATTCGGAAAGTCTTTTATAACGCCTCAAATAGATGAAAATCGCCTTTCACTGCACCAGGCCTTTGTGCGATGGCAGCCTAAGAAAGGTAAGGGTTTTTTCACTCAAATTGGAAGGCAAGAATTTGGGATTGGTTCTGAATACATTATCGCTATGCGAGAAGGACCGAATACACGTCTGACCTTCGATGGAGCCCTAGTGGGCGTTGAAAGGGAAAAGTATAAGCTTTACTCATTTATAGCTACTCCTGTCATTTCACAAGTAGGTGTTTTTGACGACACACACATTTCAGAATACATTTGGACGCTCTACTGGACGAATCAACTGAAAAAACTTCAACTGGACTTATTTTACGTTGGATTCTACAGTGAGGAAAACAAATACAACTATGCCTCAGGGATGGAGCAACGACAATCCTTGGGCATTAGGCTTTATAATTTGCCCAAAAAGTCATTTTTATATGATGCAATGGCAGTGTACCAGTTTGGGCAGTTTGAAGAATTGAAAATCTCAGCCTATAACTTTATGGTCATTTCAGGATATCGCATTCAAAAAGGTAAGCAGGCATTCATTCCCGGTTTAACCTTAAACCTGAGTAGCGGAGATCAATCCCCTAATGATGATCAACTCAATACTTATAATATGTTGTACTCAAAGCCAACATTTGGTTTGTCAGCACCTATAGGAGCCTCTAATATCATTAACATAAAACCTACCTTGGAATATGACCCAAAATCTAATATTCGGATTATTTTGAGCGGCTATTTCATGTACCGACAAAGTAGCAATGATGGCACCTATACACCAGGCCGAGTTCAAACTCGTCCACTCCCCTTTCAACTATTCCAATCGAACGAAAAGGAAATCGGTAAACAGTTGAGCCTTGAGCTTTGGTACTTAAAAAATGCCAATTGGTCTTTTTTTGCTGATGCAGCTTACTTTATCCCCGGAAACTACGTGAAGGAAACTGGACGAGGACAAGCGATAACGTACCTGTCTGCTAAAGCAAGCTATAAGTTTTAAAAAAGAAGTTAACTAGTTAATAAATCAGTAAGATGAAAAAAATGATAGCATACGTAATTATTGGATTAGTTCTTCTCATTGGCGGATTGAGCCTGACAAATTTTGAAATTAATGAGAAAATTGAAATCAATGCTCCTGTAGAGAAGGTTTGGGCAACTATAATCGACTTTGATTCCTACTCTGATTGGAATTCTCAACTTAAATATCTCGGTGGTGAAGTAAAGCCAAACGGAATATTACACCTTAAACTATCTGCTGAAGGAACGGACCCTTATGAATTCAAACCAAGCATTAGCCATTGGGAAGAAAATGAAAAATTCGCTTGGATTGCTCGAACTGGCTTGCCAAGAGTATTTGATGGAGAACATTTCTTTGAATTGGAGCAGATGGATGACAATACAACGCTTGTGACCAACAGAGAAGTATATCGTGGAGTAATGTCTTTGATTATGAAAAGCTTACCAATGATGAAAACTGCACCAGAAGGGTTTAAAAAAATGAATGCTGAATTGAAAGTGTATATAGAAAATAAAGAATAAAGTAAGGCGATATTTGGCGAAAAGTGTTAAATTTATCTATCTCAATACAAACCATTCAGGGACGGTACAATTATCCATTAAAAATGAAACCCTTATTATTTAGTCTAATTATTATTCTCTCTATTAAAATATATGGACAAGAGTTGTCTTTCGTAACAAAGTATGACACCCTCATTAACAATAAGGATTCATTAACATTAAGGATTTCAACCTTTGAAGGATCAAATTTTTTGAATTCATTTGAAACCACCATTTCAGATACTATAGTTGAAATAAACAGAGGGAGATTTCCTTGGACCAAAAAATTTAAGTTTGAAACCTATGTTTTTGGGGAAAAACGAAATTATCAATTCGGTGAAAATCCTTCAAACATTCGTAATTGTGGTTTACAAAATGGTATCCTATTCATTACAAGATTAAAATAGAAGTTATTGATAACAAATTGGCAAAACTAATTTCACCCATCAATGATCGTGCTCTCTCCCCTTGATCGTTTTGCCTTGGTATTGCTCTTCTAATTCTTTGGCTTCCTTTTCCATCTGGGCGATGTCCCGATCGGAAAGCAGTAAAGCATCTAAATCCGGTTCTCCAGCATTTACCCATGCAGTATACCACAAGCTCCCAACTGAAATGACCGCTTTACGCATTCTTCGTTCCACCATTCCATCCAACATTTGGTTGTATTCCATGGAATAGTTTGTAGAATATTGCTTCATTATAGAGGCGCCTCTATTTTCATAGACATACTTTTGATCGGTTGGGTAATTGCTGTTCAAATCACGTTCAAACGACAATACAGAGTCCACCGCAGAATGACTAGCAATCACTGTTTCCCAAGCTAAATCTAACGGGCTTTTGACAAAAACGGCACGTCCAACAAAGTAGTCGTATTCATCGGCTGTCAACTCAGGAATTCTTGACTCCCAAAAACCGTGAATTCCACGTTGACCAGTTTGTTGCCCATTGTAATTCTCTGTGGTGTGCAACGGTACATGTGAATCTCCAATGTAATGCCCCAAATCAGCAGACAAGTAGAGTATCCGCTCTGTGTTCTTTTCCTTAAAGGCATCCGTCAATCGATACATCATCCGATTAATGTGCCATGGAACAATTCCATAAGCTTGAAGTGTATCTTCTGTGTACTTTTCAACAGCATCGTTCCACCTTCTTGGCACTGCTTCAAAAGGGTCGATGGAATCATTCCCATAATGATCAATGTCAATATAATGACGAGGAGCTTCAACTGCAGAGGCATACCGGCGTTTATCAGGGTCTACCGCATGTTCAGAAATGTAATCGATGTATCGTTTATAGAACCCTATCATTTGAGGTGGTAGGGTAAATACAGCCATTTTATTGATCCGAATGTGACCAAAAAAGCCCCAAGAGTTCAGTGTCTGAATCGGAAAAACCAATACCACACTTAATAACATCCCCCAAATGGCTGTTTTTGATTTCATCTATTTTACAATTAATGCATTTCCAACTAACTCAGGGACATTGGTGCTAATGTCTGTTTGTAAACAATACACAATGTCTTTCTCCAAATTTAAGCGAGCCAAGCGTCTTCTATGCGAAGAATCCTTTAAGTATTCGTTAAGGTCTCCTTTAGCAACTTGATACAAATGCATGCTCGCAATGGCACTATCAGCTAAATTACCGAATAAAGGATCTTTGATTAATCCTTCTACTACGGCGCCTGCGAACAAAGTATCTTCCATATTGAAACGATCTCTCCAACCTGCACACAGCAATAAAACATCTTTCTTTTGCTCGCGCAAATAGTCTATCACAGCTGTTAAATTCAAGAATGAACCTACGATTACTTTATTAGCAGCTTTTGCTCTGTTTAAGGCTTTTGTACCATTGGTAGTCGTTAATACAACTATCTGTCCTTTCAGCTGCTCTTGCATGTAGCTAAATGGAGAATTTCCAAAATCAAATCCTTCAATAATTTCTCCTTTTCGCTCTGCGCCTACGAAGTAACCTTTCTCTTTGTATTCTTTTGCTTCTTCAATAGAACTCACAGGAATAATTTCCTTGATTCCATTGTCGAAAGCAGTAACAATAGCAGAAGTAGCTCGAAATACATCGATTACCACTACTACACAATTCTTATTACTATAATATACTGGAAAAAGTGCAGGTGATAAACACACCTCCACTTTTCTTAAATGTGCTGCATCTGGATTTTCCAATCGCTATTTTTTTTAGATTCTTATTATAAAAATGGAGTCTTTGTCACTACTGCTTTTGCAGCTTTGTTTCTAATGTCGATAAAGATTTGAGTGTCTGCTTTCGCAAATTCAGTGTTCACATATGCCAATCCTAAACCTACTTTCAAAGATGGTGAACTAGTACCTGAAGTTACTTCTCCAATTTCATTCCCATCTGCATCCATCACTTTGTAATGCTGACGAGGAATTCCTCTGTCTTCCATTTTAAAGCCAACCAATTTCTTGGTTACGCCTTCCTCTTTTTGCTTCTTGAATGTTTCTGAATCAATGAAGTCTTTTGTAAACTTGGTCACCCATCCTAAACCTGCTTCAATCGGTGAAGTGGTATCGTCGATGTCGTTTCCGTATAAACAAAAGCCTTTTTCAAGTCTTAAAGTATCTCTACAGCCTAATCCTGCAGGCATGATTCCTTCAGCAGCACCTGCTTTGAAAATAGCATCCCAAATTTTGTCTGCATGCTCGTTATCAAAATACAATTCAAAACCTCCTGAACCGGTATAACCAGTTGCAGAAACGATTACATTTTCACAACCCGCAAAAGTTCCTCTTTCGAAAGTATAGTATACCATTTCTTCCAAGTTTACCTCCGTCAATGATTGCAATGCTGCTGCAGCCCGAGGACCTTGCACTGCCAATAGAGTGGTCTTTTCTGAAATATCTAACATCTCCGCACCAAAAGTATTCTGTGAAGAAATCCACTGCCAATCTTTTTCAATATTTGACGCATTCACCACCAATAAGTAGCTGTCTTCGCCCATCATATAGATCAATAAATCGTCAACGATTCCACCTTTTCCATTCGGCATGCAAGAATATTGCACTTTCCCAGGCACTAATTTAGCCGCATCGTTGGTAGATACTTTTTGAATCAAATCCAAAGCCCCACTTCCTCTTACGATGAACTCCCCCATGTGAGAGACGTCAAAAACGCCGACACTATTTCTCACTGCCAAATGCTCATCCGTCAATCCTGTGTATTGCAAAGGCATGTTATATCCTGCAAAAGGAACCATTCTCGCTCCCAATTCTATGTGTTTTTCTGTTAAAGCTGTTGTTTTCATTTCTCTATTTTTTGTTCTATAAGTTCGTTAAAATATTTCAAATAAATCGGCTGGAAAGCCTGCACAGAATAGCGTTCTTCAATTGTTTTTCGTGCTTCCTTACCAATTTGACTTCTCAGGGTTTCATTTTCGATGAGCAAAGATAATGTTCTCATCCAATCTTCTGCGGTTTCTGCTAAAAACCCGTTTTTTTCGTGTTCTATTATTTCTTTATTTACGCCAACTGGTGATAATATTGCAGAAGATTCCATCGCCATGTATTGCAATCCTTTAAAGCCACATTTTCCTAAACTCCATGCATCTTCTGTCAATGGCATCACTCCTATATCTATGGAATTCAATTGCTCTATTTCTTTGGATTTATTCCACTTTTCGTTGATTAAATCGATTCCTTCTAATTCCCAAGGTTGATCGCAAATCACTTTAAAGTAGATCTTATCGCCATATTTTTGCTGTAACTTAACAAATACCGGCTTTAATGGTTCCAAGTATTTTAAGGTAGTTTGAGTACCAGTCCAACCTATACAAATTCGTTCAGAAGAGTTTTTACTTTTTCTGATGTGATAGTTCGTATCTATGGTAGTAGGAATGATTTTTACATTTTCGCAAAAGGCGTTCGCAAAACTCGCCAAGTATTTATTTCCGGCAAAAACCATGTCAGCATATTCAATAATGGTATCCGTTTTAGACGGTTTTTTCAACACTTGCAAAGCTTTATTTCCTGCTGAGACATTGGGCAACCAAATGGCATCATCAAAGTCAAAAATAACTTTTGCTTTAGATTGTCCAACTTTTTTTTCGAAAAAGGTACTGCCTGTCAGCAATGCTTCCCTAAACACAAAGATTATGTCAAAGTCATTGGCTCTATTGGCGTCCTGCCACCTTTTCAACCATGATTTTAAGCCAATAACCGCCTTCTGAAAGAGCTTACCTTTTTGGTACAGAATCTTATCGTCTTTCTCAGAAATGATGTTGGACAATTCCCAGTCGTACCCATTGTCATTCAAATAATCTAAATATTGCTCAAAGCGAAACCGCTGACCGGGAGACCGATCCAACCGATGATTGGCGATAAACAATACTTTCTTTCTCATGTTTTTGAATTACTTTTTCTGTGCCACTACATGCCAGTATGGCTCTCCGTCAGAAAAGACCAAATTATGCATTCCTGCTTTCGTTAGCATGTCTGTAATTTGTTGTTTTGAAAAACGCTGTTCCAATGGTGTTCCAAACCGATCCAATGCATCATTTCGGATAATGTTCCAACTTTTATCGCGGTAATAAGCCAATGGAATTTTTAAATATAATTTCCCAGGGATAAGTGCTTTAACAATCTTAGAAAGACCAACAAATGGTAAATAAATAAAGACGGCTAACAAATCACATACAAAATGCTTCAACCCCTTTGGTAGAGCAGAAACAACTCTTCGCAATAAAGTGCTCAGATTAAATATCAATCGGTATAAAAAACCCCGATTATCAAGTGCATAGTATAAATAAATCAATGTATATCCACCAGACTTTAATTTTTTCATCAAAGTAGACAATGCTTTTGAAGTGTCTGGAATGTGGTGCAACACACCCAATGATATCACAAAATCAAAACTCTCATCAGCGAAAGGAATGGTATCTACACCAGCTTGAGAGAAACGCACATTTGGCAAATCGCCATAAACAGCAGCAGCACTAAAAACAGCCTCGCTTGGGTCTACGGCTTCTATAAAACCTGCTTTGTCCGCCATGTATTTGGTCCATCGCCCAGATCCACACCCCAAATCCAATACTTTAGAGTTAGAATTGAGCATTTTTTCAGTAACAATATCAAAATACTGGTCACCAGCATTTTTAATTTCAGCAGCTGAAAAGGCATCAAACTTCAGCCATTCATCGCCAAAAGATTCTACAGTTACTGTATCAATATTTTCTGTTCCAGCACCAAAACAAGCAATGGTTTTCCCATTGATTTCTCGCATGTATTCTTCCGATCGATTGTATTGAACCATAACTGCTAATTTGATGCAAAAAAAACTAAAGATTTTGATATACTTGATGATATCTTTCGGTGGCTTTTTCTAATGAAAAATAAGCCGCTGCAGCCGATTTTATTTCATCTGCTGTAGTTTTAAAAGTCAACAATTCTTCCGCACTCTTTTTTAATGCTTCAGCTGAATAATCAGTTGGAACAATGCCTGTGTTCGTATCCTTTAAAATGGTATCCGAATCACCCAAATCAGCATTGCAAACAATGGGCAAACCCAAACTCATGATTTCTCCTTGCTTTGTTGGACTAACCGCCTTTCCCGAAAAGGAAGTCACGATAAAAAATATGGAAGCCTGACTAACTGCGATATAATTCGGAATATCTTGGTAGGTGCAACTATCGGTAATAATTCTATTTGAATCGATGTTCAATTCAGAACAATACTGATCGATCTGAGTGGTATCGCTCTTGGTGATGAATAAGAATTTCGATTCTGGCTGTACAATTCGCAATTGCTTAAAGAACAATAGCATTTCTTTCAACCGATATCTGGTGCCTAATGAACCGATATAACTCAATACAAAATCAGAATCTTGAATCCCCCATTTTGATTTTAAATCGGTAATTAAAGAATGATTTAAATTCGCTGTACTAAAATGATCTAAATCCACCGCACAAGGCACTACTTGAAAATTTTTTTTGGTTTCGAAGTTCGCCAACACATGCTTCTTTGCATTTTCTGTCAAAGTGATCACTGCATCAGCTGTTTTAAAAAACTCCTTTTCTTTCTTTTTAAAGTAATTATAGATGGCTTTGTAGAGCTTATTGTCTAAATTCCAAAGTCCTCCCTCTACTCGCTCGTCTGCCCAAAAGCCACGAATATCAAAAATGAGTTTCCCTCCAAATTTCTTTCGCACACTATCGCCCACCATAGTAGACAAAATAGAACGACAATGGATAATATCAAAAGTCTGTTTTTTAGCCAAATAATAAGCCAACTTTCGCATTCTCCGAACCCCAAATGCCGTAGAAACAACTGGTGGTTTATTGGTGTAGAAGGTAAATTTCCACTCGATATTGGCTGCTTTTAATTTCTCTTCAACCACCGCCCTATTCTCTTCATAATTTTCAGGCTTCTCGTTACTTAAAATGGTAATGTCGTATCCTTTTTTTGAAAGCCCTGACAAATAAGGAATTATCTGTGATTGTCCCAGTGGATCGGTTAATCCATCGTAAGAAATATATAAAACACGTTTTTTGGTCAATGAAAGAGGTTTTAAAGCCTACAAAGATAGAATTCTAGAAGGAATTTGAAAAGAAAAATTAGTTGTAGAACAGCAGTCGACTCAATTCATAAAAAGCATCACATTTATTTAACTTTAGCATTAGCGAATATCTACTGGATTAACTAATTTTGCGCCCTAATTAAGCAATCAAAAAAATACAACAATAAAATGGCTACAAACAGAACATTTACAATGATCAAGCCTGATGCAGTTGAGAAGAACTACATCGGTGGAATTTTAGACAAAATTAATGCTGCAGGATTTAGAATCGTAGCAATGAAATATACTAAGCTTTCTAAAGAAGAAGCTGGTGCATTTTACGAAGTTCACAGTGAGCGTCCTTTCTACGGCGAATTAGTTGAATACATGAGTAATGGTCCTATCGTAGCTGCTATTCTTGAAAAAGAAAATGCTGTTGCTGATTTTAGAACTTTAATCGGTGCGACCAACCCTGCTGAAGCTGCTGAAGGAACTATCCGTAAACTTTATGCTGAGTCTATCTCTGCTAACGCTGTTCACGGTTCTGATAGCGATGAGAACGCTGAGATTGAAGGTAACTTTTACTTTTCTAGCCTAGAGCGTTTCTAGTCTATTTTAATAAAAATATTGAAAGCTCTTTCTCTGTTGAGAAAGGGCTTTTTTTATGCCGAAATCGGCCAATAAAAACCTACTTTTCTTCCTTTCCAACATAAATAGTCTAGGAATTTTCAATCATTTTTTCATATCAAAAACTGGCTATTTATTTAACCCAAAGCCTTTGTCATCCAGAGCTTTTGTGAGGTACTCCTCACAAAAAGTGTCGAAGGAGACAAAGGAATTGAATCTGAAAGGTCAGTTACATTGAAGGTAACTTTTTTCTATAAAAATCGAAAGCTATTTTATCTTTGTTCTTTTGGCTTGAACCAAAAGTTCAAGTCTTTGATAATACTTCTGCTAATTCCTTCACAAAGTCCAAGAACTTCGTCGGATCTCCTCAATTCTTCGGAGCTAGACAAATTTTTTAAGACTTTGATTCGAAATTCTTAAAGTCTTCTCAAGGACAGATCCACGATCATCATTTAATACTATTCAAGAATTTATATCCCAATGATCATTCATCCAAATTAATCTAACCTCTAACTTCTAACAGCGAAGCGCGCGCCTGACATCTGGCAGGGTCTTTTCTCTATTAACTCTAATATAAGAATTCAGTATCTACTTTTTAATTCTGATTTGCCTCCAATCCTATCGCTTTGGGTAAATTTGCCCCTCATTAATTTTACAGCATGGCCATTCCTATCATTACACTAAAAATAAAAAAAGAAGCATCAATTATCCGAAAGCACCCTTGGATTTTTTCTGGTGCTATTGAACGAATCTTAATCGACGAAGATCAAGATGATTTAGCGGATGGTGAAATTGTAAAAGTGGTTGCCAATGATGGATCTTTCCTGGCTTTAGGTCATTTCCACAATGGGTCTATTGCCGTTCGAATCTTTAGTTTTGAAGATGTTGCTCCAACTGCAAAATTTTGGGAAGATAAAGTTAAAAATGCCATTGAATACCGCAAATCCATCGGTTTATTCGATTCAGAAGAAACCACCACTTACCGTTTAATTCACGGGGAAGGTGATGGCTTTAGTGGATTGATTATAGATGTATATGGAGATGTGGCTGTTTATCAAGCACACTCCATCGGAATGCACAAAGTAAGAAATGAAATCGCTGCAGCAATTGTAAAAGCATCCAAAGGAAGGTTGAAAGCCATTTATGATAAAAGTGCAGAGACGTTACCTGCAGATTATGCTGCGACAATAGAAAACGGATACTTAATCGGCGAGCACGAAGGCAAGCAGTTGGTGAAAGAATACGGAATCACTTTTGAAATAGATTGGGTAAGCGGACAAAAAACTGGGTTCTTTATCGATCAGCGAGAGAATAGAAAATTATTACAGAAATATGTTGGTGGCAAAAAATTACTCAACACTTTCTGTTATTCAGGAGGCTTCTCTGTTTATGCTTTGAAAGCTGGAGCCAAAGAAGTGCATTCATTAGACAGTTCTGAAAAAGCAATTGTACTGACGGATAGAAATGTAGAAATCAATTTTGATAAAAAAGTCAAGCACAAAAGTATCGTTGCTGATACTATCACATTTTTGAATAAATGCGAGGAAGATTATGATGTGATCATCTTGGATCCTCCTGCTTATGCGAAAAATAAAAAATCGCTGCACAATGCGATTCAAGGATATAAACGATTAAATGCAAGAGCATTTAAAATGATGAAAAAGGGTGGCGTATTGTTCACTTTCTCTTGTTCTCAAGTGGTGGATCGAGCTACTTTTTACAATACCATCATGGCAGCAGCCATAGAATCAGGAAGAAATGTACGTGTGATGGAGCATTTATCACAACCAGCAGATCATCCAGTTAGTATGTATCATCCTGAAGGCGCCTATTTAAAAGGATTAGTAGTCTATGTCGATTAAAGCATTAAAAACCATATCGTTTAAAAATATTTGGTTGGTCAGTTTTCCGATTATTTTGAGCAATGTGGCTCAGAATATAGTAAACGTTACTGACACTGCATTTTTAGGACATGTGGGTGAAGTAGAATTAGGTGCGGCAGGAAATGCAGGCATCTTCTATTTCGTAATGGTGATGTTGGGTTTTGGTTTCTCTGTGGGTTGTCAGATTCTTATCGGACGACGAAATGGAGAAGAGAATTACACTGCGATTGGAAAATTATTCAACGTTAGTCTTTTTGCTTCTGTGGGAATGGGAATTGTGATGTTTCTCTTGCTCCGCTTTGGTTCAGGTGCTTTTTTGTCCAACTTCACCGCCTCTCCACGAATTCTTGAAAATGCCATCGCTTATCTCGATTATCGATCTGTTGGGATTATTTTCGTGTACATCAACGTCTTATTCATGGCGTTTTTTACTGGAATTACCAAAACCAAGGTATTGATATTTGTCACACTCATACAGTCTGCTGTCAATGTATTCTTGGATTATGGAATGATTTTCGGACATTTTGGTTTCCCTGAAATGGGCATTGAAGGAGCTGCCATCGCTTCAGTTATATCAGAAGCTTCAGCTACTGCACTCTTCATTTTTTACACTTTAAAGTTTGTAGACCTTAAGAAATATGCGTTATTTCAGTTTAAAAAATTAGACGGTTCTGCACTGAAATGGGCATATAAAATCGCTAGTCCGATTATGCTGCAGAACGCCATTTCGCTGAGTTCTTGGTTCATCTTCTTTTTGATTATAGAACAAATCGGAGAACGAGAATTAGCCGTTTCACATATTGTACGAAGCATTTACATGGTGATGATGATCCCGCTTTTTGGATTTAGTTCAGCCACAAGCTCCTTAGTTTCTAATGTAATTGGCGAAGGAGGTGTAAATCATGTTTTTAAGTTAGTCCGAAACATCATAATTTTAAGCGTCAGTTCAACTGTCATTATGATGATTGTCAACCTGTCATTTCCCATTCAAATTTTATCGGTGTATACCCAAGACATTGATTTAATCCAAGCGTGCTTACCTGTATTACAAGTCATCACAGCTACCATGCTTTTGTTCAGCATTGCCTATATATTGTTTAGCGCGGTGACTGGAACTGGAAATACAATGCACTCTTTAGTGATAGAACTGATTACCATTGTCGCCTATTTATATGGCGCTTATTTAATTGGAGTTAAGTATGATTTCTCCATAGCGACAGTGTGGTGTTCAGAATTTATTTACTTCGGAGGAATGGGTATTTTCTCTTTCCTTTACCTGTGGAAATACAATTGGCAACAAAAAACAATTTGACAATGAAACAAGATTTGAGAATTATATACATGGGAACGCCTGATTTTGCGGTGGCTCCATTAAAAGCATTGATCGAAGCCGGATTTAATGTGGTTGGTGCAATCACGGCTCCAGATAAGCCAGCCGGTAGAGGTCAAAAAATCATGCAGTCAGCTGTAAAGCAGTTTGCAGATCAGCACCAAATAAAGACGCTACAGCCGACAAACTTGAAGAACCCTGAATTCATCGATGAATTGAAGTCGCTAAATGCGAATTTTCAAATTGTAGTGGCTTTCCGTATGTTACCAGAAATGGTTTGGAACATGCCCGAGCATGGAACGATGAACTTGCATGCTTCTCTGCTACCGCAGTACAGAGGAGCGGCACCGATTAATTGGGCCATTATAAATGGAGAGAAAGAAACAGGTGTTTCTACATTTTTATTGAAGCACGAAATTGATACCGGAGATTTATTGGAACAAGAAAAAGTAACAATTGCTCCAAATATGACTGCTGGAGAATTGCACGATATACTGATGGAAGTTGGAGCTCGATTAGTGGTACAATCTACCTCAGCTATTGCAAACGGCACAACTAGCCCGAAACCACAAGAAGATTTAGAGTTAAAAGCTGCTCCAAAAATTTTCAAACCAGATTGTAAAGTTGACTGGTCACAGCCCATTGATCAAATTCACAATTTTATTAGAGGATTAAGTCCTTACCCTGCGGCGTGGAGTGCAATCCAAGCCAAAGAAGGCGGCAAAAAACTCACCTTTAAAATCCAAGAAGTCGATAAAGTAATGGATCCTCACAACCTAGCAACAGGAACAATTGTCACTGATGATAAAACGGAAATTAAAATAGCAGTAACAGGAGGCTTTATTCAGTTAAATAAAATTCAGTTGGAAGGAAAAAAGGCGATGCCAATCACTGCGTTACTCAACGGATTTAAGTTCAGTGAATATGAACTAGCCTAAAACAAAAAAGTCCCGATTAAAATTCAATCGGGACTTTTTTATATCTGTTAATCAGAAATTACATGATCACTACACCTGTAGCTTCAAAAGTAATTGCTTCTTCTGGTTCAGTAATTTTTGCGATTTCTTCAGGAGTTTGACCACCATCTTCAGCATAATGCTTCAAATCTTCAACTGAGGTAACTTCTTTTCTAGCAAATCCTTCAAAAATAATTTGCTTTCCTGCGATGTCTTTAGGAACAAAGAATCCGTAGTCTTTGAACGTAATTCTCATTTCTGAGCTATCCGCCATTGCTACTTTCATCCAACATCCTTTTTTAGCACAAACATCAATTGCTGTTGCTTTAACTGTAGCAGGAACTGAATCTGCAGTTGCCATCATGCTAGCTAATTCAGCAACTGAAATTGCTGCATCTACATTAATGCTTTCTCCAAAAATATTGGTTTCAGCGCTTTGTTCAACAATTGTAGTATCTGCCATTGCTGCATCTTCAACAGCTTCTCCAGACTTTTCAGGTTGAGAGCAAGCCATCAAAGCCATAGCACCAACCAATACGAAATACATTTTCTTCATTTTTGTTTAATTTAATTTTTGCAAATATATGAATTTGATTATTTAGAACGTATCACAAATTCAGTACGTCTATTTTTTGCTCTTCCATCTTCTGTTGCATTGCTTACCAATGGCTTAGATGCTCCAAATCCTTTATATGCCAATCGACCTGGATCAATTCCTTCTATTATCAAATAGTCATTTACTGCTTTTGCACGTCGTTCAGACAGTTCTAGGTTACGTTTTGCATCACCTTTGCTATCCGTATGTCCTTGAATGGATACTTTAACAGATGGATTGCTTTCCAAGAAGTCAATAAACTCATCCAAAATGGTCATTACTTTCTGGCTCAACAAGTAAGAGTCAGTATTAAAAGTAATGTCATTGATTCGGTATGTTTGCCCTTCCTCTATAGGATTAACTTCTAAATCGGCCATCTTCATTGGTCGTCCAATCACCTCTTTATCCGAATCGATGTATTGTGAAGTAAACGCATACCCATCTTTTTTCGCCATCATCATCACTGGCTCTTTGTCTTTTGCAGCAATTACGGCTACATATTCCCCTGTGGATTCATCAACTACTCCTTCTGTAATTTGATTGGTCTTGGTGTTCTTCAATTCGATGGTCATTCCTTTAGCAGCGTCTGGAGATTTACTGCTGATTTTTCCTCTTAAGAAAATAATCTCCTCAGGCCGAGCTTCTTCATACAATTCAAAGGTGTAGATATCTAAACTTTTTCCGCCCATATTCGACGAAAAGTAACCGTATTTCCCATCCGAACTTACAATAAATCCGTGTTCATCATTCTCTGTATTGATCGGATAACCAATATTTGTAGGTTTAAGAAAATTTCCTTCTTTATCAATTTTAGCATAAAAAATATCAAACCCTCCTACTCCAACATGGCCGTCAGATGCAAAGTATAAAGTATACGAATCCGAGTGCACAAATGGACTTTTATCGTTTCCTGAGGTATTGATATTCTCTCCTAAATTAATCGGGTTGGACCAACTTCCATCTGGCTTTCGATCCACTTTATAAATGTCCATTCCACCAAAGTTATTTTCTCCTCTTGCACTAGCGAAGTACAAGGTTTTATTATCTGCTGAAATACTCGGCTGACCTTCCCAAGTCGTTCGTCCATTTATATTGTCTCCAATACTTTTTAAATCCGTCCATCGGCCTTCTTTCATTTCTGAAAAGTAGATGTCGGCATTTGCAAAACCTCGACCTTGTATATTCTCCATCTGCACCACTGTCACAAACATCATTTTATTGTCGACAGACATGCAGTTTCCACCTTGGTATTCACCTTGATTAAAAGGCTGCGGCATCGGAATTCCTCGGCTAAAAGAATCCAATTTCATTTGAGAAGCTTGCGTTAATTGTTCTTTGATTTTTGGTCCAAAAGCGCTATTCCGATCGTTTACTTCTGATTTTCTGGTGAAAAACAAATACCTGTTATCAGGCGATAACATTGGTAAGTATTCATCATCAGCAGTACCAGGCCCTTTCAGTTGAATGGGATTAAAAGGTACAGGCTCTGCCATTAACTTTAAAAACGAATTGATCGACTCCAAACGTTCTTTCGCTTTTGGCAATTCATTGCGCTTAGCGGGATTGGCATTTTTGACGTAACTATCCAGTAAGGGCTGAGCTTCTTTGTATTGCTTGCGAACAAAATAATGGTCGGCCAATAAATAACTTACCTCATAGTTTCTAAAAGAAGGGCATGCTTGGATGGCACTAATCCAATACTTCAATGCCTTATTTCCTTCTCCTTCATATCGTAAAGGATCATTTTTAAACTTTTGCATGTTGATGTCTGCCAATACAAAAAAGGCATCCACATAATTCTCGTCTATTTTAGTAGCTTCAACCAAGTCACCATAGGCTTGTGAACCTTTAAACCTAACCTGAGCAGCCTTTTCAAAAAGCTTTTGCGCCTTTTTATTCGGTTCTTGACAGCCTTCCGATTGTGCGAAAGCGGGTAAAGTAGCAATGAGCGTAAAAAGTACGGAAAGCAGACTGAAGCTAATATTTTTAAATGTGATTCTTAAATCCATTAATGATTTGACTATAATTCTAAAAAAGCGATAAATTTAGGGTTTTAGCTGATTATTACTTGAATAATCCCTTCAACTTTTTAGCAGCGTCTTCTTTTAATTTATCCACTTCCTTTTTACCTTTCTCTTCCAATTCTTTTTTGAGCTTGTCCGCTTCTTCTTTCGCTTTGGCTTCTGCCTCTTTCTTCAAACGATCGGCTTCTTCTCTCGCCTTTCTCTCCAACTCTTCTTTTTGCTTATCAATTTCTTTATTGATTTCTTCTTTTATTTGCTTCTTCGCATCTTGAACGGCATTTCCCGCCATCTTTTTGAAGTCCGTTGTAATTTTAGGATCATCCATCGTTCCAACTACCTTCACATCAATGTTGATATTTTCACTCATCCCAACGTTTAATCCATTTTTGTTAGCTTGAGACAACAATCCGTCAATTGCTTTATTGGCTTCACCACCTAGTTCTGCTCTCGGTATTTCGAAAGCCATGGTATAGTCAATTGTTTGGTCTAACGAACTACTACCGGCAATAGTCACCTTACTCTTATCTAATTTAATGTCGAAAGGATCTGTAAATACTTTTCCATTCACCACCGCGAAAGAAATATCGACATCTTGCAATTTCAACTTTCTAATTTTATCATACTTCAATGCATCCGCCACTTTCTCTAAAACCTTAACATCTTTTACTTCGATATCATCAGTAGATACTTTTCCTTTTCCATTTACTGTGCTGTAAATCGGTTCCATTTTGGTATCCAAATCACCTTGTAAAAACATTTGAGCAGAAAATTTACCAACCGTTTTCTTCGCCAAAGGCATCAATTTATCCACCGTATTGAACATTACTGCGGTTTTATTTAAATCCAATTTATCCAATCCAAAGTCAATGGCATAAGTTGGTTTCAAGGAATCAGTTGTTTCATAATATCCATCCATAGCAACATGGCCGTCTAAAAGATCCAATCCCACTTTATTAAAGTCTAATTTTTGATCTTTCACTCCTAAACTTCCTTTGAAGTTTCGCATATCAATGTCGTCGTAAATCATTTGCTTTACGTCCATGGTCATTACAAAATCAATGAACTTTGGAACCAATGCTACTTCCATGGCTGCGGTATCAGCTGTCGGTGCGCCATCTGCAGGAGTCTCTGTGGTCGCTTCATTAGTTGATGCTGACTCTTCCTCGCTACCCATCAACTCTGTGATGTCCAATTTCGTTGATTTTACATTTAAGGAACCTTTTAGCGTTTGATTGTCTGATAAAGCGTATCCTACAAAGTTGGTCAATTGACCATCCATTGAAATATCAGAGCCACCCAAAATCATATCTAAGCTTTTTAAACTAGCTGATTTGGTATCAAAAACCAAGTCTCCATTGTTTATGGCGATTGGGTAATCTGCAGCATTTGTTTTATACACCAATTGGCTCACTAACATTTTACCACTCGCATTAAAATTCTCATAATCTTCCTTTTCCAAAGTAGATACTCGTCCTTTTAATTGAATATCCATGTCTATGATTCCTGCGATTTGCTCTCCTTCTTCCAATGGAATCATGTCTTTCACATTGTCCAAGATAATCTTCCCTTTTGCGTTTGCATCAATGTATGTATCCGTCATTGGGTTTTCAATGTGGGCTTTTAAATCAAAAGGATTATTAGCCATAGAAAAATGGAAGCGATTTACATCTATCACCATATTATCTAAATCACCACCTTTACTTGCTATTTTAGTATCTACTTGGATATCTTGAATCGATTCAGGTAAATCAGTATAAGCAAAGCTACCATCTTGCATCAATAGATTCATTCCAAATGCAGGATAGCTTTCGCCAATGTATTTTCCTTTAAAGAAACCGTCAAATTGAACCTTACCAGTTGTTTTAATTCCTTCCATATCTTTTGCAAACTCAGCAGGAATCAACGAAATGATTGATTTCATATCTGTTTTGGTCAATGCAAATTTCAAATCCATGTCCATGCTCTCATCTTCCAACATAGCTAACCAACCTTCCATTCCTAACTCTAGCTCATTTAAAGCAATATCACCTTTACTGATGGTGTATTTAGAATTCACCATATCAGCTGCAATAGCTAGTGCTGTTGTAAATTTAGCTTCCTTGATGTATTTCACCCCATCATAATCAATGGTTACTTTGGCAATTCCACCATCCATGGTAATGGTGGTCAAGTCTTCTGTCAAATCACCAGTCATTTCAAAATTGATGTCCGCTAACTCCATATACATCGGAAAAGTAGCATCGTCGTATATAATGGTAGAGTTGGTTAATTGCAATTGCTCCAACGCCAATTGAAATCCTCCTGATGAGTCTGTTTCTACCACTTCTTCAGGCACTTCTTCAACTGCAGCAGTATCTATTTTCGCAATGTCCCAGTTTGCTTTTCCATTCGCCAACACTTTGGCAGTCAAATTAGCTTTGTCAATTTTTATCTTTTTTACTTTTATCGTTTCTCCATTGATGATACTCATCACGTCAACTGTCAACGCTACTTCACCGATATCAGCCAAAGCTAAGCCCTCAAATTCATCAACGCCAGTCACTTTAATGTCCTGAATTGAAAAATAAAAATTGGGGAAACTTTTTATCAAACTGAGGTCAAAATCGCCGAACTCTACTTTTGCATTGACATTTTCATTGGCCACTTCTTTGACCATTTTCACAATGTCATCTTTAAAAATAATTGGAATTACAATCAATGCAGCAACAATTAATACGACGATTACTGCTAAAACTTTCAATACTTTCTTCATGTCTTAATTCAATTTATTTTTCAATTGGATGTGGGTTCAATTCTCCTTCTGTATAAGCAACTATCGTAGCAACAGTTGCATCTCCGGTTACATTCACTACAGTACGACACATGTCTAACGGTCGATCTACGGCAAATATTAAGCTTATTCCTTCTAATGGCACTCCAACAGCACCTAATACGATTGCCAACATAATTATTCCAGCTCCGGGAACTGCTGCTGAACCGATAGATGCTAAAGTAGCGGTAAGAACTATTGTCAACTGCGCCGACAGTCCCAATTCCATGCCATAAACCTGTGCAATAAATACCGCTGCAATCGCCTGATAACAGGAAGTTCCATCCATATTTATTGTCGCACCCAAAGGTAGAACAAAGGACGCTACTTTCTTCGAAACACCTAACTTTTCTTCACATCGCTCCATCGTCAATGGAAGCGTTGCAGCACTTGAACTCGTTGAAAAAGCCAATAGCTGAGCAGGAGCTAATCCTTCGAAAAATTTTCGGTAGGAAAACTTTGCAAAAAACTTTAGAAATAATGGATAAACTAGAAATATCATGAATGCTAATCCTAAAATCACTGTTAATGCATAAACGGCTAAGCCTTGTAATATTTCCACTGCTGCAGCAGGATTATCACCTGCCAAATCGACCATTATATTCCCCAAAAGCGCAAAAACACCAATAGGTGCGTAAAGCATGATGATATCGACCATCTTTAAAATGACCTCATTAGCTCCGTCAAAAAAGACCTTAATCCCTTCTACTTTTGATTGATCAGGAACCATAATTAAAGCAATTCCAAATAGCAGCGCAAAGAAGATCACTTGCAGCATATTTCCATTGTCGCTTGCAGAACTAAAGATATTTGAAGGCACCATGTCCACTAAAAACTGCAACGGACTACTTTCCTTTTGTGCATTAGCGCTTTGTTCCACTTGACTTGCTTTTTGCTGATTTTCAACTACCATTTGATCCCTCGTTTCTTTGGAGAATGATTTACCAGGTTTAATCAAGTTCACCGCAACTAATCCAATCGTCACAGCAATTACGGTAGTAATCAAATAAATCCCAATGGTTTTTCCACCCATGGATGACAACTGAGAAATGTCCTTTAATCCCGACACTCCATTGATCAACGAAATCAAAACCAACGGCACTGCAATCATCTTTAACATATTGATAAAGATGGTTCCAAAAGGGGAAATCCAATCGGATGTAAAAGATTGGAGTCCTGCATTGGACGCTAACAATCCGTAAATAATTCCCAAAAACATCCCTATTAATATCTGCCAATGCAGTGCTAACTTCTTCATAGTTGAATTTAAATTTTTGCTGTTCTATTTCTTAATAAATGGTCAACGATTACCAATGCTGCCATCGCTTCTATAATAACAACTGCTCGTGGAACGACGCAAGGATCGTGTCGTCCTTTTCCTTGAACTTCTGCTTTTTCGCCCTCTTTATCGACTGTGGCTTGCGACTGCATAATGGTGGCTACTGGCTTAAATGCTACTTTAAAATGAATCGGAGTTCCATTGCTTATTCCGCCTTGAATTCCTCCAGAGTTGTTGGTCAACGTCGTTACTTGCTCTTGTTCTTTTACAAAAATATCATTGTGTGCAGAACCTCTCATTGTTGCTGCTTTAAATCCTGAGCCAAACTCAAACCCTTTCACAGCATTTATGCTCAGCATCGCTTTTCCGAGATCGGCATGCAATTTATCAAATACTGGTTCACCTATACCTGCAGGCATTCCTGTTAGATATGCAGAAATAACTCCACCGACAGTATCTCCGGCTTTTCTGACTTCCTCAATTCGAGCTATCATTTTATCGGCTATATCCAAATCAGGACAACGTACCATATTTTCAAAGGTGTTTGAAAAGTCTAGTTGCTCTGCTGGAATGGTCAAACAAATGTCTTCCACTTGAGACACATATCCGTTGATTTGAATTCCTTCTAATTTTAAAACTTGTTTAGCAATCGCTCCAGCCACTACCCGACAAGCTGTTTCTCTTGCGGAAGAGCGGCCTCCACCTCTATAATCTCTATCGCCAAACTTCTGATCGTAGGTATAATCAGCATGCGATGGACGATATACGTCTTTCAAGTGAGAATAATCCTTTGACTTCTGATCTTCATTCGGAATGATAAATCCGATTGGAGTACCTGTTGTTTTTCCTTCAAATATTCCGGAAAGAAACTGCACTTGATCACTCTCTTTGCGTTGAGTTGTAATTTTTGATTGACCAGGCTTTCGTCGATCTAAATCGATTTGAATGGCATCCATATCCAATAGCAAACCTGCAGGAACACCGTCGATAATACCACCAATAGCAGCACCATGACTTTCTCCGAACGTATGCAACTTGAATAATTGACCAAAGGAATTTCCACGCATGTCAACAAAAATAATATTTCTAATTGGGGAATATTGGATTATTTACCAACAACAGTAATAAAAATCAGGATATTTGTAAACAAGCAATTCAAAAAACAAAAGAAACGGACCAAAAATGGAAATACTGATTCAAAACATTAAAGAACTCATTCAAACAAATACTGCCAATTCTCAACTATTAAAAGGAAAAGAAATGGGAACTCTTTCGAGTATCTCCAATGCTTGGATTAAAATAAAAGAGGGTAAAATTGAGGACTTTGGGTCGATGGATTCTCCGTATTCGGGAAACTTTGAGAATGTTCAGATGCTAGATGCCACCGGAAAAATGGTGTTCCCTTCGTGGTGCGATTCTCATACCCACATCGTTTACGCAGGTAGCCGGGAAACGGAATTTGTTGACAAAATCAATGGGTTGGGTTACGAAGAAATTGCAGCCAATGGTGGCGGAATCTTAAACTCAGCCAAGCGATTGCAGCATGCCACGGAAGAAGAATTGTTCGACCAAGCCTTAGCACGACTGGAAGAAATCATGCGAATGGGAACTGGTGCGGTTGAAATTAAAAGTGGATATGGACTGACTGTGGAAGCTGAATTAAAGATTTTGAGAGTCATTAAGAAATTAAAAGAAACCAGTCCTTTAAAGATAAAATCAACCTTTTTAGGCGCACACACTTATCCTTTAAAATACAAAGAAAATCACCAAGGTTATATTGATGAGATTATCAATGAAATGTTGCCAGTGATTGAAAAAGAAAAGCTAGCCGATTACATTGATGCCTTTTGTGAAAAAGTAGCCTTTTCTCCTGAAGAAACAGATCAAATCGTTAAAGCAGGCGCTAAAATTGGTCTTAAAGCAAAAATTCATACCAATCAGTTTAACTGCATGGGTGGTATAGAAATGAGTGTGGCCAATAACGCCGTTTCAGTAGACCATTTGGAAGTACTGACGGATGACGAAATAGAATGCTTGAAAAATTCAACCACGATAGCAACACTATTGCCAAGTGCTCCATTTTTCTTGAGGGATCATTATCCTCCGGCGAGGAAATTAATCGAAGCTGGAGTTCCAGTGGCATTAGCTACTGATTTCAACCCCGGCTCCACTCCTTCTGGGAAAATGTCATTTGTACTTTCACTGGCCTGTATTTACATGCGAATGACACCGGAAGAAGCGATCAATGCAGCGACAATTAACGGCGCTTTTGCCATGGAATTGGGTGAAGATTATGGAAGTATTGCCAAAGGAAAAGTAGCGAACTTGTTTATCACCAAAGCCATTTCATCTTACGCTTACATTCCTTATTCTTTTGGATCTGATCACATAGAAACGGTGATTTTAAACGGAAAAGTTCAATAATATGAAAATTCAACTCATTACTTTCGAACAAATTAGTAAACTGACTGCCAGCCGAAATGGGGAAACTAAAATTGGAGAAACCGTCCAATCGTTAACCACTTTTAATGTACAAGCGTTGGCAAAAAGTGCTGCACGTTTTGTATTCATTGGCATCAGAGAAGACATTGGCCCACGAGCCAATTTAGGCAGAGCTGGTGCTCATTCAGCCTGGGATGCTTTTTTGCCAAAATTCTTAAACATGCAGTCGAACCGTTTTTTGAATGGTGCCGATTGTTTGATAGCAGGAAGTATTGACTTAAATGGTTTGACTGATTCTAATGAGATTGAAGACTTAAGAACAGCGACTTCCAAAATGGACCAAATCGTAACCGAGACCTTGAATCTCATTCATCAAGCTAAGAAAATACCAGTTATCATTGGTGGAGGCCACAACAACAGTTACAGCAATATAAAATCTGCTGCGATCAACTCTCTATCAGGAAAAATCAATTGCATCAACATCGATCCTCATGCTGATTTTAGGCCATTGGAAGGTCGACACAGCGGCAATGGATTTAGTTATGCATTTGAAGAAGGCTATCTGAAACAGTACGCCATTGTTGGTTTACACGAAGGATACAATTCTGAAAACATGCTGAATTCTTTGGATGACAAACAAGTGTCTTATACTACCTTTGAGGATATTTTTATACGTGAAAGCATCAGTTTTAATTCGGCTATTGACAAAGAATTGAACGCAGTAAATAATGAACAATATGGTGTAGAAGTCGATTTAGACGCCATAGAAAACGTTGCGTCAAGTGCGCAAACTCCAAGTGGAATCACTCCAACTAATGCTCGAAGATTTGTGCATGAAGCAGGTGCATCTAAAAATGCCTGCTACCTGCATTTATGCGAAGCTGCTCCGAGCCTTTCCAACCAGCCAGATCAAGTTGGAAAATTATTGGCGTATTTAGCTGCTGATTTTGTGAAATCAAGAAACCAATTCTAGAGATGGAACAGATCTTAGAATGTGTTCCGAATTTTAGTGAAGGTCAAAATAATGAGACCATAAAAGCCATTGCGTCTACTATTCGAAAAATTAAAGGAGTTGAATTATTACACATCGACAGCGGTTTTGCTGCAAACAGAACGGTTTACACTTTTGTAGGCAAACCTCAGAATGTTTTGGAAGCAGCTTTTCAAGCGATAAAAGTAGCCTCTGAACTGATTGACATGAGCCAACACAAGGGAGAACATCCTAGAATGGGCGCTTGTGATGTTTGCCCGCTGATTCCGATTAGTGGAATTACCATGGAAGAAGTCATTCAATTGTCCCATCAATTGGGAAAACGAATTGGTGAAGAATTAGAAATCCCAGTGTATTTATACGAGAAAAGTGCACAACAATCTGATCGTGTTCAATTGGCCAGTGTTCGAAATGGAGAGTATGAAGGTTTACCGACTAAAATTACATTGCCCAACTGGCAACCAGACTTCGGGCCTAAAATATTCAATGCTAAAAGTGGCGCCACTATTTTAGGTGCAAGAAATTTCTTGATCGCCTATAACTTCAATTTAAATACCGCTGATATCAAAATTGCGCGGGCGATAGCCGAACAAATCCGAGAAAGCGGCAAATTCTTGGGAAAAGATGCGGCAGGAAATAAACAATATGCCAAAGGTAAATTTAAAGCGGTAAAATCCATTGGATGGTTTATCCAAGACTTTGGAATTGCGCAAGTCTCTTGTAATTTTTCAGATTTTCAGTTAACACCGATTCATATAGTTCATGAAATGGTAAAATTATTAGCTGCAGAATTTGATTGCAAAGTCACAGGTGCAGAATTGATTGGGCTTGTTCCAAAAGAAGCGATTTTGCAGGCAGGTCGATTTTATGAACCCAACATTATCGATGAAAATTTATTAATAAAGGCAGCCATTAAAGAATTGGGATTGTCAGATTTAAATGAATTTCATCCAAATGAAAGAATAATAGAGTTTTTGCTTTAATTTTTAATATTTTTAAGGAATTAAAGCGCCCCTATGGATCAGCCAAGCAATTTTCAAAAATGGTTCTCAAGAATCATTTATTTTTTCCCGCTTCAGCTGGTTTTCGTGCATTTAAAAAAATCTCAGCAATTATTGATTTTTTGGATTCTCTTGTTTTTGACCATTTCAGGAAATTTTGGTCAGAAATACGGCATTCCTTTTTTATTACTTGACCCTGAATACTTAGGAAAAGTAAACTTTACGAGTTACCTTATTTTAGGATTCTCTTTCGGGGGATTTGTGATGGCGTTTAACATTGCAAGTTATGTCAACAATGGGTTTCGTTTTCCTTTCCTTGCCACCCAATCGAGGCCATTTTTAAAATACTGCATCAATAATTCGTTTATTCCATTGTTGTTTTTGATTTATTATTGTTGGGTCATGATTCAGTTTAAACTGAACAATGTCACCCATAATGAAATTCAGATCGTCTATGATGTATTGGGTTTTTTGGTGGGATATGTGATCGTTATTCTGATTTCCATGTCTTACTTTATCAATACCAATAAAGACTTTTTAAAGTTGTTTGGTACCGTTGGTAATGAAACTGAAGATGATGAAGGAATCTATCGACTGGCTTCTCACAAAAAACATAAAACGTGGTTTAACGACACCTTCAACAACAAAGCATGGCATGTTGAATCCTATCTTATCAAGCCCTTAAAAATTAAGTTAGCAAGAGACTTTTCACATTACAACAAGTCTCAACTGAATCAGGTATTTAAGCAGAATAATTTCAATGCCTCTATTTTTGAAATAGTAGTTCTTATTTCCATTTTTACGTTGGGATTATTTCGCGAAGTGGATGTATTTGTAATTCCGGCTGGTGCTAGTATTCTTTTGTTGTTTACTATCCTGATTATGCTCACTTCTGCCATTCGTTCTTGGCTTTACGGATGGACATTTGTCGCCTTTATAGGACTATTTGTTCTCATTAATTTTCTTTCTAAATATGAAGCCTTTACCTACGCTAATAAAGCTTACGGATTAGATTACGAAACAAAGGCGGTGAATTACAACCTCAATGTTATTTCACCAGATTCCATCGCTCAAGACTCTTTGTATCATATCCAAGTGCTAGAGCAATGGGCAAAAAAGAATGCACAACTGAAAGGAAAACCAAAGTTGGTTCTTTTCAATGTAAGCGGTGGTGGTTCGCGTGCATCTATGTGGGCATTTAGAGTGATTCAATACTTAGATAGCATAAGTAACGGAGAAACTAGTAAGCACATCCATTTAATTACTGGTTCTTCGGGAGGAATGATTGGTGCAGCATACTTCAGAGAGTTGATGAATTTACAGCAGGATGGAGAAAAACTAAACATTCACCATCCTAAATACATTTATGATTTAGGGAAAGACATTCTCAACCCAATCGTTTTTAGTTTGGCAGTGAACGATTATTTCATTCGATTGCAAAAATTTGAATACGATGGTCAGTTGTATTGGAAAGACAGAGGTTATGCCTTTGAACAGCGATTGAATCGGAATACCCGATACTTTATGGACAAGCCACTGAGCGCCTACCAATTGAAAGAATTTAACTCGAAATTACCGATGATGATTCTCTCCCCTTCCATCATCAACGACGGAAAAATTCTATTGACAGCTAACCATCCATTGGGATTTATGTGTCAAAATGAATTAGGGGTTGAAAACCAAACCATCGAATTGGGCGAAAATGTAGAATACAGTCGATTGTTGAAAGGTCATCAGCCGTTGAACATTCGTTTTTTAAGTGCGTTGAGAATGAGTGCCACTTTTCCTTACATCATGCCCACTATTGAGCTACCTACACAACCTCGCATAGAGCTCATAGATGCCGGATTACGTGATAATTATGGAGTAAAAACAAGTGTGAGGTACGTTTATAGTTTCAGGGATTGGATCGCGAAAAATACATCTGGTGTTGTCGTTGTTCAAGTTCGATATGGAAAGCAGCAAGCTAAAATTCAGACGAAAGGAAACAACACTTCTATTTTTCAAGACCTTACGGCCCCTTTTGGGAGTGTCTATGGAAATTTATTCAACATCCAAGATTACAATAACTCCTCCCTGATAGAATATGCCAACGGTTGGACCGGGAATAAGGTTCAATCAGTTGATTTTGTATTGAACTCAGACGAAGAGAAAGGAATTTCATTGAGTTGGCATTTAACAGAAACCGAACGAGAAAAAGTAATGAGGGCGATCTATTTAGATGAAAATAGAGCCGCCGCAAATAAAGTATTAGATTTGATAAAATAACCCAAAGCCATGAAGAAATTATTTATACCTATCGCTGCATTTTTTACCATAATCTTAAGCAGTTGTTCAACAGAAAAAGATCCTACCGCTGAAGCTTTAAAACTACAACTAACGGCAACAGAAGCTCAGTTAATAAATGTGAGTGCTGAATTGGCAAAGTGCAAAGGTGTGGAAGAAGAAGCAGATACTACCAAGCAATTGCTTGATAGCACTGCAACAAATTAATTTTTAGTCGGAAGTACAGAGAGTCCTTCTATTGCTTCAATTAGCTCCAGAGTCGATTTCATTTGACCAAGTTGTGTTTTATTAAACATCACTTTTAAGTGGTCGTCGTCTTCCATTACGACCACAGGATAGTCATAAGAGGTGCGATATTGTTCTTCAAAATCACCGATGTGATGCAAAGACAACTTGATATCAGTTTCATCAATAAATTTTTTCCATTCCGGCTTTTCCTTAAAGCTTCCATGTGTCAAAGCACACAGTTCGCATTTATAAGTTTTCGGACTGACAATTTTATGAATAAAATCCAATGAGCTGCTAAAGAAGTCTGAATTAGCATTATAAACAAGAATGAGCTTCATTACTTATTTAAAAAGGTTTTCTTGTACAATTCAATACTTTCATGAATAATTTCAAATGCCTTTTCTTTACCTAAGAAATCATCTACTATTACCTCTTTATTCTCTAATTTTTTATAATCCTCAAAGAAACGTTTGATTTCTTTTAGATTATGTGGTGGCAATTCAGTGATATCATTTACATAATTTACACTCATATCATTGGCAGCAACCGCAATAATTTTATCATCCGCTTCTCCATTGTCGATCATGCGCATCACACCGACTACTTTGGCATTCAATAAACACAATGGTGGAACTTCAATTGATGTTATTACCAAAATGTCCAATGGATCATTGTCTTCACAATAGGTCTGAGGTATAAAACCATAATTTGCAGGATAGTGTACTGAAGAAAACAACACTCTGTCTAGCATAATCAAGCCACTTTCTTTGTGTAGCTCAAATTTTCCCTTACTTCCTTTTGATATTTCAATACATGCATTTACGACTCTAGGAATGTCGTCTCCAGGTATTATATCATGCCATGGATTTTTCATATTCTTATTCTTAAACGTTTATTCTTTTTTTTGGGGTCGCAAAAGTACGCATAAATAACACTTTGGTAAGTATCGTTTATGTAAAATCACTTTGATTTTTTTAACAATACATTATTAATTAATAAATCTCTACGAATCAAATAATGGATTACTTTTGTTGCGTTATGAAAAAAGAACATTTTTCTTTATTCTTAGGATTATTCTTATTCCTAGTTTCAATATTTGCTTCACCGGCACCGATGGAACAAGACTTTCATGACCAACAGCATTCTTTTACGTTAAGCATCACTTCTCCCCAAATAGCTCCAGCTGAACAGAATTTTGAGGGGAACACTGTCTATCAATTGTTCCAACGAAATATTGAAGGAATCAAAGACAGCACACCGTTTGCCGGATTTTATGCTTATTCCAAACAAATGACACCTCGCTTATTGAATTCAAATCTTTTCAAACATCTTATGAATGGCAAAGTAACCCTTTCTATTTGGGTGCAATGCTTCCGTAATTAGTAGACCTTTCTTTTATATCTCACTGATTGTTTAGCATTCTGCTAATCAACGTTTAATTGGTTCTATTAATTTAAATTTATTCAAAATGAATACTGAAGTACAAAAACAAAGTTCAATGAAAAAAGGGTTTGGTCCTATCATATTTTTCACCGTTTTGGTGATTGCATTAGTGGTGGTATTAAAAGTAGTTTTTCATATGTAATATATGTTTATAGATAGTGTAATGGGCTGTTCGAAAGGACAGCCCATTTTTTTTGAGGTCTTTAAATAAAAATATTGATTGAGTATTGACTGATTGACTGATTTATCATTAAGAATTAACCACAAAGGACACAAAGGTTTCACTAAGCCATGCCTGCGGCAGGCAGGTTCGCAAAGAAATAAAATACCAATTAAAAAAGTCTATTCTCTCTTTTCTAACTTTTAACATCCTTCTTCTCTTTTTAAGGCACAAAGTTCACAAAGTATCAAATTTGAAATAAAACCACACTATCACTATTCTAATCTTTAGCGTCTCTCATCTAACTTCTAACTTCTTTTTTCTAAATCTAGACTCAACCAAAAAGGCACAAAGAACACAGAGGATTCGCAAAGAAATCATTGATATATTATTACATTAATCAATTGCTAGATTAATGAACTTCTTGCTTCCATTTTCTAATCACAAAGAACAATATTGACTTATTAATTCATTGACTTATTGACAAATTAAACTATTGAACAATTGTCCCCTTGAATAACTGAATTAAAGAATGCCTTTTCTACCTTTGCACACTCACTCAAAAATGTCATTATGCTTTGTATTAAACACCATTCTACTGATCCCTATTTTAATATTGCAACGGACGAATACATCTTCAAAAACATCAAAGAAGATTGCTTTATGTTGTGGCGAAACGACAATGCCATTATAGTAGGAAAGCACCAAAACACCTTAGCTGAAATCAATACTGACTACGTAGAAAAACAAGGAATAACAGTAGTTAGAAGGCTTTCAGGTGGTGGAGCAGTTTATCACGACTTAGGAAATCTAAACTTTTCGTTTACCCGAACAGGAGAAGAATCCAACTTAGTTGATTTTAAAAGATACACTTTACCTATTATAGAAGTATTACAAAATTTGGGCGTTGATGCCAAATTTGAAGGCAGAAACGATCTGACAATCGGCGGGAAAAAGTTTTCAGGTAATGCTGAGCATGTATTCAAAAACAAAGTTTTGCACCATGGCACCCTTTTATTTTCATCAGAAATGAAAAATGTAAGCGGCGGATTAAAAGTGAGTCCACTGAAATATAAAGACAGAGCGATTAAATCCATCCCTAAAAGAGTGACTAACATCACAGAACATTTAAAGGCTCCACTTACTTTAAATGCATTTACAGACAAAATAATGGATCATATTTTAGCCACTTTTGACGATGCTAAAATCTATGAATTTACAGCAGAAGACATTGAAGCGATTCAAAAATTGAGAGATGAAAAATACGCCACTTGGGAATGGAACTTTGGTCATTCACCGAACTACAACTTTAAGCAAGGTGTAAAAACAACTGGAGGCGTAATCGAAATGAATTTAGAAGTCAAAAAAGGAATCATAGAGGCTGTAAAAATTGAGGGTGATTTCTTTCACATCAATGATATAGATGCAGTAGAAAAAGCATTGGTGGGTTGTGCTCATGATAAAAAAGCCATTGAAGAAAAGTTAGACACATTGGATTTAGAAGACTACTTCAGTAATGTTTCTAAAGCAGACTTAATGGCTTCTATGTTTTAAGATTTTAGTAATTTCAAGGCAAACTAAAAACCATGAACTGGAAAGAAAAGAACAACACACTAAAAAGAAGTTTTGAATTTAAAAACTTTATTGAGGCTTGGTCGTTTATGACTAAAGTAGCGATGATTGCTGAAAAAATGAACCATCATCCGGAATTGAGTAATGTTTACAATAAGGTAAACATTACTTTGACAACTCATGATGAAGGCAATACCATTACTGAGAAAGACCGTGAATTGGCCAAGAAAATTGACCAACTCCTCTGATTACTAAACGATGAAACCGACTAATGCCATTTATGCTGTTACAGATATTGAAACCACTGGTGGCAGTATTGCGCATGGAAGAATTACAGAAATTGCAATCGTTTTGACCAATGGTCAAAAAATTATTGATCGATTTTCTACCTTAGTGAATCCCCAACAATTGATTCCGCCAAACATTACAAATTTGACTGGCATTACCAATCAAATGGTAGCCAATGCTCCATTGTTTCATGAAGTAATTCCTCAAATAGAAGCTTTTACAAAGGAGGCAATTTTTGTAGCCCACAATGTGAACTTTGATTATGGATTTATTCGTGAATCATACAACCGAGCTGGAGAACGCTTCCAACGCAAGAAGCTATGTACCGTTCGATTAAGTCGTAAAATTATTCCAGGATATCCGTCCTACAGCTTAGGGAAAATTTGTCAGCAAGTGGGCATTCCACTAAAAGATCGCCACCGGGCTTTGGGCGACGCTGACGCTACTGCTCTTTTATTGCATTTATTGGTGCAGAAAGACAGCGAGGGATTTATTCAAGAATCATTGAATCCTCGTTCTAAAGAGGCCTTGCTTCCACCCCATTTAGATAAAGAAAAATTTGAATCCATACCGAATGCCATGGGGGTTTATTACTTTTTCAATCAGAAAGGAAATGTGATCTATGTTGGTAAAGCCATCAATTTAAAAAAGCGAGTTCACACCCATTTTTCAGGAAATACCAATACAAAAAGCAAAAATAATTTTGCAGAGAACATTTATGATGTGTCGGTGGAGGTTTGTAGCAACGAGTTAATTATGACCTTAACAGAAGCTCACGCCATCAAAAAGCATTGGCCGATTCACAACCGAGCCATGAAGAAGGTGACGCTCAATTTTGGACTTTACTCCTACGTCGATCAAAATGGCTATGGTCGATTTACAATGGGAAGATCTGGCAAGCATGACCGGCCATTGATTAGCTTTCGGTCAGCTCATGAATCTCGAAAATACTTGGAAGATTTATGTGCATATTTTGAACTTTGCCCGAAGTTGTGCAGCCTTCAAACACCTGTGAATACGAGTTGTTACGATTACGAACACGATGCTTGTAAAGGCGCTTGTGTGGAAGCAGAAAGTGCATTAGACTATAACGAACGATTTGAAGCAGCCATCTTAGAAACCGACAAAGAAAACAACTCCTTTATCATACGAGGAAAAGGCAGAAACGATGAAGTGAATAGTATTGTTGTTTTGCAAAAAGGCCGCTATAAAGGCTATGGTGAAGCACCAGTAGAAGCCAAAATCACTTCAGTAGATGAGGCATTGAATTACATCAAATATGGTTATGACGATCAGGACATTCAAATTTTAATTCATTCCTATATTCGAAAGTGTGATGAAAGTGAACTCATCCCATTGACGCATTCCGAATCCCTTAATGCTAGTTTTTCAGGGTTGTTGTTTGATGTTTAGCAGCTTTACCTTCGCACCTTTTAGACAATCCAATCAATATTACCACTAACATCAATAATAAATTATATTTTAGAGTGTTATAATAAGCTACTAAATAACACGTTTCAAGGAAAAACTATATAATTATGAAAACAACTTATTTCATTGCGTTATGTGCAATCCTATTATTCGGATGTAAAAAAGAGGAGGTTCAAAAAGATCAAGTCATCTATATTGGACAATATTCATTGCTTAGTTCGTCTGCCGAAAACTTTCCTTACAATGACTCTTTAACCGAATTTACTTTCATTGATAATTTAAACAATGAAATAACGGCGAGTATTACTGCAATTGATCATCATTTCACAGATAACTATCAATCTGCCAACGACTACCATTCTAGCCCTTCCTCATTCATAGAATATATAAACGAATCATACAGTACTGCACTAAGTATTCCGAGTTTAAACAAAAAAATAAAAATTGAAGCATTCGTATCAGTAGATGTGACAGATTATGAATCAATAAAATATGCGGATATTTTAAAAGTTTATCATACAGACATAACATCTTCCAAGCAGCAAATGGTTATCGTTTTAGACGAGCGCAATCGACCAAATGGTTTTCCTGAAGCAAGTGTTCCAGATTCATCGCTAACCATAAATGGAAAAACGTTTACAAACGTATATTCTAATAAAGTGGATAAAGCCTTTATCATTTATTTTAATCTTGAGGAAGGAGTTGTTGGAATTAAAGATAATGCAACGGGACTGATTTACAACTTGAAGTAATTATAAGTTTAACCATTTTTATTTTCGACCAAAAACAGTGAATTAAACTTCTATTTAGTTGCTATCTTATTACTTTAATAGTTAAAAGCTTTATCTAAAAACAACTCGAAAACAAAGCTTTAGTAAAAGAGATCGACTTGCTTTCTGAAAATACTATCCTCAGCATTTAAAGTATGGCCAATGCAATACTTATCGTGATAAACGGAATATAGAATCTATATATTAAACATAAACCAATCTAAACAAAAAAAGCCCTGAAAATTCAGGGCTTTTGTGATCGAGATCCCGATTCATTCGGGATGACCGTTCCGTTCCAGAAAAGGAACGGAATGCTCTATCTTGCTATTAGCCTCTCAATATAGTTTCGTGATTTCTTTTTCTTGATTTCTAACTCTCGTCGATAGGCCTCCGTTT
>NZ_JBSRUB010000022.1:0-8131 GCF_055129545.1 Acidiluteibacter sp. | reverse complement strand
GTTACCCTAGCCGGATAGAACTACTCTGGCTTCCTTACACTGTTCAAATAAAAACAGTTTAAAAACCAAAGTTACCAGAATCACTGAAAATAAAAAGACCGCCTAATTGTTTTTAGACGGCCTCTTTTGTGCGGGTTGGTGCCCTAGTGTATTTGGTATCTGTTTTCTCAGGCCCTCGCTGCATCTCACACAAATTTTTTAAGATTATCAATCTTAAAAAATTAGGTGGTCTTCTAAAAGTTTCTTCTGAAATGTTAATGGAACACTTATTAAACTAGCCGACGGTAGTGTAGCCTTACCCTTTTTAGGGAATTCTACAGTAGAAGGGAGTGTAATGTGTGTGGAATGTGATTATTCCTTAATAGTTTTAAATAATCTACGGATTTCCGTAATAGATTACTTGTTAAATATTTTTACATTTGATTTGTTGAGAATAAAAAAATCTTGGATACATATGAATAATTATTTTGACCCTCGTGAATATATTAAGGGATTACAGCAGATATTCATTTCAGATACTAAAAGGATTGGATTTCTCTGTGGTGCTGGAACATCTTTTTCTATAAAAAAAGGTGCTTCTTTAAAGTCATGCGTTCCTCTGGTAGCTACAATGACAAAAAAAATTATTGATGACATTAGCACTGGTGCAAAAACAAAACAGTATAAAACTCCCTTGGAAAAAATAATCAATGAAATAAAAGACAATTCTCTAAGCCCTAATATAGAGCATATTTTATCAAACATTACTCAAAAACATTCGATTATTGGGAAAGAGAAATTATGTGGTTTAGATAAAAAAGGTTGGGGAGACTTGCGCGAGTTAATTGAAATAAAAATTAAAGATCTTGTTTCGGTTCATAAAAATAAATCAGATTATATATCCGACTTTCTGCATAATGATTTGGCATTATGGATAAAAAATGCAGCTAGAAAAGAAGCTATAGAAATTTTTACAACTAATTACGACTACCTTTTTGAAATTGGACTAGAGAAAAACAATGTCCCTTACTATGATGGCTTTATAGGTAGTTATTACCCCTTCTTCTTTCCTGGCTCTGTAGATGACATGGCCTTTTTAACGAATATCACTAAATTATGGAAACTCCATGGGTCTTTAGGATGGAGCTATGATGAAGAGTCAAGAGGTATAACAAGGACACTTCCGGACGACAGTAATATAATGGTTTACCCGTCATTCTTGAAGTATGACAATTCTAAAAAGCAGCCTTATGTGAGCTTTATGGACAGACTTTCGAACTTTATTAGAAAAGATGATGGAGTCCTATTTGTTTGTGGATATTCTTTCGGAGATTTTCACATCAATGATTTGTTGACAACAGCATTGGAAAAAGCTGATACATCTCATATTGTTGTTTTCTATTTTGATCAGTATAAAAAAGAAGATGAAATTTTTTATAGTCTCAATGAAGATATTGAAATAAGAAGAATTGCTGAAAGCAACAAAAAGATTTCAGTTTATGGAATGAGTAGTGCAATTATTGGAGGTAAGTACGGGAGATGGAAAATAAAAAGTAGAATTGCTAAGGATGAGGATGCGGTTTTACTCGATTTATTCTTTGAAGATTTTTATTCGCAAGAAGGGTTTTTATCCAAAAACGCTTTTATCAGAATCGATAATGTAGATTTTGACTTATCAAAGGAAATTTGGAATTTTTTGAAGGATTCAAAAGTTATTGATGAAAAGGGTATATATACGAAGGATTACGACGAAACTCTGAAAAAATTAAAATTCTCTAAATCATTAGAAACTCATGAAGATAAAATTCTGGAACTAATAGAATTGCATAAGAGTTGGAATGGCGAAGGTGTTTTCAAATTAGCAGATTTCGCACACTTTGTCAATTTACTGCAAAATCTAAATTCTGAAGATTATATAAAAAAAATAGGTAAATCAAATGAATCGAAATAGGGAAACTCTTATTGGGAATGTAGTAAGCGTAAGCGGAAATCAGATTTCTGTTAAAATGATTGAATCATCAAAATCTTTGATGCCGATTATTGATGGAGTGATTTATAGAGTGGGGCAATTAGGTTCTTTTTTAAAAATCCCATTGGGTTATGCTAATCTTTACGGAATAGTTACTCAAATAGGGGTTGACGCACTTCCAGAAACACTACAAAAACTTGCTTTCGAAGATAATTCTAAAATTTTTTCGACAAGATGGCTAAGTATGGTATTGGTTGGAGAAAAGACAATAAATAAATTTGAAAGAGGTGTAACTCAATTCCCCACAACACAAGATGAAGTTCATATTGTTACCATAGAGGATTTAGACTTAATCTATGGGAGTATGGATGATGTAAGCTCAATAACCGTTGGTAATATTAGTGTTTCAGAAAGTCTTCCTGCCAAAATTGATTTAAATAAGCTTATCACGCGGCACGCGGCAATACTGGGTTCAACTGGTAGTGGTAAATCTAATACGGTTGCTGTCATTCTAGAGTCTATTGCAATGAGTAATTTTGATAGCTCAAGAATTGTGATCATTGATCCACATGGTGAGTATAATGAAACGCTAAAGGCCTATAGTAAAGTTTATAAGATTAACGCTGACAAATCAAAAAATCAATCAGAGCTACAAATCCCTTTCTGGGCCTTACCCTTCAAGGAGTTTGTTAAAATTTTTGTTGGTGGCTTAAACGACAAACAGTTTGAATACCTAAGAAATAAAGTTCTTGAAAAAAGGATTAGCTATGTAAAAGCAAACAAACTTGAAAAACTAATTAAAATCGAGTCAATAACATCGGATAGTCCAATTCCTTTTAGTATTAAGCAATTATGGTTCGAACTTGATGATTTTGAGAGACAGACCTTTCAAGTAAATAGAGACCCTACAACAGCCAATATTGTAACAAAGGGAGATCCAGAAAAACTGGTTTCGAATACTTATGATCCGGCTAGTGCGGGTGGAGGTAGTCCTTTTTTGAACTTTCAAGCACAGGGAATTTTAAGTTTTTTACATGGTATCAGGAACAGATTATTAGACCAGAGGTACAATTTTTTATTTGATATAGGTGATTTTACTCCTGACCTGGATGGTAATATAACAAAGGATTTGCCTACTCTATTAGCCGAATGGTTGGGTGGAGATTCGCCCATAACTATTTTAGATTTATCAGGAATTCCATCCGAAATAATGACACCTATTTCAGGTTCTGTACTCAAAATCATGTACGATTCTTTATTTTGGGGTCAAAATCTTAACGTTGGAGGCAGAAAACAACCATTATTAATTGTTTTGGAAGAAGCTCACAACTATCTAAAATCTAGTGAGGATTCTATAGCATCAAGGACTGTTCAAACAATTTCAAAAGAAGGTAGAAAATACGGTGTTGGTCTTCTGCTTGTAACACAAAGGCCAACTGAAATTGATGAAACAGTTCTAAGTCAATGTGGCACTACTATTGCTTTAAGAATGACAAACAAAGGTGATCGCGGACATGTCTCTGCAGCAGTGCAAGATGAATTATCAAATATGACGGCATTATTACCAAGTTTGAGGACAGGGGAAGGGCTCATTTTAGGGGAGGCAGTCAAAATACCATCGAGGGTGAAATTTAGAAAGGTAGCTTATGCTCCGAAAAGTGCAGACCCTGATGTTGCAGAACAATGGAGAAAGGCAAAACCGGATAAAAAAGAATATGAAGATGTTGTTATAAATTGGAGAAATCAAAAATTTAAATAAATATTATGAATTTACCAGATATGCACCCTGTGTCATCGTCAAATGTCGATAGTATTGGATATGACGAAGAATCAGAAACTCTTTACGTCAGATTTAAAAATGGAACTGTTTATGAATATAGAAATGTTCCAGTTGTAGTATATGAACAGTTGATGTCAGCTCCTTCGGTTGGATCATATATGCATAGAAATATTAAAAACATATATCCGTACAATCGTGTTGGATAACTTGATATTATGGCAATAGTTAATATAAATCAGAAACTTAAAAGATTAGAAGTTAGCAGTTTCGAAATTGAAAACGATATAGTATTTAATTATTTCGACAAATTACCTTCAACTGAACGTGAAAGCAAATTTTTAAGGGCACTATATATAGGAGTCTTGGCTCTTATGGAGGATAGGATTTCTGCGTTTCTTTCAAAAACTAGTAATGAGTTAGGTACCGAATTGGAAAGTTTAAAAATGATTTTTGATATGAAAAAAGAGCTTTTCTTCAAAACAGCAATAAAAGGTTCATTGGCCGAAGAAGATATTGCCGAATTTTTAAGCAATTATTTTAAGCAAAAAAAAATTAAGGATGTAGTGTTTTTAACTGGGAATGAAACCGGCAGTTTAACCCGTAATAAGACTGGCGATATCATTTGTAGAGTAAATGGGGAATCAGATTTAAAAATAACGGTTGAATGTAAATTTGATAAGAGTATTAAGCTTGGTGAAATCGAAAATAAAGACATTTTTACAAGAAAATATGATACCGCCTGGAGCCAACTTATTGAATCCGATGCAAATAGAAATTCTAAGGTTAGTATAATCGTATTTGATATTTCCCTTGTAGATAATAGTATTTTAAAAGTGTTTGAAAATGTCGGATTTATTCAATCAATAGGTTTTATAGCAATAATCGATTCCCAAAAAGGGGATTATTCCAATTTAGCAATTGCTTATATGCTTGCAAGAGACATAGCCCTCAATTCTAAAAGTGTGGAATTGGATAAGAATCTTTTGGCAATTATTGTTAATAGGATTATAAAGGATATTAATGAGGTAACTAGTATTAAGAAACTAGTTGAAGGTAATATTGACAATAACAAAGCGATTTTAAAACAATTAGAGAAAAGCATTTTGTTAATGAATTTCAATCAGGAATACTTAGTTAAGTTTTTAAACACCGGAGTATTAGATAAAAAAGATTTATTAGATTTTTACATGGGAGAAGATATCAAGGACAGGTATAAGTTAATAGAAAAAGAAATAAATGATTTATAGTATATGCCAATCAAAGATTTATCTAATAAGGGCCAAAGAATAAGGGACTTTTTTAATAATGAGTGTAGATCTTTATTGTCGACCTACAGAAATATTGAAAGCCTAATTCCTTCAGAAAAAAATAATGGAGCAGCCCATACCGGTGAGGAAGGCAGACATCTTGAAAGTCTGATAAGGGCTTTTTTAAATAAGCATTTGCCAAAGGAACTTGAGGCCTTATCTGGTTTTATAATTCGACCAGCAGTAAAAGTTGGAGATCATGATAGAGTAAGAAGGCAAATAGAAGAAGATCAACATTCAACTCAAATCGACATTATTGTTTATGATTCTTCGTCATATCCAATATACGAACGTTTTGAAGAATTTGTAATCGTTCCACCAGAAGGGGTTATTGGTATTATCTCTGTAAAGAAAAATCTTTATGAGGGTCAATTAAATAAGGAGTTAGAAAATTTAGTTAACGCAGCACAATTGTGTGTTTTTAAAAATAGAAGTAAGGAAATTGTAAGAGGACCTTCTACCTGTATTGTATCATTTTCAAATAAGGTAAAAACGAAAAAAAACTTTGAAGATCGATGTAAATGGATTTATCAAAGAATTGTTGATACACATAAAGAGCTTACGTTTGATCAATGTATTGGACAAATAATCTGTCTTGACGAGTTTACAATATTCAAACGAAGGCCGAATGCCGATGACGAAAAAGAATTTGACAAGAAGGCAGCATTTGTTGGTTTCAATCATTCTTCAGAAAATGAATGTCATATGGGTTTACAATTTTTAATAACCGGAATTTTGTCTGCCTATCATCATCCTTCAAGAAAAATGGAAGCAAGACCTGGGTTTACAAGTTTTCAATCTGGACGAAACGAAGATATAAAACTTGGGATGTTAAAAGTTGAAAAACTAAGAATGTTACCTAAGAATTATATCAAGTAGGTTCTGGGCCTAAGAGAATTTTGGCAAAACAATAGGTGAGGGGAGCGGCCATATTTTAGGGGGCTGGTTATTAGTTTTCTTTACAATTGATTAGGTTCATATACCTTAAAGCAGACTTAAGAGTTACAATGGATCCTAAAATATAACGACTAAGCCGTACAACCGACCGTACCGAAAAGTGGTACAGTTCGGGTGGGTTTGTTTCTTTTTTTATCAAGAAAAAAAGAATAAATTTCATTTTATCAAACCTAAGATTTTCCTTGTGTATGAACATGAGATATGCATGTTATGATAGTATCCGGATAGAACCTAAACCAGGTGCAGTAGGAATATGCCAAATATGCGGAAATCAAGTAAAAGCATATTGCGGTAAAATTAATGTATGGCATTGGAGACATAAAAATCTTCCTGATTGCGATTCTTTTTATGAACCAATGTCTGAATGGCATAAAAACTGGCAAAATCAATTTCCCGAGGAATGGCGAGAAGTCGTATTAGAAAGAAAAGGTGAAAAACACTTTGCAGACATTTTTACATCAAATGGCTTGGTAATCGAGTTCCAACACTCCTCAATATCTCCAGAAAAAATAAAGGAACGCGAAGATTTTTATATTAAAATGATTTGGGTGGTCGATGCGATTGATTTTAAAAAAAATATAAAAATTAAAGACCTTTGCAATGAACAAATTACCAAACTGAAGGAAAAGTTTAGTCGAACACTTTTGACAAAACAAATCTCGAAACAAATAGATTCCGAAATAAATTATATCATTCGCGAAATATTTAACCTAGAAGGTCAACAAATCCGTAGCCCTAGGATTCTAAAAAGCAGGAAAGACACCTTAAGTAGTTATATAAAAAATCTTAAAAATTTAGATAAATATCTACTATATGAGGCTTTTCCTATTTGGTTAAAAAATGGAAGAATACCTTATGAGTATGGCGAAAATTTAGATATGAATGAAGTTGAAATAAGACAACAAATAATTGATTTACAACTTCAATGTAATACTCCACAGGAAAAACTAGAGATTCTTATAAATGAAACACAGGAAAATTATAGCGATAATAAAAAGTTACTTCAAGAAATCTACAAAGAAGTGAAATACATTTTTTTGGAGGGTCTACCAAGTCTCATTGAAAAGGAGAAGTTGGAAATTGAAAAAATCGAGTTGGGCTTACCAAAAATTGATGAGGAGATTAGTTCAATGAAATTAGATTTGGAGGGTATAAAAAGAACCAAAGAGAGTAGGGTATCTGACTTCTTAGAAGAAAAAAAATTAGAATATAATCAGGAAATGAAGAAAATTAAGGATGAGCTGGGTAATTTTTTCTCATATGAATGGAAATATGAAAGGAGGTCATGGAAATCCGCTTCAATATCTATATTCCTGGATATGGGAGATGAATACTTGTTTGAAGTGAAGTCTAGCAGTCTTCTTAAAAGAATATCGAAAACTTATTTTATAAGTAATTATTCTGACAACTGAATTTATAATTTAGGTTTCTATTTGACATAATATTCCAAGCCTGCGGAAGTCGAAGAACCCTTCCACTCCAATCCTCCCCAAGTGAACATACTTCGCCGGTCCACAAGGGAAGTCTTTCCGTTCCAGTTTTTCCGACCTCCTCGGCCGCAAGAAAGTACAAGCTGCGAAGGGCCGCTTGACCTTTCTTCTCCCTACCCACAAAATCTGGCAAATCCCTATCCATTTTTTGAACCATCACATCGAAAATTAAATTAGGTATTGATTCTTTTAACTATCTTGAAATCAGCTTTTGGGAGAAATGAAAAAGATATTCGAAAATATCGCCAATTGGTTGGTCGCCTTGAACGGGAGAAAAGACAAAATCCACCAGAACATTAATGCCTTTATGGGAAGAGGAAATAATGGACTGATTGTAGGGGCTGTCATTTTTGGAACTATTGCCGTTCTTTCATCGATTAATCTTTACAAAGATCATGGCAAACTTTGGCTTGCCCTGCTTCCCATTTGTTTATTGGTAACTCTATTTTTTGTGGTAATGGTATCTGATGCTTATAAAGAGAAAGTGAAGTATCAAAGCCGAAGTTCACGAATGAAACTGGTCGGTTTCAATATGGATTTCAATGAGCGTGTTCTTAGAAGGATCTATGGTTCCTTGACCCAATATGAATATCTGGACGAGAACTTAACAAGCTTCTCCAATTTTTATGAAGTTATGGTTCTGGATTTT
>NZ_JBSRUB010000021.1:0-18317 GCF_055129545.1 Acidiluteibacter sp. | reverse complement strand
CATTTTCATCCATTTTAAGCCAATTGAGCACAAAAGTGACGCTATAGAATTATTCTTCGTTCATCTTCAAATCAATATCAAAAATTCTATATTTACAAAACAGCTAAGTTCGTTTTGAGACGAACTGACGTTATTTCCCCATTTTCCATTATATTAATGAACACAATGGACCAGTAACACAACAAAATTTAGCGGATAATTTTTCCATAGATAAAAGTGCAATCACCCGGGTAGTTGATTACTTTTTTGTCAATGATTTATTATCCAAAGAGCGCTGCAGAACCGATAAAAGGAAAAGTTATCTCATACTCACTGCTAAAGGAAAGCGGGAAATCGAAAAGTTAGACGAAATTTATGAAACCCTTAATGCTAAAAGCTTAAATGGAATTTCAACTCAAGAAATTGAAACCTTCCAACACGTATTGTCCCAAATAAAAGAGAACCTAGAACGAATTGAATTATAAACATCTTTATGAAAAATTATACCCTTTATTCCATAATTCTGATAGCAGCGCTGCTGTCAAGCTGTAGTTCGGAAAACGAAACCAAAACAGCCGCAGCATCGACCGGTCCAAAATCAACTATTGACATTTCTGTGGCCAAAGCGATTCCCTTCTCTAATGAGATGACAGTCTCGGGAACCATTTTACCGAACGAATCAGTGCAGTTAATTACAGAAGCTTCAGGAATTGTGGTGACAATTCAATTTGAAGAATCTAAAACTGTTAAAAAAGGGCAAGTCCTACTAACATTAGATCATGATGATTTAAAAGCTGAATTAGGCTTGTTGGAGACCCAACTAATATTTGCGAGTAAGAATCAAAAAAGAGCGCAACAAATCTATGATGAGAAAGGCATCAGCGAGCAGGAATTAGATAACATTACACTTCAAAATCAAGAGTTAGAAGCTAGAAAACAAATTCTTCTAGCAGAAATTGCGAAACACAAAATAGTTGCTCCATTTTCAGGAAACATTGGTTTACGAAACATCAGCGAGGGCAGTTACGTTGGTGCAAATTCAATCATCACGACTTTAGTAGATCCGACTTTCCTAAAAGTTGAGTTTTCAATTAGTGAAGAATATGCGAATACGGTTCATATTGGTGACAGTATTCAATTTAATATTCCGGGCAATGCTGCTTCAAAGACAGCCGTAATTTATGCTAAAGAATCGAGTATAAATGCCGCCAATAGAAGTCTACTTTTTAGAGCTAAACTCAAAAATGACGGCAATGCGATTCTTTCTGGTTCCTTCTCTAAAGTAAAAGTGAAAGTACAAAACTTTGAAAATGCGGTATTCATTCCCAATCAGGCGATAGTGCCCGAATTACATGGAAAAAAAGTATTTGTTTACAAAAATGGGGTAGTTAATGAAGTAAAAATTGAATCAGGAATTAGAAAAGCCAACTTTACCCACATAACGGAAGGATTGAAAGATGGAGACACCATTGTGGTGGCCGGCTTGCTTCAAATAAGAGATGGAGTTCCAGCTACTGTTCGTGAAGTTAAAACTTTTGAAACCAATTTCTAAAACCCACTACAGATTATGAGCTTATCATCCATAAGTATTAAAAGACCCGTTTTAAGTACGGTATTTAGTATTATTATCTTGCTGTTTGGGTTAATTGGTTTCAATTACTTAGGTGTAAGAGAGTACCCAAGTGTTGATCCACCCATCATTACTGTTTCTACCAACTATGTAGGTGCAAATGCTGATGTAATTGAAACGCAAATCACAGAACCACTTGAAGAATCAATTAACGGAATTGCAGGAATACGCACACTTTCTTCTGTCAGTAGAGATGGTCGGAGTACAATCACCGTAGAGTTTGACCTCGATGTAGATTTGGACAATGCTGCAAATGATGTTCGCGATAAAGTTTCCAAAGCAGTTCGAGACATACCTGAAGACGCTGATCCACCCATTGTTTCTAAAGCAGATGCGGATTCAGATCCCATTATCTTCTTGAATATTCAGTCTGAAGAAAGAGATCTTTTGGAATTGACTGAAATTGCTGAAGTCACCTTTAAAGAGCGTTTACAAACAATTCCAGGTGTCAGTGAAATTAGAATTTGGGGAGAAAAGAAGTATGCCATGCGTTTGTGGTTAGACCCACAAAAATTGAGTGCTTATAAATTGAGCCCTGTTGATGTTAAAACAGCATTGGAAGCTCAAAACATTGAATTGCCATCTGGAAGTATTGAAGGGGATAACATTGAATTAAGTGTTCGAACACTCGGTCGATTGACTACTGAAGATGATTTCAATAATATGGTCATCAAAGAAATTGATGGAAGCTTGATTCGATTCAGAGATGTAGGACGAGCTATTTTGGGTCCAGAAAACGAGCGAACCAGCCTAAAAAGAGATGGCATACCTATGGTCGGTAATGCCATTATTCCATTGCCGAATTCCAATCACATTGAAATAGCCGATGAATTTTACAAACGGTTGGAACAAATCAAAAAAGACCTACCTGCAGATATTCAGACAGGTATTGGGTTTGATACGACTGAATACATTCGAGATTCCATCAACGAAGTAGAACAAACAATTTACCTCGCTTTTGCATTAGTAATTGTTGTTATCTTCATCTTCCTACGAGATTGGCGAACGACCATAATACCGGTCATTGTAATTCCTATTTCATTGGTCGGCGCATTTTTTGTCATGTACATTTCAGGCTTCTCCATTAATGTGTTAACCTTATTGGGGATTGTGTTGGCCATTGGTCTGGTGGTGGATGATGCCATTGTGGTGTTGGAAAATATCTATTCGAAAATAGAGGCTGGGATGCCAGCTAAAAAAGCAGCTTATGAAGGATCTCAAGAAATCTTCTTTGCAGTAATTGCGACTACATTAGCATTGGCTTCTGTATTTATGCCAGTTATATTTTTAGAAGGGGTCACTGGTCGTCTGTTTCGTGAGTTTGGAGTGGTCATCGCAGGAGCAGTGATTATTTCTAGCTTTATTGCATTAACATTGACTCCAATGTTGTCATCTAAGCTGCTAAAGAAAGAGAAAAAGAAGAGTAATTTCTACTTAAAAACTGAAGCGATTTTTAATCGCCTAACAAAAGGCTACAAAAATACCTTAGAAGCTTTTCTAAAAGTAAGGTGGATGGCATTCGTCTTTGTTGGAATCTCCTTTTTAGGGATTTGGTGGGTTGGATCTCAATTAAACTCTGAGTTAGCACCATTAGAAGATCGTGGAAATCTGCGTGTATTCTCCACTGCTCCAGAAGGATCTACTTTTGAATACATGACGGAATATACCAATGGTGTTGTTGAAACAATCATAGAAAGTTTTCCTGAAAGAAATGGAATTATCAGTGTGACATCTCCAGGTTTTGGAGCATCATCATCTACCAATTCTGCTTTTGTGAGGTTGAGATTGAAAAATGCCTCTGAACGCGAAAAAAGTCAGCAACAAGTAGCAGATGAATTGACCGCCATTTTAAAAACAATGCCAGGTGCTCGAAATTATGTTTCTCAGGAACAAACCATTGGAGGAAGAAGAAGCGGACTACCCGTGCAGTTTGTGATCCAGGCCCAGTCGCTTGATAAATTGAAAGAGGTACTGCCTTCATTCCTGCAAAAGTCGAATGAAAGTGCTGTTTTTAGTGTTTCTGATTTGAACCTTAAATTCAATAAACCGGAGCTTAATATTTCGATTAATCGAGAAAAGGCACAACTACTAGGCGTTTCAGTTTATGACATTGCTCAAACTTTGCAATTGGCATTAAGCGGTCAGCGTTTCGATTATTTCATCATGAATGGGAAACAATACCAAGTGATCGGACAATTGGATCGAGAATACAGAAATGAGCCAAGCGATTTAACTGAAATATATGTCAAAAGCTCTAAAGGCCAAATGATTCAGCTGAACAACTTAGTAGAAAAAACAGAAGAAAGTACTCCTCCGCAGTTATTTAGATACAACAGATATGTTTCGGCTACTGTTTCTGCTGGTTTAGCGGAAGGCTATTCTCTAGGTCAAGGTATTGATGAGATGAAGGTTATCGCCAATGAAGTATTGGACGATTCATTCACCACCTCTCTTTCAGGAACTTCTAAAGAATTTGAAGAGAGCTCATCCAGTACTTCCTTTGCTTTTATTTTAGCACTTGTGTTGATCTATTTAGTATTGGCGGCACAATTCGAAAGCTTCAAAGATCCATTAACCATTATGATTACAGTTCCTTTAGCACTATTGGGAGCTGTGCTATCGTTGTGGTTCTTTGGTGAAACATTAAATATTTTTAGCCAAATTGGGATCATTATGCTGATTGGGTTGGTGACCAAAAATGGAATTCTAATTGTTGAATTTGCCAATCAACGAAAGGAAGCAGACTTGTCGGTACTAGACGCAATATTAGATGCCTCTGCTGCGCGTTTTAGACCCATCCTTATGACTTCATTGTCTACTATTCTAGGAACGCTTCCTATCGCTTTAGCTATAGGTTCCGGATCTGAAAGTAGAGTGTCCATGGGTATTGCAGTGGTCGGTGGCTTGATCTTTTCTACCGTTCTGACCTTGTATATCATTCCGGCAATTTATTCTTACATCTCTACTCCTACTGAAAAACTTGAAAAAAATACTGAAGATGCGATTTACTAAACCAACCATATCATTATTATTGCTTGTTTTTATTTGCCTTTCGGGAGATATCAATGCACAAGAAACATTGAGTCTGGACCAAGCTATATCGCTTGGACTAGAAAATAACTATTCCGTTAAACTGTCCGAATTGGAGCTGTCAAAAGCCAAAGAGGTGAATAGTATTGGAGAAGCAGGTTTCTTGCCAACATTGGATGCTACTGGCAGTTACAGTGAAAGCAATCAAAATGCAAATCAGACTTTTGCAGATGGCTCTTCCATTAACCGAAACAATGCAAAGTCAACCAATTTGAATACAGCATTAACCGCCAACTGGGAAATTTTTGATGGAACGAAAATGTTCATTTCTAAAAATAAGTTAGAGGAATTAGAGCGATCCGCAGACCTCAGCTTAAAAGTCGCAGTAGAGAATACACTTTCGGGTATTTTGTTAACCTATTATCAGCTGTCCTTAGAGGAAAAGCGATTGAAAGTTTATCAAGAAATAACCACTATTTCTCAAGAACGAGTGAAATTAGCTGAAAGCAAAAACAAAATTGGAAGCATCTCAGGAATTGAATTAACCAAAGCTCAAGTGGATTACAATGGAGATCAGTCGGCATTGATTCAGCAGCAGCAAACCATCAACGAATTGAGAACACAACTGAATGTCTACCTGGGACGTTCTGCTGAAATCAATTTTACAACGACTGATACAGCTTCATTAAATTCCAACTTAGTCTATGACGATTTGAAAAGTAAACTGTTTAACAATTCATCGTTAAACATAGTGGATTTAAACATCAAAGTAGCTCAATACGAAAATAAAGCAGTTTTTGCTGATAGATTGCCTTCCGTAAAGCTTAACGCAGCTTATAACTACACAGAATCCACTTCTGAAGCAGGATTTGTGCAGGCCAACCAAAACCAAGGAATCACTTATGGAGTATCTGCTAGTATTCCCATCTTTAATGGTTTTGATTTGAAGCGTAAAAGTCAATTGTCAAAAATTACAATAGACCAACGTAAAATAGAATATGATCAATTGAAGAATAGCTTATTGGGCCAATTTTTGAATGCTTATCAGTTGTATACCAACAATATCAAACAAATTGATTTTGAAAAGAAAAGTAAAGATCTAGCCAAGAGTAACCTCAATATTTCATTAAAAAACTATGACATTGGTGGTATTTCTTCTTTCGATTTAAGAGACATTCAGATTGCCTATGCGAATGCAGAGAATCGCTATATCGAAGCAGTATTTAATGCGAAGTCTGCAGAGATTGAATTGCTAAGAATCACTGATCAGTTGATTGAAGTGAAATAGGGATTTAAGATTAGTTTTTTAGTTGTCCTAGGTTTCGACCAACGCTCAACCTGATAAATCAAAAAAGCATACAAGTAGCGATTAATTCCTTAAAAGTCAGAAAACTACTAATCAACATTCTTCCCAGAGGTAACATTCGCTAGCAATATCTTTTCATATTAATATTGAACTGTATTCAATGTCCTAATCTTTGTCATTCAGAATACTTCGACTGCCGCTTAGCACAGGTATTTTTGAGTGTACCTTAAGCTGTATCGAAATGAAGGAGACAAAGGGCAAGTTATCAGCATTAATACGCTATAACTTTTCTTCATTGACTTGAAATTCAAAATACCACCGCATCTAAAAACAAAAAGCCCTTTGCTTATCATGAGCAAAGGGCTTTTGAATGTATTATTAAGGATGAGTCTAGTGGATAATCACTTTCTTCATTACTCTACCATTCTCACCTTGAATAGCGATAAAGTAAATTCCTTTTTCTTGTTGACCCAAGTCAATTGAATTCATTGGTTTGAAAACATTCGTTGTGAATACTTCTTTTCCTGTAATGTCCATCACAGTTATTTGAGTATAGGTAGCTGAAGTTTCTATTGTAAATGCTCCTTTAGTTGGGTTAGGGAAGATATTCACTGAGTTGTTGCTCAATGCTACCTTATTTAATCCAACAGAGAAAGCAACCACAGCTGAATCAATGAACGTACAGTTATTTGCATCAGTAATAGTTACTATGTAAGTCCCTGCAGTCAATCCAGTGATGTCTTCAGTAGTAGCAGCATTGCTCCATACAAATGTATAAGGAGAAGTTCCACCAATTACAGTAATGTCGACTGAACCATCATTCGTTGCTGAAGTTTCGTCCACGATAACTGAAGTAAATGAAATTGCGGCTGGTTCAGTAATCACTGCGCTATCTACTACTGTTGCTGAAACAGCGTCAGTAATGGTTACAGTATACGTTCCTGCGGCAACACCCGTAATAGAAGCAGTAGTTGCAGAGTTACTCCAAGCAAAAGTAAATGGAGCAGTTCCACCAGTTGCAGATACAGAAGCACCACCATTGGCAAATCCATTACAAGTAACATTAGAGTCAACCACAACAGTTGCTACTATTGGTTGAATACACGGAGCACCAACACCTGGGTTGGCATAAACTTGGAATCCATTAATGATTTGACCTGCTACTGCAGATGTTGCAGCAAACCAGTTTGAACCTAAGTTATTATCAGAAGTTGAGTCACACAATACGATAGAAGAACCACCACCGTCAGGTTGTCCTGCTCCAGAACCAGATGGCCATGGTGCAACATCTTTAAAATCTACTGAATCAACAGTTCTTCCAAAATTATCAACGATAGTAATGTCTTCACCTCCGTTGCTTAAACCACCTGAAGTCCAAACAAAATCAGCATTAAAACCAAATCTATTTCTAAAAGCAGATGAATCAAATGCTCCTACAAAATACTGTCCTGCAGCGATTGTAGTTGTTGCAGGGAAGGTATGCGTAACACCTTCTACAAAACTATATCCTGTTAAGTCTACAGCAGTCGATCCGGCGTTTACGAACTCGATAAATTCAGTTGTATCTGTTCCTGATTCTGGACTATTGTAATTAATCTCAGTGATGATCAAGTTTGCTATCGCTCCTGCTGGTTGGCCTACCACAAAAGAATCCACTTTTGTACATAAGTTAGCATCAGTAACTGTTAAGAAATATTTAGCAGCAGACAAACTAGAAGCAGTTGCAGTTGTAGCAGCATTGCTCCATAAATAAGTATAAGGAGTTGTTCCACCTGTTACAGTTGCAGCTACAGACCCATCAGATCCACCAAAAGTAGTAGCATTAGTTATCGATCCTGTGATTGCAATAGCAGTTGGCTCAGTCACTGTATAAGATGATGTAGCAGTGGCAGTGTTTGCATCAGTTACCGTTACATTATACACACCTGCAACTAATCCTGAAACATTTGAAGTGGTTGCAGCATTACTCCACAAGAAAGTATATGGAGAAACCCCACCAGAGATGGTCAAAGCAACAGCTCCATTTGCACCACCATTACAACTTACATTGGTAATTACATCAGTAATTACAATAGTTGTAGGTTGAGTTACACTATATGTATTTGAAGATGAACAAGCATTTGCATCAGTCACAGTTACTGTATAAGATCCTGCACCAATAGCTGAAAGATCTTGAGTTGTTGCAGCGTTACTCCACAAGTATGTGTAAGGAGTTGTACCACCAGAAACAGTGATGTCAATTGCTCCATCAGTCAATCCATTTGCAGATGCATTAGTGATTGCATCAGTTACCACAATCGCTGTAGGTTCTGTAATCGTCACACTATCATTTAAACTTGTGCTCAATGCATCAGTAACGGTTACGTAATATTTTCCTGCAGCAACACCTGTAATAGATGCAGTAGCTGCAGAATTAGACCAAGCATAAGTAAATGGTGCCAAACCTCCAGTAACATTTACTGTTGCTCCACCATTCAATGCAGCATTACAAGTTACGTTTGAATCTACTACCATAGCAATAGACATTGTTGCAGCACACAAACCTTTCGCACCAGGATTAGCCAAAACTTGGAATCCATTTACAATCTTACCAGGAACTGGAGAAATAGCTGCACTCCAATTAGAGCCTAAACTATTGTCTGCAAGTGAATCACATAATATAATTGAAGCACCTCCCGCATCTGGATTTCCAGCTGATGAACCAGAAGGCCATGGTGAACTATCATCATAATCTACAGAATCAACAGTTCTACCAAAATCATCTTTTAATACGATTAATTCTCCACCGTTAGATAGACCACCTGAATTCCAAATAAAATCAGCATTTATACCGAATGTATTTCTAAATCCTGATGAATCATTTGCAATAACGAGATAATCTCCTGCAGAAATAGAACCCCCAGTGAAGGTATGTGTAACTCCTGAAGTGAAAATATATCCATTTAAGTTAACTGTAGTATTTCCAACATTCTGAATTTCGATAAACTCTGTAGAATCTACTCCAGATTCAGGACCATTGTAATTAATCTCCGTTATTATCAAATTAGCTAAAGCTCCTGCCGGTTGAGTTACCGTGTAGCTTGCATTTGATACACAAGAATTAGCATCTGTTGCAGTTACTGAATAAGTTCCTGCAGTCAAACCAGACAAGTCTTCAGTGGTTGCAGCGTTACTCCATAGATAAGTATAAGGTGATGTACCACCTGAAACAGTGATATCAATTGCTCCATCAGATAACCCATTTGCAGAAACTGCAGTAATTGCATCTGTAATTGCTATTGCAGTAGGCTCAGTAATCGTTGCACTAGCAGTACTTGTAACACTATTCGCATCAGTTACTGTTACGGTATAAGCTCCAGCAACTAATCCTGAAAGATCTTCAGTCGTTGCGGCATTGCTCCAAGTGAAAGTATATGGAGTGACTCCACCAGAAACGGTCAAATTAATGGAACCATTTGCTCCACCATTACAAGAAACATTGGCTTGAGCTGTTATAGAAGTAACCAATGCAGCCGGCTCTGTCACTAAATGACTAGAAGTAGCTGTACAGGCATTTGCATCAGTTATTGTATTTGTATAGTTTCCTGCAATTAATCCAGCAAGATCTTCAGTTGTAGCTCCATTGCTCCAAGCGTACAAATAAGGAGAAACTCCTCCTGAAACAGAAACGTCAACAGCTCCATTACTTCCACCGTTCACTGAAACATTTGTCACTACACCTGAAGCTGCTATTGCTGTAGGCTCAGTAATTGTATAACTACTTGTAGCAGTTGCGCTATTCGCATCTGAAACAGTGATCGTATAAGCTCCTGCAGCTACTGCAGAAAGGTCTTCAGTTGTAGCAGCATTGCTCCACATAAAAGTATATGGAGTTGTTCCACCTGAAATGGATAAATCAATGGCTCCGTTAGACGCACCATTACACAATACATTAGTTTGAGATGTTGTGGCAATAACGATTGAGGTTGGTTGGGTAACGATTGATGAATTTGAATTCGTACAGCCATTGTTATCTGAAACAGTAACCACATAGGTTCCTGAAGTCAAACCTACTAAATCTCTAGTCGTTGCAGCCGTGCTCCACAGATAAGTATATGGAGAAGTCCCATTTGATATGGTAAGAGCAATTGCTCCATCACTGCCTCCATTTACAGAAACATTAGTAATTGCATCAGCAATTCCAATCGCTGCAGGCTCTGTTAATAAGTACGAAACCGTATCTGAACAAGTTGAATTATCTGTTACGGTAACTGTATATCTTCCTGCACCTACATTCAAGTTCGTAGAAATAGCTGCTGCATTACTCCAAGCATAAGAATAACCACCTGAACCGCCAGAAGCACTTGCTACTAAAATTCCATCCGTATTCCCATTACAAGAAATAGAGCTTAGCTCTGAAATAGAAGGAACGATTCCAGATGGCTCTGTTATAGTAGTTGAAGTATTAATGGTAGCTAACCCCGCATCAGTAACTGTCACATTATATATACCAGCAGCCAATCCCGAAACATCTTCTGTTGTTGCAGCATTACTCCACAAATAAGTATAAGGAGCAGTTCCGCCTGTTGCGGTCAAATCAATTGCTCCGTCATTGGCTCCATTACAAGAAATGTTTGTTCCTGACAAAGAAGCAGCAAGAGGTGCTGCTGCAATTGCACAAGTAGAAGTATGTGCTCCTAAAGAATCTGTCATATCTTGAGGAAATACTAACCATTCAGAAGATGCGCCAGTTGTCCAGTTAGTCTGTCCTTGTTCTATTGAAGGATCTCTCACCAAAGTGTGATCTTGAGTAGTGCCAGAAACTGAATTCGTCCCTGTAACTGACCAGTTTACTCTTACACCAATCTCTCCAATAATATCAATATTAGTTGTAGTTGAAACCTTATAAAGCGCTACAGCATCATCACCATTAGGACTGTTCCCATTGATTGAAGCACTTGAATTTGATGTAATCCCAGTTAATGCAGAACTACTATTTGAAATAATATAAACTCCATAAGCATCAATAGAATCCGTAGTAGCAAATGATGTTGTACCGCTGACAGTAGCAGACCCGTTGCTATAAACTCTAACTTCATAATTGTCAAGACCTATTTTAGAACTTGTCGGATTGTAGATTTCAATCGCTTTATTATTACTACTTCCTTCCAAGTATTCCGAAAAGAAGAGATCGGTGCACTGTGCTTTTAACTGGTTAGTGAATAACGCACCAGCAATGACCAGTGCTGAGAGTAGAATTTTTTTCATAATTATTTATTTTAATTCGTAATTTCTATTTTAATGGAAAGGCAAAAGTATTACCTCACATTAGATTGTATATTAACTCTATATTATGATTGACTTTAATTAATTTAAGCCTAAAGCCTCAACTCCTTGATCAAAATAGATGTCAACTGGAATTCCAACATCATTCAGCTTTTGCAGATCAGCCTTCAATTGATCGTCTATTCCTCCTTTAGTTTCTAACAATTTTACCACACCTTCGTAATCTCCATCACCTTGAAGCTTCAAAATAATTGCTGACAATTCATTCATTGCAACGGTCATTTTATCAAAATCCACTGAGTATGTTTTATCCTCATTAAATACAAAAGCACCTTTTTCTTTAAAGAAATTAAATCGAACCATATTCGCTTGTCCATGTGCTGAAGCAGCTCCAAATCGAACTGATCTGAAAATACTGGCCATAAACGTTACGTAATTGTCCATCAATTCTCCATCAGTGTATACTTTCTTTCCATGCAATTGGTGAATCATGTATAATCCTAAAATATCTGCTTTCCCTTCTTCCAAAGCCGAATACTTTTCTTTCAATGCTTCTCTTACTGTTTGCTTTCCATCGATGGTATTCTTCACACCCAATCCATGCGCCACTTCATGAAACATCGTATTGGCAAAAAACGCATCAAACGTGATGTTTTTCCGCTGAGATTCATGAATTAAAACTTCAGAAATAGGCAATAAAATTTGATCGAATTTAGCACGCATTGCATTCTTCAATTGAGAACGTCTTGTTCCTACACTTTTTTGAATGGCTTCATCATTTGGTAAATTCACTGCAATGGTTTTACTTCCGCCATTGCAATCACCTGCATAATAAACCACATCATAAGCATTTAACTGCGCATCCGTTCCAGGTTTCTCTGCTTTGTAGGTAGCATCCACCGGAAGGTTCTCTTGTAATTCTTGCAAGTAAGTCACGTACTTGACCAATTTAGCACTCCAAACTTTATCTTTCACTAAAACATACGCTTCGTGAGTGGCTTTGTATCCGTATAAACGATCCTCATAATTTTCGATCGGGCCTACAATCAAATCCAAAGTATTGTTTTGCATGTTTAACCAAGCAATATCCGACTCATCGTATTTATCAGTTCTTAAGGCCTCCGCTCTCAAAGTCAAATACTTTTTTAGTTCTTTGTCTTCCGTCAATTTTGCGGCTTTGTCCAATACATCAGCAGCCATCAATTGCTCTTTAAAAAATTTATGGTAAGGTATAGTCACTAAATTATTTGAAGAATCTCTTCTCACCATTGTGTATAAACTTGTTTTATCAGCAGCTGTCATCGCTTCAAAATCTGCTTTAGTAATATCAGCCGGATAAAAGTTAGCTCCAAGTGGTTTTTCCCCTACTCCTTCAACGAACGATTTAAAGTTATTCAATCGATCCCAAGGTCCGTAATTCAATTGGTAAAACAATTGTTGATCTGCTGTTAAAGCACTCCTATCAATCGTTATACTTTCAGGAATCGACTCTTTCCAGAAAATTTGATCCATTAATTTTGCCGCCTCTATTAAAAGCGGGATCACTTGTTTTTCGTTTTCAGTTAACTGAGACATATCGGTCGTCAAGGAAACTTTGGCATAAATCTCTGGGCGAGCCTTTACCACATCAGAAAGTGTATCTTCTACAACTTCTTCTTGTTTCTCTTTGTTTTCGTTTTCTGGAGTTCCGCAAGATGCTTGAACAGCAACAACTGAGGCAATGGCTAAGTAAAATGAAATCTTTCTCATGATCAATTCTGTAACTAACTGGTTAAGAGAACAAATTTAGCTATTATAATTTAATCTGCTCTTTTCTCCGTTAATCCTTCAAATTTACACTCAACTCCCTTATTAGGCGGAACTAAATAAAGGATAAGGGTACATAAGATTGCTAAAATAATTAAACAGTTTACCACTCGAATATGATTTGTTGATCTTTTCATATCACTTATTTTAACCAATTACGTAATGTCTATGGGTTTTGGATTTATACACAGAATAACCGAAGGGTTTAATTCCTAGATAGAATATTGCAGAAATGCTTTAATGCAGATAAATCATCTAATTTTGCAATGGTCTTAAATCATTTTTACCAAATTTGCAGGCTATGGGAAATCAAGAAGAGGAGAAAAAGAAAAAACACATTGCTATTTTAGGGTCAACTGGTTCCATTGGCACCCAAGCGTTGGATGTGATAAAAAGTCATTCGGATAAATTTGTGGTGGAAGTATTGACAAGTAATACCAATGCTGAACTACTGATCCAACAAGCCATAGAATTTAAGCCCAATGCGGTGGTCATTTGCGATGAGAGCAAATATAAAATGGTTTCTGATGCATTATGGGAGCACAACATTAAAACTTATGCTGGATCAGCAGCTTTGGAGCAAGTTGTAGAAATGGAAGAAATCGACATTGTGCTGACTGCTTTGGTCGGTTATGCCGGATTGAAACCCACCTTAAAAGCCATTGAAGCGAAAAAAGCAATCGCTTTAGCCAACAAAGAAACCCTAGTAGTAGCAGGAGATCTTGTGACTGAATTAGCTGCGAAGTATCGTGTTCCTTTATTGCCAGTAGATTCAGAACACTCTGCCATTTTCCAATGCTTGGCAGGAGAATTTCACAATCCAATAGAAAAAATATACCTCACTGCATCTGGTGGTCCTTTTAGAGGCTGGAGTGCCGAAAAATTAGCAACAGTTACTCGAGCGCAAGCCTTGAAACACCCAAACTGGGAAATGGGTGCCAAAATCACCATCGACTCAGCGACCCTAATGAACAAAGGTTTAGAGGTAATCGAAGCCAAATGGTTGTTCCAATTGGCGCCCGAACAAATTGATGTGATTGTTCATCCTCAATCCATCATTCACAGCATTGTTCAATTTACGGATGGCAGCATGAAAGCACAAATGGGGTTACCCGATATGAAATTACCGATTCAATATGCATTGGCTTATCCTGAACGAATTTCTTCTGATTTTCCTCGTTTCAACTTTTTAGATTACCATCAACTGACTTTTGAGAAAGCAGACACGGATACTTTCCTAAACCTCAACTTGGCTTACGAGGCCATGAAGCGTGGTGGAAATGCAGCGTGTATTATTAATGCAGCAAACGAAATCACGAACCGAGCATTTTTAGAAGAGAAAATTGGCTTTTTAGAAATTGCAGAGATCAATGCCAATTGTTTAGAGAAAGCTACTTTTATTGCCAAACCAACACTTGAAGACTACGTGAATAGCAACGAAGAAAGTCGTCGAATTGCCACAAATTTAGTCGGGTAAACACTAGCGTTTAATCAAATTTAACACTGATTTGAACCTAGCTTGGTAGAAAAGTGTTGATTATGCTTAATTTCGCGTTTGATTTATATAAAAATGGAAGCACTTATACAAGCTGCACAGCTTATTCTTAGCCTATCAATCCTAGTAATTCTTCACGAACTAGGACACTTTATACCAGCCAAAATATTCAAAACTAGAGTAGAGAAATTCTATTTATTCTTTGATCCATGGTTTTCTTTATTCAAATTTAAAAAAGGCGATACCGAATATGGTGTGGGTTGGTTGCCTCTTGGTGGATATGTAAAAATATCAGGAATGATCGATGAGTCCATGGACAAAGAGCAAATGAAGGAAGAGCCTAAACCGTGGGAATTCCGTTCGAAACCAGCATGGCAACGACTGATTATTATGTTAGGAGGGGTAATTGTCAATGTAATTCTTGGAATTGTAATTTATACCGGAATATTATTTACTTGGGGAAACGAATACATTCCAACTGATGGCTTAACTTATGGCGTTTATGCAGATACTACAGCTGTGGAAATGGGCCTAAAGAGTGGCGATAAAATTATAGCAGTTGATGGTGAAAAAGTAAATAAATTCAGTGATATTCAAATGAATATTGTGATCAACAATGCCAAAACTGTTTCCATTGAAAGAGAAGGTAAAAAGGAAGAAATTACTTTACCTGATGGCACCATTTCTAAGTTGATTAAAAATCAGAAAAGCTTTATTGAACCAGCAATTATTGCAGAAGTCAATGAAATTGTTCCAAACTCTCCAGCTGATTCTGCAGGATTAATAATAGGTGATCGAATTATTGCCATTAACGATACGCTTACTCCCTATTTTCAGGATGTAGTTAAATTTCTAAAAGCGCATCCTTCTAGTCGTGTGGATATCGTATTAATCAGAAATGGAGTAACACAAAAAGTATCAGCAAAAGTGGGCAAAAACGGGACTTTAGGCTTTGCCATCACTCCTATTGATGAACAAATTACTTTCTCTACTGAAGAATATACCTTATTGGAGTCGGTTCCAGCAGGAATCAACAAAGCGTATGATTCATTTGACAATTACATTAAGCAAATGAAATTGGTTTTTGAACCCGAAACTGAGGCATATAAGTCGTTAGGCGGGTTTATCAGCATTGGAAAAGCATTTTCTCCTGAATGGGATTGGCAGCGTTTCTGGAGCTTTACCGCCTTTTTATCAATCATTTTAGCCATCATGAATATTTTGCCTATCCCAGCGTTGGATGGTGGACATGTTCTCTTCTTATTGGTTGAAATTATTAGTGGTAAAAAACCGTCGGATAAATTCTTAGAGAATGCTCAAGTTGTTGGATTTGTAATTCTATTGGCGCTAATGGTGTTGGCCAATGGAAACGACATTATGAGACTCTTCCAGTAAGAGAAGCTTGTTAACATACCGTTGTTTTTAAGATCTCTATTCAAGGAAGGATTTCGTTTTATTGTGTGCTACTTTTGCAATGAATAAAATCCCCTTTATGAAAAAACTGAGTTTACTTCTATCCATTGCTTTTACCTCCATAGCTGTCCATTCTCAAAGTGGAACTATGCAATACAGTGGCGGAAAGTCAAGCGATAAAGCAGCTGTTCTTATCGTTCCTTTTGAGCCCTTTATGTACATTTCAGAAATCGACCGACAAGTAGGTTTAGAAAATAACCTAGACGGAAAAGAGGTGAAAAGTGCTTTTGCGAAAGCGCTAGATTTATACTTCTACCAGAAATTTAATGAGCAATACCAAGTGCTTTCTTTTTATTTCATGGAAGATGATGTGGAGCAGGACCTCACGTATATTTATACCTCAAGAAAGTTAAAATATGAGGCAGTTCCAGAAGAAGAAGCCTCTAAAGGCGAAGAAAAACTGAAAGGATTCCAATCGAAATTATCAAAATCCTTTAAAAAAGAAGAAGATGAATCGGCTTATGGCGGACAAATTGTAACCAAACGAGAAGAAGAAAATAAATTCATGAACGCCAACATTTCAGATAAAAAAGTGTTGGATAGTTTGAACAGGCGCTACAATGCGTCCTTGTATTTATTAATCAATCAACTAGAATTTAGGAATTTGTATGGCGATTTTACTGATATGGAAGGGAATACCTATGAGCGAATTGCTAAAGTACACTATACCCTATTTTCAAAAAGAGGAACAGTGGTTTCCAAGGGATTGGCAACAACCCCATTTCCGGCTTCAAATAATAACATTGAATCCATCACCTCCACATATTTCCCTATTTTAGCAGAACAAATCTTTAAGGCGGTCAATATGGACATTACCTCAACAAAGAACTAACTCGACACATCAATGCAAATAATCGGACCATATACTGCGATCATAGGAATAAGTTTAGTCATTATTCTATCGTATTTTTTTAATATTATTTCTCAAAAAACCAACATTCCTAGTGTGTTGCTTTTAATTGTTTTGGGAATATTAGCCAAGCAAGGAATGAATGTTATTGGGCTAAAAGTGCCCGAAGGACAATTGTTTAACATCCTTGAATTACTCGGAATCGTTGGATTAATTATGATTGTGCTAGAAGCTGCCTTAGACCTAGAATTGACAAAAGAAAAGTGGCCCACCATCTGGAAGTCCTTCTCCGTTGCCTTGATTTCATTGCTGGGTTCTACTTTCGTTTTGGCATACATCATCAACTATTTTTTAATTGACGATGTGTTTACATGTATCCTTTATGCTGTTCCATTATCGGTAATGAGCAGCGCTATTATTATTCCTAGTGTTGGTGGATTGAGTTCTGGAAAAAAGGAATTCATGGTGTACGAAGGAACTTTTTCGGATATCTTGGGAATTATGCTGTTCTACTTCCTAACGGGAAATGCAGAAACGGAAAGTACCCAATTGATTATTTTTGATGTGGTAAGCAACATTGCCATTACAGTTGGACTGTCATTAATTATCAGCTATTTATTGGTATTGATTTTCCAAAAATTGAACTCTCAAGTAAAGTTGTTCTTACTGATTGCAGTATTGTTAATGCTGTATTCTGTAGGTAAACTATTCCATCTTTCTTCACTGATTATCATATTGGTATTTGGGTTGGTACTGAATAATTATAAGATCTTCTTCCGAGGATTTATGAAGAAGTGGATCAATAAAAATTCCTTGAAAAAAGTCTCTCACGAATTCCATTTAGTAACGATAGAAAGTGCATTTGTAGTTCGTACGTTCTTCTTTGTGCTATTCGGTATCACCATTACCTTACAATCGTTGCTCAATGTGAAAGTGGCCATTATTAGTGGACTGATTTTACTTGGATTGTATGTAATTCGATTTATCGTTTTGAAAGTTTTTGTGCAAAGAGACATTCTCCCTCAACTGTTTTTAGCACCCCGTGGACTGATTACTATTCTTTTGTTCTTCGCCATTCCAGATGAATATCAAGTGGAGAATTTTGATTCGGGAATTCTATTGTACACCATTATTATCAGTTGTATTATAATGGCAGTATCGTTGGTGGCTAGTGGCAAAAAAGTAGAGCCAGTTGAAGACATGTCGTTTATATATGGCCCAAAATCCATGAATGAAGCTGAAACAATGCCGATTGTAGAACAGAATTCTGAAGATAAAGAGGATTTGATTGGTGAGAAGTAAATTGAACTTTTTGTTCTTTTGGCTTCCCGCCTTTTGAACAGGGACGGGCAGGGTCCAAAATGAACCAAAAGTTCAAGGCTTTGACCAATTCACTTCAATTTATCTCCTACAGCCTAAGACATTCGTCGGATCTCCTCAATTCTTCGGAGCTAGACGAATTTACTAAGGCTCTACTTCGAAA
>NZ_JBSRUB010000020.1:0-19723 GCF_055129545.1 Acidiluteibacter sp. | reverse complement strand
TTGTTGCTCAAAACTTGACAGTGTATTTAGATGCTTCTGGTAATGCAATCATCACTGCGGCGGATATTGACAATGGAAGTGCGGATAACTGTTCTTCGATTACATTAGCCATCGATTCTGCCAACTTTGATTGTTCGGAAGTGGGTGCAAACAACGTGAAACTTTACGTGACAGATGCCAGTTCAAACATTGATTCGGCTTCTGTGGTAGTAACGGTTCTTGATACCATTACTCCGACTGTGGTTGCTCAAAACTTGACAGTGTATTTAGATGCAACTGGTAATGCTACTATTACTGCTGCTGATATTGATAATGGAAGTAATGACAATTGCTCTGCAATCACATTGGCTCTGGATTCTGCCAATTTTGACTGTGCTGAAACTGGCGCCAACACCGTGAAATTATACGCCACGGATGCCAATTCAAACATTGATTCTGCTACAAGCATTGTTACTGTTATAGATACATTAATCCCGACCATTAGCGGTTGTCCTGCTAACATTTCTGTGAGTACGGATGCCAATAGATGTGATGCTGTAGTCACTTGGACTGCTCCAACAGCTGCAGACAACTGTATCCTAGATTCATTGGTGAGCAACTTTACTCCAGGAAGTACATTCCCGCTTGGTGTGACCACCATCACTTATATTTCTTATGATCCATCAATGAACACGGATACTTGTCAGTTTACCATTACGGTAACTGATACTGAGGACCCAGTTATATCGGGTGCTCCTGCTCCTATCGCTGTAAACAACGATGCTGGTAATTGTTCTGCCATCGTTAATTGGACCTTACCAACTGCTGCTGATAATTGTACGTTGGATTCATTGGTTGGAAATTACATTCCTGGTGCTATTTTCCCTGTTGGAACTACTACAGTAACGTATATCGCTTATGATCCTGAAATGAATACGGACACCATTAATTTTGACATTACAGTTTCTGATAATGAAGCACCCGTAATTACTTGCCAAGCTGACACCAATACCTGTGATCCTGTAGTGAACTATATCACTCCAACAGCTACGGACAATTGTCCTACTGTAACCGTCTCTCAGATTGCCGGATTGGCTAGTGGTTCTACTTTCCCATATGGAACAACAACTAACACTTTCGTTGCTGAAGATGCAGTTGGAAATAAAGATACGTGCTCATTTACTGTTACTGTATTTGAAGCTCCAAGTGCTGCTATTGCAGGTGTCGATACCAATATTTGTGAATCTACTTATCCATTATCAGCTGAAGCAATAACGGTAGGCAGTGGACTTTGGACTTCGCCTGATGCGACTGTTAGTTTTGTGGACAACACTGCTCCAGTTACAACGGCTTCTAATCTAAAAAGAGGAGATAACTTGTTAATTTGGACTGTTACAAATGGCGTTTGTGATTCACAAATCGATACTGTAATCGTTACTTACGATAGTGATCCAACCATTGCTAACGCAGGTTCTGACATTATCCTTTGTGAAGAAAACCTTGCCACCTTCGATGCAAATACACCTGTCATTGGAAATGGGGTTTGGAGTATCCTTTTAGGTAATGGACAATTTGCCAATGTGAATGATCCGACTACTGATGTAGAGGTTACCGACAATAGTTTCAACTCATTTATTTGGACCATCTCTAACGGAACTTGTGCTTCAAGTAGCGATACCATCAATGTAAAAGCAGCATCCAACCCAACTGCTAATGCAGGTGATAGTGTTTTCATCTATAAAGATGATGGAGTAAAATTGAATGTTGAATCTGATTCTACTAACCTGTCTTATGTTTGGACGCCTTCGTTCAGTATTGAAGGCAGCAATACCGTTCGATCACCTTTCGCACGCCCTTCTGAAACAACTGAATATACAGTTATTGTGACAACTAACGATGGTTGTTTTGGAACCGATAGAATATTAGTAACTGTTTCTGATCTATTAAAAATTCCAACTGCATTTACTCCTGATGGAGATGGTGTGAATGATACTTGGGACATTAAGAATACTGAAGAGTTTGCTTCTGTGGAAGTGATTGTCTACAATGGAAATGGAAATGAAGTTTTCTCTTCTTCTAATTACTTGCCATGGGATGGTAAGTATGAAGGAAAAGACTTGGGAATAGGCTCTTACTATTATGTAGTAAAAGTAACGGACCAAGACGGAAAGAATTCAGTGAAAACTGGTATCGTATCCATTTTAAGATAATAATAAGACTTGCTTTAAATTAATATAAAGATGAAAAATACAATTACAATTTTAGCAATTGGTTTATTCAGCATAGTGTCCTTAAAAGCACAAATAACTGAACAGTACACCATGTGGAATCTCAATCATTTTTTAGTCAACCCTGCAGCTGCAGGAAACAGTGACTACCTGGACGTTTCTTTAGGATTCAGAAGACAATGGGCTGGAGTTACTGATGCTCCAACTACATTTTATGGCACCGGCCACACAGTGTTGAATGGACCTAAGATTTCTGAACGATCTGCATTAAGAATTAGTAATTCTTCTACTTCTAAAGCAAAGCCAAGATTGAAACATGCCTTGGGAGCAAAAATTGCCTCGATTGAAAATGGAGCTTTTAGAAAAAGTGAAGGGCTGGTTTCTTATGCTTTGCATTTACCAATAACTAGAGACTTATACCTTTCTTTTGGATTATCGGCAGGGATGACCAATATGGGTTTTGATGAATCTAAAGCTGAAGTGCTTGATGTTAATGATAGAACCGCTGAGGCCTATGCTTTCGGTCAAAATCAGAACATGCTTAATTTAAACGCAGGAACTTACCTCTATTCCGATAAATTTTATGTGGGTTATTCAGCAAGCGATTTGTTGCAAAATAAATTGGATTTGATTGAAACTACTGCTACTTTAAATGAGCGATCGCAATTAAAAATAAAACACCAAATAATCGCTGGTTACCATTTTGATTTAAACAATGATTATAGAATCTCTCCAGCAGTTTTAGTAAAGCAATCAGGAGTTTCTCCTGTTAGTTATGACATCAATACGACGTTAACATACAAACAATGTATTTCTATCGGTGCTGCCTACAGAAGCGAAGATGCTGTTTCTGCTTTATTGGGATTTAAATTTAATCACCTTCTTAAAGCTGGATATGCTTATGATTTTTCATTGTCTGACATTCGAAAACAATCCAGTGGGAGTCATGAAATTTTAATCGGAATCACTTTATTCTAAGAGCATTCTATTTCAAAAAATAAGTTATAATCATGATAAGATCCTTACTCCTTTTCATTTCACTTTTCTTTATCGGTGCACTCCATGCGCAATTTATTTTGCCGGAATTTGAAACACCGGTAAAATTAGAAACAATCAACAGTGCTTCCGAAGAGAGCTTGCCGATGCCCTATCAAAAAGGCGATAACATGTACTTTGTGAGAACTGCTGTTCTCGGAAATATGAGACAGAGAAGTAAAGGCCAAGAAGTATGGCAAGCCAAACAAGAAAATGGATCTTGGACAGAACCTACCAACCTTTTCGATGCAGTTAACGACAATGGTAACAATGCCGTAATTGGGACTTCCGAGTATGGCAATCGGGTGTATGTTTTCAATTCTGTGCAAACCAGAAGAAAATTAGCCAAAGGAATCGCCATGACTGAAAGGGATGAAAATGGCAATTGGAGTGATTTACAAAAGTTAGAAATTCCTGGTTTTGAAATTGGTGATGGATTGTATTCCTTTTTCATCAATTCCCATGAAGATGTTTTGCTAATTAGCATGCCTGTAATTGGCGACACAAGTGGCTTTGAAGATTTATATATTTCTACGAAAGACAGCGCAGGAAAATGGCAATCAATTGTGAGTTTAGGCGACAATATAAATACTCCACAAAGTGAATTGAGCCCCTATTTAGCTGACGACAATAAAACGCTTTATTTCTCCAGTACCGGTCATAAAGGACTTGGTGATGCAGATGTTTTTGTTGCTTACAGAACAGGAGACAGTTGGACCGATTGGAGCAATCCCTTGAATATGGGGGCTCCTATAAATTCTCCAAACTTTGATGCTTATTTTATTATTGGGAACAATCAAGAAGTTTACTTTACAAGCAATAGAGGTCAACTATTTAGCGATATCTACTCTTCTAAAATCACTAAAAAGTTGCGATTTATTGGCGATGGTAAAATCATAAATGGAAGGTTTGTATACAATGGCCTCCCTGCGGAAGGAGTTACATTAAATGTCTACGATGAAAATGATCAATTAATTGATCAAGTGATGACCGATGCAAATGGACTTTTTTCTTATGCTAAACTCAACCCTGATGAAAGTTACGTCATCCGTTTGTCTGAAGAGGATGCTGCTGACTATTTAAGAGCTAAAATTTACCTTCTTGATGATGCGGGTAATCCCAAAAAACGATTGTTTTACCTTGGGGCAGATAAAAGCTTTTTAGAAGAAGAACCATTAAGTGATCCCAATGATTTAGTTTCAGGCGTTTTTAAGTACAAAAAATTACCAAAAGCCAATACTGCACTTGTTTTATTGGATGAAAACGGAGAGCCAATGGACACCATTTATACTGACGCAGAAGGTAGGTTTCAATACAATAAAATTGCCTTTGATAAGGCTAGCAGCGTCCGTCCAATTGGAATGACTGATGAGGAATTGGTTGATGCTAATCTCTACTTTGATGGTGATAAGAACAAAAAGATGACAGTGCTTAGTGCGGATAAAAATCAATTGCTCTTAAAATCTATTGAAGACGATTCGGAAATTTTAAAAGGTGTTTTTGAGTTTAAGAAATTACCCGTGGCCAATGCGGGATTGGTGGTTTGGGATGAAAATGGATTTCCTGTAGACACCATTTACACCGACGATAATGGAAATTTTACCTACAAGAAAATAAAAACAGATGTCATTTATTCTCTTAGGCCTTTAAATATGGACCCTGAAGATATGGATGACGCAATCATTTATTTAATTGATGATGAAGATAAAGTGATTGCAAAGTCAGACAATAGCAATGAATTCCCATTTTTGATGGTGCCTTACACCGAAGGAGATGAGATTATTTATACGGATATCAATAAAATTGCAAAACTAACAGACCTTAAAAAGGAAGAGCAGCCGAAGGAGAAAATAGTTGAAAAACCAATCCCTTCAAGAAGTACAGAAAATACTGGTGATTATACATTGGACTATCCGTTTAACCAGTTCTACCTTGGAAAAGACGACAAACAAGTGCTTCTAAAGGTGATTTCTTTAATGAAAAAAGATCAGGCAATAAGGGTCAATTTAATCGGCCACACGGACAATGTGGGTAGAGATGAAGTGAATCAGGAAGTGTCTATGCAGCGTGCTGAAGTGGCTAAAAAGTTCATGACAGAACGCAAAATTGCGAGTGATAGAATAACTACGGAAGGAATGGCCGATAGAAAACCAATCGCTACCAATGATACTAAAGAAGGACGAGCAGACAATAGACGAGTGGAAATCTATCTGAAATAGCAAAACATTAACCCCAAATTTTCAAAGCAGCCTCAAGTATTTGGGGCTGCTTTTTTTGTGAGTGATTTTTTGAGCAGTCAGCTATGTGCAAATTTTGCATTATCAATTAAAATAAGCGCTTTTAAAGATAGATTAGATGATTAACAGATCTCATTTAATCGAAAAGTACGCCTCACATTTGTTTTAAAACAACGGCAAAAATCATTTAGAGAAAAGATGAAGTAAAAAATTCCTAGAAGGTTTTGGAACGAATTCCCGACTGAAATACTCTATGCTAATAACTCTCGGAGGGTTAGTAAGCTATTAAATACTAACCCTCCGAGAGTTTGCATTCTATAGCAACAGCATAAACTTATTTACAAAGACATAATGAATGTATACTAAACAAAAAAGGCTCTAAAGTATGTCACCTTAGAGCCTTCTAATATTATTTTATTGATTAACCATCTAAAGCGGCAGCACCACCTACGATTTCTAATATTTCATTTGTAATGGCAGCTTGACGTGCCTTATTGTAAACCAACTTAAGGTCATGAATCATTGTTCCAGCGTTGTCTGTTGCTTTATGCATTGCTGTCATACGAGCACCATGCTCAGAAGCAAAACTATCTAACATTGATTTGTAAAATTGAATCTTCAATGATTTCGGAATCAACTCAGTTACAATAACCTCTTTGTTTGGTTCAAAGATATAATCTGAGTTACTGTTTTTATCATCGCTCTCAGTCTCTAAAGGAACGATAGGCAAAAATTGCTCTACGATTACATTTTGAACAGCAGCATTCACAAACTCATTGTAAACAACCAAAATTCTGTCAAATTGCTTGTAAGTATAAGATCTCATGATCGCTTCAGCAACACGACTTACATTCTCAAAAGACAAATCATCATACAACTCATTCAACTTATTAGGAAGCGTTGTTCCTTTAATGTTGTATTCCGTTTTTTTGTAAAAATCATCTGCCTTCTTACCAATCGCTAAAACGGTAATGTTCTTACCAGAAAGCTCGTTGTTAATCAAACCATTGGTTGCTTTAATAATGTTTGTATTAAAAGCTCCTGCTAAACCTCTATTTGAAGTAATGGCAACAACTAACACATTATTTACATCACGTTGAACTGCATAAGGACTGCTATTGTCATCATCAGAATTTGAAGATAAGTCCTGCAATAATTCCTTCAGCTTTTCAGCATAGGGCTTCATTTGAGTGATAGCATCTTGCGCTCTCTTCAACTTTGCTGCTGAAACCATCTTCATCGCAGATGTAATCTGACGTGTTGATGATACTGATGTAATTCTACTACGTATTTCTTTTAAATTGGCCATATTCGATATTCAAAAACTACCTTCTCACTTTCTAAATAAACGATCTATAATCGTCTTTTGAACAACTGAAAATAAAAGAACAACTAACCTTCCTTAATAGAAAGCTTTTACTTATTCTTAAATTTTGCACTTAGCTCCTTTGCAACAGTCTCTAAAACTGTAATCTCTGCTTCAGTATACTTACCTGATTTCAATGCATCTAAAGTATCCTTATGCTTCGCTTCTAAGAAATCTAAGAATTCAGCTTCAAACTCCCTTACTTTATCCAAAGGCACTTCTCTTAAAAGACCTTTTGTACCTAAGTGAATGATTGCTACCTGCTTTTCAACAGTCATTGGAGAGTTTAATCCTTGTTTCAAGATCTCTACGTTTCTAGCACCTTTCTCAATTACAGACTTTGTAGTGGCATCCAAATCAGATCCAAACTTAGAGAACGCCTCTAATTCACGGTAAGCCGCTTGATCTAATTTCAAAGTACCTGCTACTTTCTTCATTGATTTAATTTGAGCAGCTCCTCCAACACGTGATACCGAAATACCTACGTTAATCGCAGGACGAACACCTGAAAGGAATAAGTTAGACTCCAAGAAAATCTGACCATCGGTAATCGAAATTACGTTGGTTGGAATGTATGCAGAAACGTCACCAGCTTGAGTTTCAATAATTGGCAATGCAGTAATAGAACCGCCACCTTTTACTTTACCTACCAATGAAGGAGGTAAATCATTCATTTGAGATGCGATTTCATCCGATGAATTCAATTTTGCTGAACGCTCCAATAATCTAGAGTGCAAGTAAAATACATCACCAGGATATGCTTCACGACCTGGAGGACGTCTCAACAATAGAGAAACTTCACGGTAGGCAACCGCTTGTTTTGATAAATCATCAAATACAATTAATGCAGGACGTCCAGTATCTCTGAAATATTCTGCAATCGCCATACCTGTAAATGGAGCATAAAACTGCATTGGAGCAGGATCAGAAGCATTTGCAGCTACGATAGTTGTATAGGCCATTGCTCCTGCATCTTGTAACGTTTTTACAATCCCTGCAACAGTAGAACCTTTTTGTCCGATAGCCACATACACACAGTAAACTGTTTCGCCTCTATCGTAAAATTCTTTTTGATTGATAATAGTATCAATTGCTACTGATGTTTTACCCGTCTGACGGTCACCAATAATCAACTCACGCTGACCTCTTCCTACTGGAATCATTGAGTCAATCGCTTTGATACCTGTTTGTAAGGGCTCACTTACCGGCTGACGATAAATTACACCAGGTGCTTTACGTTCAATTGGCATTTCAAAAGTTTCACCTTCTATTGGTCCACGACCATCAATAGGTGTCCCTAATGTATCTACTACTCTACCAAGCATACCTTCACCCGTTTTGATAGATGCAATTCTACCTGTACGTTTTACAGTATCCCCTTCTTTTACTAATGTAGACGAACCCAATAGTACAGCACCGATATTGTCCTCTTCTAAGTTCAATACGATCCCCATTAATCCATTGTTGAATTCAATTAGCTCTCCAGATTGAACTTGAGACATACCGTAAATTCTAGCAATACCATCTCCTACTTGAAGAACAGTACCTACTTCTTGTAGATCAGCTTCGGATTTAAATCCTGCCAATTGTTGCTTTAAGATTGCAGAAACTTCTGCTGGTTTAACTTCAGCCATTTTTATATTGTATTTATTATATGCTAATTTATGCGTTTAGAAATTCTCTTTCTATTCGATTAAGTTTTGATTTCACACTCTCATCCAGCTGTATGTCTCCCATTCTAAGAATGGCTCCTCCAATAATAGACGAATCAATGTGTTCAACAAGTTCCACTTCGCTTAAGTGGTTTGCAGATTTAAGGTCAGTAGCCATTTTTGTTTTTAGCTCCGGCGAAAGCACCTCTGCTGTAGTTACATGAACTGTTGCAATACCCTTTTCTTTTTTGTAAAGATTGACAAATGCTTCTGTCATTTCACCTAAAACTTTTGCTCTATTCTGACGAATCACTAAGCCCATAAAGTTCATAGTTAATCCATCCACTTTACCATTGAATATAGCGTTAATAATCGCTAACTTTTTCTCATCAGTTAATATTGGGCTTTTTAACATAAGTGAAAGGTCTTTACTCTCACCGATTAGTTGATGCAACATCACCATATCAGAATATACGATATCTAACAAAGATTGCTCTTTTGCTAGAAGCATAATCGACTTGGCATAACGTGCAGCTACTCTTGGCTCTTTCATCTTCGATTCAGATTAGTTTAATTTTGCATTCTTCATTGCTTCCTCAACAAATATATTTTGCTGATCCTTTGAAGACAATTCTGCTTTTAAAATTTTCTCTGCCACTAGAATAGATAATTCTGCAACCTGAGTTTTAATCTCTGCAATTGCAGCAGATTTCTCGTTACGGATAGCTTCTCTTGACGCTGCTATCACTTTATCAGCTTCAACAGTTGCACGTTCTTTTGCTTCTGCGATGATGCTTTCTTTTACTTCACGAGCTTCTTTCAACATTTTATCTCTTTCCATGCGAGCTTCAGCTAACAACTTCTCGTTGCTCTCCTTCAAATCTCTCATTTGATTCTTTGCCTTTTCCGCTGCTTTCAAAGCATCTTCAATAGACTCTTCTCTTTCCTTAATGGAATTAAGAATAGAAGGCCAAGCAAATTTACCAAGTACAAAAACCACAATTAAGAATGCGATTGTTGTCCAAATTACTGTTCCAAAACTTACTGATAACATATCTTTATTTTAAAAATATTTGTTCTTTCTAATTTTAAAAGTGAGCCTTAGCCAACCGCTAAGAACTCACTTTAACTTTTTTTAGCCTAATACAACTAAAAGACAAACGATTACTGCAAATAATGCAACACCTTCAATAAGTGCTGCTGCAACGATCATTCCCGCTCTGATATCACCAGTAGATTCAGGCTGACGAGCCATAGACTCAAGCGCTGAAGCACCAATTTTACCAATACCTAATCCAGCTCCAATTGCAGCTATTCCAGCACCTACACCTGCTAAACCTGCAGCTGACATTGCTTCTAATAAAATTGCTAATAATTCCATTTTGTAGAATTTATATAATTAATAAAAAAGAGACAAATTAATGATGTGGTTCTTCAACGGCAGATCCAAAATAAATGGCTGCTAATAAAGTAAACACATATGCTTGTAGAAATGCTACTAGCAATTCTATAAAGTTCATAAATACCATAAACAAGGTAGAACCGATTCCAATTCCGTAACCTGCAGTTGCGCTTTGCTCACCAAAGATAAAAATCAAAGCGACAAATGCTAAAATAATAATGTGTCCTGCAGTAATGTTTGCAGTTAAACGCACCATTAATACAGCTGGCTTAATAAAAATTCCAGCGATTTCAATTGGCACCAATATCAATTTAATTGGCACTGGCACATCAGGAGGCCAAAGTATATGCATCCAATAATGTTTATTTCCTTTGATTGTAGTAATAATAAACACTACTGCTGCTAAAACAATTGTTATGCTTAATGTACCTGTAATGTTTAATCCTCCTAAAAATGGAATCAATCCCAATAAGTTACTGATCCAAACAAAGAAAAATACAGTCAATAAGAAAGGCATAAACTTATCTGCATGCTTCCCTATAGAAGGACGCGCTACTTCATCTCTAATGAATAAAACCAACGGCTCAATAAATGACTGAATCCCTTTTGGAGCAGCAATCCCTCTTTTCTTATACCCTTTTGAAACATTAAAGAAAACAAGGAACATAATTGCGATAGTTAAAAAGATACCAGCTATATTTTTTGTAATTGAAAGGTCCAAAAATACCGCCTTATTCGCAATTCCACCTTTTTCGTCGAAAGCAATCCCACCATTTTCTGCAGCGTAATAAATATGCTCGTGAGACATTACAAAACCATCGTGCTCATAATAATGAACCGAAGCGTTATTTGCAGTATCCTCTGCATGTTGTTCATTGTGGTAAAAATGAGAAGATGAAAAGATTTTAAATCCCTCATCTGTTTTCAAAATAACTGGCAAATAAATATTTAAATCACCAATTAAATGTATTTCGTGTGCATCAGAAATGTGATGCATTATCATTTCTCCAGCCTTGAAACTTCCTTTTTCACCCTCTGAAGAACTTGCCTTCACCGAATTTAAAGCAAGGAAACCAACTAAAATTAAGGCACTCCTCTGAATTAAGAGCTTGATTGTGTTAGACTTAAATTTCATTATGTATAAACGTTTACAGGTCTTGGTTTTTCGACTGCAAAAGTAGTGAATAAAAAAAGATTTTTAAAAATAATAATGCGCATTTTATGCATTATCTGACTTCTTCCCATTTTTTAAATGAGGAAGAATTGATGCTATACTCAAAAAGGTATAACCAAAATAGAGTACCATAAAGGTTACAGCCAAGGGAATTTTATCTGCTCTATTGAACCAAATCACCACCAACATGATTCCTAAGGCGATAAATAATTTTATGGTCATTAATCCCATAAAGTAAGTGACAAAGAGTTGCGGTCGATTATTCATCTGCTTCATCATCCACCAATGAGTGATTAGTGTGATAAAAATGAGGAAGCCATAGAATACCCCATATAGGTTGGTCAATTCAAGATCTAATTTTTGAAAAGAAAAATACTGAATAGTAAAAAGCAACACACTAAGTACTGCCAATTTGAGGATAAATTTATTCATTATCGAATAAAATCTTTGATTAAAAAGTAGAGGGCCGCTGCAACACCTAAAATTGATCCCACCAAGGTAAATACGGGAGTTTCCATCGCAAAACGCTCATCTAACTCTCGACCACCAAACACTCCGACCAATATAGTAATGGCCATTTGAGTAGCCATTCCTGAATATTTTATAAAATCGTTAGGCGGTTTTTTCTTGCCCTTTTCTGTCATTTGAACTTTCAATGCCCTTTACTACTGCGCCCATTTTACAATTCCCTGAGAAATTTGCTCCTGGTTCAATTTGCAGTTTATTGGTGTTGATGTCACCCACTAAATTTGAAGTACTCTTAAGTGTCAATAATTCTTTCACAGAAATACTGACTTTTACAGAGCCTGAAATGTCTGCATTCTTACAAGTAATAGTTCCTTCAATCACTCCACCTTCACCAACTACTACTTTTCCGTCGCAGTTTAAAGTGCCTTTCAGCTTTCCATCTATTCGAATGTCCCCCTTGCAAGTGATGTCGCCTACGATATCTGTACCTTGACGAATAATATTTATCGCCGAAGTATCGGTTTCATTATTTCTAGCCATATTTCCTATTGATTTTTTAAACATTGCTATTCGTATTGCTGCAAATATATGATAATTGATAAGTATTCAACATCCTTTTACTGTTTGTAATTCGCGTTAAAGAATGTTATATATTCAGAAAAGTTTTTATCCTTAAACAACATTCTTAGGTTTTCATTGGTGATGGCGTATGTAATTCCATTTGTAATTTCAGCAATATCTGAAGTTCTGGTTAACAAATTAAAATAATTCATCGCTTGCGCCTTATTGTCGAAGCTTCGGATCATTAACATATTCTGGTTGCTTCCAATTAATATTTTAGACACTTCAAACTTTTCATTTCTAAAGAATTGCTCATTAAAAATTGATACTTGATTCTTTAAAACGTCATTTTTATTGTTTTTATCATCTACTTCAATTAATATGATGTGGCTATCATCTGCATTCATTACATAGCTACTCTTTTTGGGTGCAGCAGGCGCAGCATTGTTACTGTTGATATAATCCAATATACTTTGGGCTTGTTCTTTTACCGGATCATTAGGATGGTTCGCAATAACAGCACTTAACTCTTTCTTAAATTCTTCTAATGGTCTAATTTTTCCAACAGCCTTTGCCCTTAAATAGTCAAATTTTGCTTTCAGGTGATCGCTGTTAAAAACTGAATCGGCTTTATCACAACTACTAATTACGTCTCCATATAAACCATACTCATATAATCTATAGGTGGCCGTATAAAATGATTCCACTTTCTCTTTGGTCGCCTTTGTTTGCTTATTATAATTCGGATTTTTAATAATGTAAGCATACTCACTAAAAGGATGGTTTTCTAAGACCCAATCTTTGTGTTTTTCAGCTAAAGCTTTCTCATCTTGTTTCAAATAAATTCGATACAATTGGTAATGTGCCGGAAGGGCTAATTGACTAGTATCATATTGATCAACAATTCGTTCAAAAGCTTTTATCCCACTAGGAAGATCCTCAAATGACTCCTTGAAAATTAGACCTATGTTGTATAGAGCTTCTACTACCTTTCCGTGTGCAGCTAACTTTTCATTATAGTCTTTCGGGATGTTTTTTAAGTAAGTGTCTTGGTCCAATTTCGGGTCAGCGACTTTTACTCCACCATTAGCTGCCGCAGCTACATCACTTTGTCCATCTCCTACTTCTATTGGATCAGGAAATGCTGATTGCTTGTTTGATCGTCTCCAATTGTCTTGCAATTTTCGATCGCCCCATATTTTTTTAAATTCTGCTAATCCAAAAGCCATAGAGGTGGGGTTATAAAAATACCATCCATTTGATGTGCCTGGGATATTTACCGCCGATCGACCTCCATTTTGAGCTGCAAAAAGTGCCGCTTCCTCTGCCAGTCTTGCCCGTTCTTTCTCTGCTTTGTACTCCGAAATAATATCATTGACCAATCGCTTCTGCTCCTTCTCACTTAAGTTAGAAACCTTTAACAAACTATCTTGTAACTGAACTATTTTTAAATTCTTTACCAATTCTAACAAACTTTTATTCTTCTCATCGGCCAAAAAATAGGCTTCATGATCTTGTGGTAAATAAATAGTTGTGCTGTCGTAATATGCCTGCGCGTTGATATAATCAGGACGATCAAAATAGATTCCTGCCAACTTATAATAAGACAAGGCTTTTTGTTTCACATTAACTGTGCTTACTTGAGCCGACTTTTTAAGGTATTGCACTGCCAAAGGTTCATCTTTCTGAGTAATGGCCAATTCCGCTAAAGCGAAATAAATTTGATCAAAGAACTCTTCATTTTTAGAGTCTTTCAGCATTTTTCGTAACTGCTTTTTAATGTCATCCGCATTGTTTGAGGCAACATCGTAAGCTATCGCTCTATTAATTTTACAATTGAATGCCATTACATAATCAGGTCGCAACGATAAAACATCAGCGTATAATTCATTGGCCTTTTTCAAATACCCTTTTTTCTGATACAATTGTGCCAAAACGTATGTATACCTCCGTTTGCTTCTTTTATCATCAGTCAGCTTTATCGCATCTTCCAATCTAAGAATTGCCTTTTCGATATCTTTATCCTTTTTCAATAAGTAATCAGCATAAATGGCATTGTACAAACCCTCTTTCTCCTTGGGAAACCTCACATCATCTTCCAAAAGTCGCGTATAAGTATCAACCTTTTCCCAATCTTTCTGCTCGATCAGAGTCTTTATCAACCACAATAAACCATCGTATCGAATAGGTTCCTTCTTAAATGCTTGGTATATATATAGAAAAGTTTCTTCGGCAGAAACCAACATTCCTTTATTAAATTGTGCTTGACCTACTAGATAATAGGTATCATCAATCCACTTGACATGCTCTTTCTTTCGCTGATAAATAGAATGCCGCTCAATTACTTTAGAAGCTTTTTCAATCACCACATCCATCTGAGGAATCATGGCTTTAGATTGCTCTTCTGTTGGATATATAAATATGGGAAGTACTTGAGAATAATCATCTTTATGGTTTTCAATCAGCTTCTTATTTTCTGCCTTTAGAATTTCACGCGCATTAAAATAACCATTGTAATGGGAAACCAAGTTGTGATAGTTTCTGCTCATAAACGTATTCTTTTTAGTGGAACACGAAGCTAAAACTGTCATAAACAAGACAATAATTAAGGTTTTAAAAGAAAATAGTTGATTATTACTTCTCAATTTAAACAAGTTAGTTTAGGGCAACGACTATAACTCCAATTCAGTAATTTTATTACCCTATTTTAAAAAGAGGGCTAAATTAATTATAATCATTCTATTTTATAGAATACTACTTTTACCATTCCACGCATTTATTCGGATATTTGCGGCAATTGATTAAAAATGGCTGAACACAAACAAAAAAAGAAAAAATTCTTTAAGCGACTTAAAAATAAGTACCGCTTAGTTATTCTCAATGACACGACTTTCGAAGAAAAGCTATCTTTTCGATTATCGCCAATGAATGTGTTCATTTCATTTATAGCTGGTTCCTTTTTATTAATCACGTTTATTACTATATTAATTGCCTTTACACCACTTCGCGAATTTATTCCTGGTTATACCGATGTTACTTTACGTCAAAATTTAACCAACATGGCGCTTCAAGTAGACTCTTTAGAAAATGACTTAACTGTAAAGCAACACTATCTCAATAATTTAAGATTAATCATACAAGGAAAATTACCTAGCGATACTTTACTAAACGATTCAGGGCTAGTTCCTCAATATGACCAAGATGCTCGTAAAGCTACCAAAGAAGATTCCTTATTTAGGGATTATGTAGAAAAAGAAGACGCCTTTAATATTTCAAATGACAAATCAGGAAAAAACTCAAATCCATTGAGTGGAACCTACTTTTTCAATCCATTAAATGGTTTAGTGACCGGACATTTTGAGCCTAAAAAAGGGCACTTTGGAGTAGATATCGTGGCCCCAGAAAACGAAGCCATCAAAGCCACCCTGAAAGGAGTAGTGATTTTTGCAGGTTGGACTTCAGAAACTGGTCATGTTATCAGTTTACAACACGAAAATAATTTAATATCAACATACAAACACAACTCGGTATTGTTGAAAGAATTGGGAGACGTCGTGAAAGCTGGTGATGCTATTGCAATTATTGGAAATTCCGGTGAATTAACTGACGGTCCTCACCTACACTTTGAATTGTGGTACAATGGAGCAGCATTAAATCCAGAACAATACATCAACTTAAAATAATTATGGGAGTTAAATCATTTTTGAGTAAACCCTTCGCCAAAATAGAGGTGGCTAAAATTAAGAAGTGGAGCTCCTCTCCCATCCAAACACAGGAAAAACAATTCGCCCAATTAATTGAAAGAGCAAAAAATACTCGATTCGGAAAAGATCATGGTTTTGATCGAATCAAATCTTATCAAGACTTTAAAAATCAAGTTCCAGTAACCGATTACGAAGGATTAAAACCCTACATCGATCTAATAAAAAGTGGGGAATCGGATGTGTTGTGGAAAGGTGTACCGATCTACTTTTGTAAAACTTCTGGAACGACATCAGGTACCAAATATATCCCCATCACAAAAGAATCCATTTCCAACCATATAGATGCTGCTCGAAATGCAATCTTATGTTACATCGAAGAAACTGGAAAAGCTAATTTTGTTGATCACAAAATGATATTTCTTCAAGGTAGTCCCGTGTTGGATACCTCTGGTAAAATTCCAACAGGACGACTATCAGGAATAGTGGCACACCACGTACCCAATTATTTACAAAAAAACAGAATGCCCTCTTTTGAAGTCAACTGCATCGAAGATTGGGAAACTAAAGTTGACGCTGTTGCCAAAGAAACCATGAAAGAAGACATGGCACTCATTAGTGGCATTCCACCATGGGTGCAAATGTATTTTGAACGGTTGCTGAAACTGACAGGTAAAAAAGAAATCAAAGAAGTTTTTCCAAAGTTTTCGCTATTCATTTATGGTGGTGTTAATTATACTCCTTACCAAACAGTGTTTAAAAAACTAATTGGAAAAACGATTGACTCGATTGAATTGTATCCAGCCTCGGAAGGGTTTATCGCATTTCAAGATTCTCAAAAAGCGGAAGGCATGTTGCTGAATTTAAATGCAGGAATTTTTTATGAGTTTATTCCAGCTGATGAGTTTTACGATGAGAATCCAACTCGGATCAATTTAAAAGATGTAAAATTAGGAATCAATTACGCATTGATTTTAAATAGCAACGCAGGCCTATGGGGATATAATATTGGTGATACTGTGAAATTTGTTTCTACTGCACCTTATCGGATTATTGTGTCAGGAAGAATTAAACATTTTACCTCGGCATTTGGCGAACACGTTATTGCAGAAGAGATTGAAAGTGCTATAAACGCAACCACTGAGTTGATAGATTCTTCAATCAATGACTTTCATTTAGCCCCACAAGTCAATCCAAATGAAGGGGAATTGCCTTACCATGAATGGTTTATTGAATTTAATCAAGAGCCCGCAAATTTGGCTAAGTTTAGTGAAGAGCTTGACCTTCAATTGCAGAAGAGAAACAGCTATTATGCAGATTTAATTCAAGGAAATATTTTGCGCCCATTGGTGATTCGAAAAATGAAAACGAATGCTTTTCAAGATTATATGAAATCAATTGGCAAATTAGGAGGGCAGAATAAGTTACCTAGATTGTCGAATGATCGGAATATAGCAGAACAGATTTCGAATCATATTATGCCATAAAATCAAGCAATTATATTACCACTCAAGCTGTGGTACATTTATTGAAATACTGAAAAACATGAAAAAAATACTAATCGCCTTCATTACTTGTTTTCCAATAATAGTAACTGCACAAGACTTCATCAATAAATCAGTTTTCGATTTGGGTGAAATAGAAAAGCTAAACCAAGAGGTAATCGACATCAACATCACGAATAGCACTGCCGAAAAGATGTATTTATTGCGCATTGATGGTGTTGAAAATTTTGAGGTAAAATACACCTCAAAGTCTTTTGAGATAGGTGAAGCACAAGTGTTACGATTTAAATACAAGCCAAAGAAAAAAGGTAAATTTTCAGAGGATGTTCAACTGTTTTTTAGTTCAAATCAAGAGCCAACAGCTATTACCATAAAAGGAGAAGTGCTTACCGTTCCTAAAAATTTATTGCAGGCTTGCCCCGATTTTAGACAAATAGCCACTGCTCCAGCAGTAAGTTTTCCACAAGAAAAAGCAAAAATAAAAGTGGCTTATGTCAATTTTCAAAGCAATAATACTTTCGTAGAAGAAAAAGTAGAAACACCCATTTTAGCCACTCAAATCGAAGAGCCAGAGGAAATTAAGATTACACCACTTCCTGCTACTTTAGCGCCGCCAAAACCAATTACTCCAAAAACTCCTAAAGTGGAAACGATACAAACCATGGTGGAAGAAGAACCCGAAATAATAATTCCCATTTCAACTCCACTGAATGAGTTATCTCGCAATGAATTCAAGCCTAACAATATCATTTTTTTGATTGATGCATCTATGTCAATGGGGAAAAATGACAAGTTGGAATTACTAAAAAGCTGCATGAAGGAAATGCTCATACCTTTGCGCGAAATTGATAAAATTGCAATAGTTACTTACAATGACGAAGCTCATCTCATTTTACCCTCTACTACGGCCAACAATAAACCCTTCATAAAATCTAGTTTGGATAGCATTGTAGCAGGTGGATTTACTTCCGGAAACAAAGGATTGATAAAAGCTTATGAAGTGGCCAACACCACATATATTGAAGGAGGTAATAACCAGATATATTTAGTGACAGATGGTGCTTTTAAAATCGGAGAAAAAAATGAAAGCATTCCTAGAATGATAAAAGAAGGTACCGAAAAAGGCATCTACATTACCACTGTAGGGATTAAAAATGAGCGATGGACAGAAAAAATATTGAAAGACATCTCCAAAAATGGCTCAGGAAGCTACGTAAAAATAGATGATGTAAACGACATAGATGCCCTATTGAATCAACTGAAAGAACAATCGTTAATAGTGAAAAAGTAGAATCAATTTAGTTAACTTATTAGTCACTATTCACAGTCCTGCAAGGTCGAATAAAAGAATTTTGAAGTATCTTTTTCTCAAGTAAAACCCCTTTAAAACTCATACCTATAATAGAGTTTAAACACCACTACACCTCCCATATTCACGAGCTTACTTTCTGGAAAGTTTGTGCTGTCCGTATATGGAGTAACTAAAGCCCCACCCATAAATTCGTCTACTTTATTTCCATCATCGTCATAAACGGTTAAGGTGTGCAAATTAGAATATTTTGGCATTTCAACACCGGGTGTCAAATCAAATGAATACACTTTTGATGGGTCAGCATTGACAATAGTAGAAGGACTTTCCCATAATTTTTTGGCTGCTTGATAAAATGTAACATGCAAATCAGGACGGTCTAAAGAGTCCCAGACCGTGCTATCCAATCTCAATCCTGGAAACTTTAACAATTCTATTTTAGTAACCATCATTTTCTCAGGATCCAATTGTTCATCGCATTTGTATCCTTTATATCCTGTTGGACAGGCACAAACTCCTTGGACATAAGTCTGATATGAATTACAAGGACTAATAAACTCTTCTTCTTCCTTTTTACAACTAGAGAAGGTCACTATCGCTCCCATTAAAAAAACTAAAAATACTCGAATTTGATTGGTATTATTCGTCATACACCTACTGTTCATGTTTCATGCAATTAATTGAATACAAACATATTAAATTTAATTCCCTTTTTTTTATTTGGTAAGAAGATTTTATTACTCCAATAATTAAATTACAAGTATATAAAAATTAGGTATTTAAGGACTTTATTAACGTATTTGTTAAATAAATGTAACAACATTAGTTGATACTGTCAACTACTTTTAATTTACATTACCTTTGTCGGCTAATATAAAATGAAATGAAACCAATAGAGTCAATTGGCAATCAATTGTTTTTTACATCCAAGATTTATAACAATCAATTAAACAAGCTTTCCAACAGTTTGTTAATAGAACGTCAGACTGTCTCAAAACTCACAATCGTTTGTTGATTACAATTCTTAAACTTTATGGTTAAAGGTTTGATATTGGTTATCTTTAGGTATGGAATACATTAAAGGAAATCCTCGAGATCAAATCACG
>NZ_JBSRUB010000019.1:0-45355 GCF_055129545.1 Acidiluteibacter sp. | reverse complement strand
CTTGTACCTGATTAAAATAACCTCCCAATAAATACCCGTCATCAGGGGTTTTTATTACACTGCCTACACCTGCTGTACCTGGGTAAGCAGAGTCAATTGGACTTCCTAAATTATTAAAGGTAGTGTCAATACTCCCATCGATATTTAAACGACACAACGAAAACCATTGATTGGGGTAATCTACCAATTGAAAGTTACCAGAAATAAATATTTTTCCATCTGGTTCCACTAATTGCGCTCTAACTCTACCACTCCCTGGAGCAACAGGGCTTTTAAAAGTAGTATCCAAGTTCCCATCCATATAAATTCTACAGATCCCATTTACAGTATCGCCATCGTATTCAGTAAATTCACGAAGTAGACCAAAAACCAGCAATCTAGTGCTGTCGTATTCTTTAAATCCATCAACGGAACCGCTAGTCGTATGTTTAAAAGTAGAATCGTACAAACCCAAGGAATCTACCTTTATAATAGGCTGAGAAGGAAAAGTATCCGGTGGATTTTTAATTAAACAGATATTTGGATTTCCAAACCAACTATTCGTCATTAAAGAGGATCCGTTTGGAAAAAAATAGGGGTAATAAGCATAAGAACAACTCACGGTTTGTCGGTAGTTCTGGCGCCATGTGGTCCATACAAAATTCCCGTCAATGTCCATGGGAACGTAGTTCCCCCCCCCACCCCAACCAGAGATAAATACCGTATCATTTATCGGGTAAAAAAAGGTCATGCCATTACGAGCATACCCTATAAAATTGAAATTTCGACTCCCATCACGCCTAGTACTTATAATTGAATAATAGGGATTGTTGCCGATAAATAATCGAAAATTCCCTGTAATATGGAGATTTCCGTTACTTGGGTTTTCCCAAAGATCACTTGTGGGTCCTCCTGATTGAATATCATTCAAATCAATAAACAACTGAAAGTTAGTATCCATAGAAAAAGAAGGCTGAGCCTTTAACTCAGCCTTCTTCCAGAATAATTGGCAAGAGAAAATGACAATAATGACTAATATCTCTTTCTTCATTTCTGTATGATTAGTTTTCCTTGATAAATGGTAGTTCCATCTTCAAGTATTTCATAAAGATAAGTACCATTTTCTAATTTATTTACGTTAATAGTAGTTTTTCGGCTACTTACACGCTGCTCCAATAAGATTTGTCCGTTAATGGCATAAACCCGGAGCATTTTCGATCCTTCTGTTTGCTCTCCGTCCCAAGTAATTTCTATGGAAGTTTTCGCTGGGTTGGGCACTAAGCTAAAGTTACCTAGCTTCTCATTCACCACTGGTGGATTCATATTGTACACCCTAGGGCTTCTCACTCTTCCTTCTGATTCAATTCCTGCATCACACTCCCCATATCCAAAACACAAAATGTTTTGCGCCATATGAGAAGAACGCCCAGTTTTAAGTTCGGCTATAGTTCTCAAAGTAGTTAATTCTTCTTCTCCCAAATCTAAAATGGCTTTATCGTTCATTCTGATGGATGCTCTAAAAGTAACGTAGGCTTTTAAATTGTCATGCTCTGCTTGCTGCCACTCGGTCAATTCTGGCCCTTCTTCTATCATGCCTATTAAATTGTTGGCTTCCTCATAATCTTCTTTGGCGATGGCCAATTCCACCAATCGGTAGTTAGAAGCTGGATGCTTCCGTGCAGCCAATAGGCTCTCAATGCTGTCGCTGTGATCCAAGCTGTCCGTCATGTAATAATACAAGAGTTGATTGGAAGCCAAACCCAAAGAGGCATTTGTAGTCGCCAATTGATTTTCCAAAATGGTTCGGGGTGTTACTCCACTCCAGTTCAGATAAATTAACTGAATCATGGATTCGGGCAATGGGTTTGGAATTTCATACTGCAAATAATTCAAGAAGTCTTCATTGGTTGTGGCATCCATATTGGCTAAACACACCTCTAATAATAAAGCATCGGTTAAAATTCCTGAACCTGCTGCTTCTCGCAATGCCTCTTCTGACAAATACGGTGCTTCATTCATCAAGTTGTCCCTCAAGTCTTGGGCTTCATTGTTCCAACTCATGTTGATGGCTTGCAGCAAGGAATCGGTATTTCCACCATCTATGTTTTGAAAGTAGGTGTACAACAGCGCCTCATACTGCGCCCGTTGGTTGTAAAACTCACTGCTCAAATTTTGAGGAACCGCCCCTGCATAAGAACTGCGGTATTGGGTAGCACACCCATTTCCATTTGTCGCAGGATATTGAATCACCTTAGCAGTAGGAATGAGTTTGGCCGCAGCCAACTGCTCTCCTGTGCCGTAATAATACTTAATTACATTGTCCGATTTATTCTCCACATGCACTGTACTTGATGTGGATGGCACATTTCCAGTTGCTAAAGATGGAGAACTAGACCCTTGATGATCTCGAATTCCATGTTGGATGGCATTCCCATCTTTATCTACCAGCACTTCTTTATCATTTCCTTGTAAACTGGTGTTGCATAAAAATTGTAAGCCTTCATAAGGGTCTTGATCCCGATTCAGTCCATTGTACCATTGCCCTATAGCATTGTCCTTGAACTCATTTTTATACACCTGATTGGATTCTGTTCCAGAATTTTCAATGTAAACCCCAACTGGTTCTAAACTGTTTGCGTTCCCTTCAAAGGCATTGGCTTCTACCTCAAAGCCAGAAGATGTCAAGACCGATAAACCAAATTGGTTATCCTTCGTGTAGCCATTTTTAAGCACTCCCCCTACTTTTACGTTGTTTCGGATGAAGCGGAAGTTATCTAATCTATCTATTTCTACCGCCTTCATGTTTCCTTCAAAGTCCACTCGGTCTACCGTAATGGTGTGAGCAGTACCTGCACCTGTTGCACGAATTCCATGATTAAAATTCTTAATGGTAGAATGTTTGTAATACGGAATTGGCCCTGGGCCAGAAGGAGTCACGTATTCCGCCTCTATTCTATAACCTGCATCAATTGAAAAAATAGCATTCCCATTAGAAATTTCAAAATCACTTGGGGTGGTTCTATTGTCTTCAAAGTCACACCCTCTAAACAATACTCCATGTACATCCCAAAGCGTCACTTGGTTAATTCCGCCAACATTTTCTGGGTCGTAATCATCGTCCAATATAAATTTACATCGAAGAAAGTAGCTGTAATTGTAAAAAGAATAAGACATAAATTGAACAGCTCTTCTGCAATTTTTAAAGGTGGCGTCTTCCGCTTGAATCAGTCCTCCCATGGAGTTCCAATCGTCCGTTTTCCATAAACTCACTGCAGTATTTGCATTTTCCAATACGGCATCATTCTTTAAAATGAGTTTTCCTTGATTATTTCCGCTGTGGTTTAATCCAGAATTCCCCCACACTTCAATTCCATCCCAAAAAGTATCACAGTTATTTTTAATGGTTCCACCATCTACTTCCAATGTAGCCCCAGCTTCTACAATAATTTTACCTCTGGAAGGCATATATAGGATTCCTTTTATCGTTAGTTTACTGCCGCTTTTTACTCTTAGGTTTCGCTCTAAAAAGGCATCTTCGGTGTAAGTAGTGTTGGTGGTTATTTCTCGCTCGTGGTCGTATCCAGTAGATTCAGGCAATTCGATGCTCCAAGCACCTCTGCCGTAAGTGGCAGCAAACAATTTATTGGAACAGGTATTGATCCGCAATTCCATCACCTGACAATTCGGAAAATCAGACAATTTTTCCCATCCAGGCATCCCAGCTTCCGTATAATAAACCCCTACATTAGTCGCTAAAAACAACCGATCATTCGTCCCTTCTTGCACCACAATATTATTGGCAGGCATTTGTGGCAAAGTGGTATCAGGGTCAGCATTTTCCCAAGTGTTTCCACCATCTATGGTTTTAAAAACTCTAAACCCTTTTTGGTATCCACTAACAGAAATCCATACTTTTAAATGATCAGTGGGGCTAATTGCAATACCAGAAATGTTAGGAGGTGAACTTGAATTGTAATAAGTAGACAGAGGCAATGAGTCTGAAATATTTATAAATCTTGGAGTTACTGGTGCTGCATTAATGTCCGTATAATTCCCATCACTCAAACCAGTTGTTGAACGATATAGCCATGTATGCCTACCATACGGTGCTTTTGAAGCTACATATACATAATCAGGATTTGATTTTGAGATATCGAATTCAGTTACTTGCCTAGAATTACTCAAAGAAGGAAACTCAGTGGTAGTTGAATCAATTTGGGTTGGTGTTGCGTATAAATCTGACTCCACTTGAAATTGCATACTAGTTGAAATATATGGCATATCATCATTAGGCAATATAGAAGAATACAAATCTGAAAGTCCGTAAATGTGTTTATTAGTTATAGGGTGGTCTACCACTTGAAATTGCATTGGTATAACTTCCAAAGAATCAGGATCTCCTAAATAGTTGGGCGCTGACGATGCATAAGGTGCTGCATTCCATGGTTTGGATGGCGCATGGGCACTTCCATTAGTTTTATATGCAGTTCTTGGATAATTAGAACTTCCATTCATATCATTTACAATTTGTGCTGCATAACCGTCCCCACCGATAAGATCCGCCCATTGATATTGATTATTGACATTTAACTTTTGCCTAATCCCGTTATCTTGAGTCCCTAGTCTGATTTGAATATTATTTACCTTAGACACATCGAATGACCAATTTAAATTAGTGTTCAAACCATTATTTCTATATTCCCATCCGTAGATATTTAGATAGGTTAAATCTTTTACACTTATTCCTCCATGATTTCCGCAGAAAAGTAAAGGTGCAATTGTATTGGGCTCAAAAATCAACTCGTGTACGTCAGCATGAAAACCAAACCTGCTATAGGGTGATCTTACAACTAGAGAGTCTAAAATATTTATATTATTACTTCCTAGCACCTTGGTGCCTCCAAAATAGACTACATCTGGATCAGCTGGAGATACTGCAAACCCCATCCAACCAACTGGAAACTGGGTGGTTCCTTTTTGAACTTCAGATTTTAAAAACTGCCAATTGTTATTTTTATACATATATATATAAGCGGCTCTATCTTTAGTGGCTGTATCTGCTCCCGTTATATATGCATACAACCGATCTGGAGCAGCAGGAGTTACTGCGAGATTAATTCGATCTACTAAATAATTAGGAGCAATACTAGTCATTGTCAAACTGGTGGGTCCCATAACATCAGTCATGCTTTGCCAAGTAGAACCACCATCCGTACTTTTATAAATATCGTTACTAGAAACATACATGGTATCCGGATTGTCAGGATGAAACTCTATTCCTTTAAAATCATCTTCCAATCCAACAGCACCCTGTTTTACTGTAATTTTGTTCCAAGTTGGCGAAGCAGCAGTTGCATTTGTGGTTCTAAAAAGTCCCTTCGAAGTCACTACAAATAACTTATTTTCGTCCCTTGGATGAATGGCGATGTCTCGACAAACTCCACCTGTAACAAAATTATTAAGGAAGCCATTATTGATCGCAGACCAACTGTTTCCATTGTCTTCTGAACGAAAAATTCCTGTAGTAAAAATGGGATTTCTTCCATATAAATTTGAATTATTAGCTATTAACCAAGACCGTTCATCTCCTTCTCCTGTGCAGACAAAAATCATATTCGTATCCAGATGATTAATGGCTATCCCTGAAACTGAGGTTTGAGGTAATTGCTGATCTGTCCCTAGTACGTTCCAACTTTCTCCACCATCTACAGATTTCCATAATCCACCAAAAAAAGAACCCGCATATATTGATTTTGAATTGATATTGTAACTTGGATGAAATACAATACGATGTATTTGACCATTATCATTCCAATCTGGCTTAGAACCATCGTGCCCTATTGGCCCAATTTCCGTCCAAGGCTGTATTGGACTTCCTCCAATTGTAGGATTAATAGAAGGTGGAGTAAAATTAGTCGCATAATCTACAATGGCTTGTGCAGCGATATCTACATTGCCGTGTGGTGCTAGCTGAGAACTCCACATTAAATTTCGACGAATGATACTTTTATCATTGGCTGTTTTCAGAGAATCAGGAATTTTCAGTAGGGAGTCGGGCTTAAATGAATGCATTAATTGGTGAAAATTATTCACGAATTGGGCTGAGCTATTGTATGCAATTAGGCATAAAAATAGCGGTAGGGCTAGTTTTTTTCTCATTTTTGTAGATTTAGTTAGTATACAGCGTATTAATTTATACTTGCAATCTAAAAAATAATTTACACTATTACAAATGAGCGATTTAAAAAATGTAATTCTTTTGACAAATGAAAAGTTGTCAAGCACCTTTTCAAAACAACGAATTCAACCCTTAAGATTTTGCATTCAAAATACTTTCTGAAATCTTGGTTTGATTAAATTGAATCACTTGCTTGTACCACAAAGCAGATGACTTCAAGGTTCGCTTTAAGGTTTTGTAATCTACATGAACAATTCCGAATCGTGGTCGATAGCCTTCTGACCATTCAAAATTATCCAGCAGTGACCAAACAAAGTAACCTGAGACTTTCAAATCTTCTAGATGTGCTCTTTTTAATTGTTTTAGATTTTGAGCAATGTAACTGATTCGATTGGCATCGTAAATTTTATCATTCTGAATCTCATCGTCGAAGGCTGCTCCATTTTCAGTCACGATCACTTCTTTCACACCTTCGTAAGCGGAGAACTTTTTAGCCATGGCGTAAAGTGATTTCGGATAAACTTCCCAACCCATTTCTGTAGTGGGCACATTCCGCTTTGAAGATTCTATTAATTTAGCTCCGATGTATGGGGTAAAAGTTGAATTCTTTATTTTCTCTCGTGTGTAATTTTGAATCCCTATAAAGTCAAAATCGAATTTCATACGAGTCTCATCGTCATGACGCATGTACTTTTCCATCTTATTTAGGAAACTAAGCTCTTTCACAGGATAACCTAACCCTAAAGAGGGCTCAATAAACAATCGATTGGTCAATGCATCGACCCGCTTGGCTGCTCGAATATCCTTTTCGCTATCCGGTCGAAACGGCTCGATTAAACTGCATGAAAAAGTGGTTCCAACGATGCTATTTGGTCGTAAATCTTTGATGATACTTCCGCCTACCGCTTGCGCCAATACAGCATGATGAACGGCTGGCAAAAAGTTTTTCAATCCACGTCTTCCAGGTGCATGAATACCTAAAAAATAACCTGCTCCAGTAAAAACCATCGGCTCATTCAGTACCATCCACCTCTTCACACGATCACCAAAATGAGCGGCACAAAATGAAGCATAATCAAAAAACCAATCCACAATTCTTCTATTGGTCCACCCACCTCTCAACTCTATATTTTGAGGCAAATCCCAATGATACAAAGTAATCCAAGGCTCGATGTCCAACTCTAGGCAGCGATCAATTAATCGATTATAGAAATCAATTCCCTTTTGATTAATGTGTCCATACCCTTCTGGATAAATTCGTGCCCACGAAATCGAAAATCGAAAATTTGGGATGCCCAAGTTTTTAATGGTTTGTAAATCTTCTTCAAACTTATGATAGAAGTCACAGGCTACTTTTGCATTTTCCTGATTAGAAACAGCCTTTTTTTTCTCAGTGAACTTGTCCCAAATTGAAGGACCTTTTCCATATTGATCATGTGCACCTTCTATTTGAAATGCAGAGGTAGACACTCCCCAATGAAAGTCCTCCCGAAATTGAAATTCTTCCATTCTTATGCTCCTACTTTAAATTGATCTTCCTGTATAAAATTTAGATAAGTATCCCTTTTTTTTTCCTCATTCTCGAAAATAACATCGATTATTTCCTTCGTCCTGTTGGGATAATTTACTTCTACAACATCATCAGTTAGAATCCATTTTAAAATAGCAGGAATGTGTTTTTTTCGCAACTCTTTTATCACCGGAACACCCATTTGCTTGAGTGCTTCAGCATTGCATTGTTGCTCATATTGTGCCTTCATCGGGATCACCATCAATTTCTTTTTTAGAAACAACGCTTCCGATGGAGTTCCAAAACCAGCAGCACACAGCACTCCGGTGCAAGAAGCCAAACTGGTTAAAAAAGCTTCATTATTAATCGGCTCAACAGATATATTATCTACTTGATAAGTCGATTTACCATGCTTCGTAAAAACATGAAAATTGACATCAGTGATTAATTTTAGTTTATTAATTATTCGTTCATCATCATAAGCCGGTAAATAGACCGTGTAGTGCCCCAAATTAGAAATTTCTAAATCTCTCACTTCTTGACGTACAATTGGGGTATAAATATTTTCAGAATAACTCATGAAATGAAATCCATAACCCGAAGTGGTAGGCGCATAATTATTCAACATAAACTTCCCCAGAGTGTCTTCTTTTTTAGGTTTAGGTGCATTGGCAGAAAGCACCGCACATTGATTACTCAAACTAATGCATTCTTTTTTCTTAAAGTGCGCCGCCCAAGCAGAAATGGGCTCAAAATCGTTGATGATAATATCGTACTGCTCAATGGGGAGACTCTTCACTTCAGTAATAAACCGATTGACATGATTTTTCATGTAGGTGTTCACGTAGTCAATTCCTCCTTTCTTTCCGAAAATAAAACTCATTCCTTTGAATACATACTTCACTTCATAAGGTAATGGAATATCCGATTGAATCCCGCTCACTAACAAATCGAGCTCTCCTTTTTCTTTCAAATATGGAATAATCTCTCGGGCTCTACTTAAATGACCATTTCCCGTTCCTTGAATGGCATACAATATTTTCATCGGCTTAACTTTTTGTCAATTCCATTAACTTGAATTCCGCGACCAGCTTAGCAAACAACTCTTTATTGTTGTATTCCTGATCAGGCGTCACTTGAAATTGATCATCCTCATAGTGAGCATCCTCGTATTTATAAATGCTCCATGTCTGGTTGTTGTACTCCAAGGCAGTCAAGTTTTCAATCCAATCCCCAGAATTGAGATACATCACTTTCCCCTCTTCATTTTTAATCTCTCTCATTTCAGGTTGGTGAATGTGACCACATACTACATAATCGTAATCATTGGAAATAGCGATATCAGCAGCTACTGTTTCAAAATCGTTGACAAATTTTACCGCACCCTTAACGCTGTTTTTGATTCGCTTTGATAAAGAGATTTTCCCTTTTCCGAGCTTCATTGAAATGTGATTCACTAGTCGATTAATTAGGATCAACAAATCGTATCCATTTGCTCCAAGCTTCGCCAACCATTTACTGTGTTGCATAGTTACATCAAACACATCCCCATGGAAAAACCACGCTTTTTTACCATCCAACTTTAGCACTACTTTGTTCACGATTTTTAGACTCCCCATTTCAAATCCAACGAACTTTCGCAGCATTTCATCGTGGTTACCAGTCACATAATAAATCTTTACACCTTTGGTTGCCCAACTAGCAATCTGCTTGATTACTTGCATGTGTGCTTTTGGGAAATAGCTCTTTTTAAACTGCCAGATATCCACAATATCCCCATTCAGAATTACCTTCTTAGGGTCAATGCTTTTCATATATTTTAGCAATTCTTTGGCATGACAACCGCGAGTTCCTAAATGAATATCAGACAATACAACAAGCTCTACTGAACGTTTTGGATTGGATTGACTCATACCACTTGTGGGTTAATGTTATCAACCATTTTTTTGTTCATCATTGGTTGATGAAAGAGTCCTGCCCATCTTTTGCGAAAAAAACGGATCACTAACAGTTGATAAATTTCTATTAAATAACTCATAATTAGAATTTTGATTAGTTTTTATAGCTTATTCAATCACTATATTATGGTATACTAATTTCGACACACTGTTTCATTACAATGTATACTTATTCTTAGCATTGGATTATGATTTTTGAATCAATATGAATTAGACATTAATTTAACCTTTCTTAAATGTAATATGAATACATTATCATATTTTTGTATTTCCAATTATGATAACAAAAGCCGCAGAAATTTCAATCGAAAAAATGGAGAAGATCGCCGATATCTTGAAGGCGATTGGACACCCTATTCGAATTGAAATTCTGAGAATAATGCACGAGTCCGAATCGTTGAATGTTGCTCAACTAATGGAACTGACTGGACTTGAGCAGTCGTTACTTTCTCACCATTTGATAAAAATGAAAGACAAAGGCGTATTAAAATCAGAACGAAAAGGAAGGAATATTAACTACAGCTTAGTCGATCGATCCATACTGCGATTGTTTGACTGCATAGCAAACTGCAATTTTATATAAAATGATTAAAAAAGGAACTAAGGCCTACAGTGTTGTTCACCGAAAATGCCCGCATTGTCACGAAGGGGAATTCTATGAGGATAAAAACCCGTACAATTTATCTGCGATGTCGCCGGTGCTTAAAAGGTGCCCTGTTTGCGACAGAAGCTTGCACATGGAAACAGGGTTTTACTTTGGAGCCATGTACGTGGCATATTCTATTGGAGTAGCAGTTATGATGTCGGTTTGGGTAGCCACCTTAATCTTGGGTTTGGATTTGAGCTATTGGACCATTGTTCTAATAATTGCCTCCATCTTAATCCTTGCTTCCCCATTTATTTATGCCATTTCAAAAATCATTTGGGCCAACCTCTTCTTTACTTATAAAGGAGTAGAAAAAAAAGCCGAAGAACTTCAAAATTAAATTATTATGAAAAGAATTATTTTAGTAACATTTCTATCCATCAGTCTAATTAGCTGCACTAATGGACAAGAAAAACAGAAAGAGACAGCCAAAGAAACGTTAACGCAAGGAATCGTTTCCGAGGTAATTGATTCGAAAAGCTTTCAAGCCAAAATGGAAGATGCTTCGGCGATTCAAATAATCGATGTGCGCACTCCCGGTGAATTCAATAGCGGCCATATAGAAGGTGCAAAAAACATCAACATTAGTGACGCAGAATTTGAAAAACAGATTGCTGCCTTGGATAAATCAAAAACCGTTTTGGTGTATTGTGCTGCAGGTGGTCGAAGTGCTAGAGCAGCCAACTTTATCAAATCTCAAGGGTTTCCCGCTGTTTATGATTTAAAAGGTGGCATGGGCGCTTGGAACAAAGAAGGATTGCCAACTGTTCAATAACTAGAATGAACAATTACATCGACATATTTTTAAGAGGGTTTAGCGATTATTGGAATTACCTTTTTCAAGACATTGCTAATCCTTCATGGCACAGTTATTTTTACTTACTAATAGTAATTTCTATATTCTTCTATGCCCTAGAAATACTGTTTCCATGGCGAAAAAATCAGAAACTCATTCGTAAAGATTTCTGGTTGGATTTCTTTTATATGTTTTTCAACTTTTTCATCTTTTCATTGATCATCTACAACTCCGTTTCGAATGTATTCGTGACGTTTTTCAATGACTTTTTGGCCCTATTTGGTATAACCAATATTGTGGCGATTAAGATTAATGAATTGGCCATTTGGGCACAATTGGGAATATTATTCTTAGCCCGAGATTTTATCCAATGGAATGTTCACCGATTATTGCACGCCTCTCCATTTTTGTGGCAGTTTCATAAGCTTCATCACAGCGTAAAAGAGATGGGCTTTGCCGCTCACCTTCGTTTCCATTGGATGGAGACCATCATATACAAATTCATACAATATGTCCCATTGGCAATGCTAGGATTTAACTTGGTGGAATTCTTTATTGTGGATGCTTTTGCATTAGCAATCGGGCATTTCAATCACAGTAACTTCAAATTAAACTTGGGTCCGTTGAAATACATTTTCAATAACCCTCAAATGCACATTTGGCATCATGCCAAAGAGCTACCGGAAAATCGTAAAACTGGCGTTAATTTTGGATTGACTCTAAGCATTTGGGATTATCTGTTTAAAACAGCCTATATCCCACACGATGGGCGAGATATAGAATTGGGCTTTGACGATGAAAACGAATTCCCAGAATCATTTGTAAAACAAGAAATTTACCCTTTCATAAAAGATGAATAATATAGAAGACAACAACACAACTAATCAAGGCGGATGGATAATAATTGTTGTTTGCATGGCAATTGGGTTGGCTCCATTTTCTCCAGAGCCCCACTTATTTGGCAAAATCAAATGGATCATGGGTGGCGCTAATGGAATGCAACCCATGGATTGGTGGGATACCATTATGCATGGTGTTCCGATGATTGCTTTTGTGTTTTTATTGATTAAGAAATTGATAAAAAAATAATTACCCAGCCCAGCCTTCTCTATCCAAACTTCTATACTGAATTGCTTCTGCCAAGTGATGAGTCTCAATATTCTCGCTACCTTCTAAATCAGCAATTGTCCGAGATACTTTTAAAATTCGATCATAAGCTCGAGCTGATAATCCCAATCGATCCATTGCGGTTTTTAGTAAATCTTGTCCTTCTTTCTCGATGCGACAGATTTCTCTTAGCTGCTTGGAGCCCATTTGGGCATTGCAATAGATGCTCTCACTTTCTGCATAACGTTCATTCTGAATTTCTCTCGCTTTTATAACACGCTGACGTATTTCGTGACTTTTCTCCGATAAAGCCGCTTCTGATAATTTACTAAATGGGACTGGAGTGACCTCCACATGCAAATCAATTCGATCCAATAGTGGCCCTGAAATTTTATTTAAATACCGATGCACGATACCTGGCCCGCACATGCATTCTTTTTCCGGATGATTGTAATATCCACAAGGACACGGATTCATGGAGGCAATCAACATAAACGCTGCAGGATAATCTACTGTGAATCGTGCTCTAGAAATTGTGACTCTTCGCTCCTCCATTGGTTGGCGCATCACTTCTAAAACCGTCCGTTTAAATTCTGGTAATTCATCTAAAAACAACACCCCATTGTGGGCCAACGAAATTTCACCAGGCTGAGGAAATCCACCTCCACCAACGAGGGCGACATCAGAAATGGTATGATGCGGCGATCGAAATGGTCGCATGGTTATTAAACTAGCATTGTGATCCATCTTACCAGCAACGGAATGTATTTTCGTGGTTTCTAACGCTTCATTCAAAGAGAGCGGTGGTAGTATAGTCGGCAAACGCTTAGCCAACATGGTTTTACCAGCCCCCGGAGGACCAATTAGAATAACATTATGTCCTCCTGCTGCTGCGATTTCCAATGCCCGTTTTATATTTTCTTGTCCTTTTACATCTTGAAAATCAAACTCAATAGAAGTTAAGTTCTTATAAAATTCTTCCTTTATATTTAATGTCACTTGCTCCAATTCTCCTACTCCATTAAAGAAATCTATTACTTCTTTAATATTTTCTACGCCATAAACTTCCAACCCTTCAACAATTGCCGCTTCACGTGCATTTTGTTTTGGTAAAATAATTCCTTTAAACCCTTCCTTTTTGGCTTGTATCGCAATAGGTAATGCTCCTTTCATCGACTGCAATCCACCATCTAATGACAGTTCACCCATAATGACAAATTCATGCACTTGATCTGCTTTCATCTGTTCTGAAGCGGCTAGAATTCCCATTCCAATGGTCATGTCATACGCTGAGCCTTCTTTCCGAATATCAGCAGGAGCCATATTAATCACTACCTTTTTTCCAGGAATTTTATAGCCGTGGCACCTTAATGCTGAATCGATTCGTTGTTGACTTTCCTTCACCGCGCTATCTGGTAAGCCGACCAATAGAAAATTAATTCCCTGATCCACGTTTACCTCAACTGTGATTGTAATGGCATCTACTCCTTGAACTGCACTTCCAAATGTTTTTACTAGCATATTAAACCCTTCAAAATGAATTAGCAATATAACAATTTTATTACCTTTATGGAATAAAGAACGAAAATGAAATCAATTATAACTACACTAATAATCATAGGGCTATCCACTATTGGAATGGCTCAAAAAATAGATTTACTACCTGCATCAAGGTTCGCTGCAGCACCAGTAGGTGCTGAAGATTACCTAGAAGATTTTATCAAACAAGAATTGGTCTACCCCAGAGAAATGCTTGAGAGCGAAACTGATGGTGAGGTTACCATACGATATATGATTAACAATGAAGGAGAAGTAGTTCAAGCAAAAATTAGCTCTTCTACCAATGAGGCGTTCAATAAAGAAGCCATGCGATTCTTTAATCAGATTGTTTGGAAAGTGGATTATACTCGTTTGGTTAATGAAAAGTTGGAAGATGGAATGCGCATCAAATTTTCTCCCAAAACCTACAAAAAGGTGGTTAAGAAGAGAGGATATGACGCATTGCCCTACCCTAAAAATATTCCTGTTGATGAGTCAACGACCATATACACTAGCAAAGAATTGGACTCGGTTCCTAAACTAATTGGCGCCGAAAATATGAATGCTTTTGCGTTAAAGCAAATGAGATATCCACAAGAAGCCATCATGAGAAAAGTGAAGGGAGAAGTAAAATATGAGTTTATTATTGAGCCTTACGGTATGCCTTCTAACTACACCTTGGTGAATGCGCTCCCGGCCGGATGTAACGAAGAAACATTGCGCCTATTGCAATTAATGAGATGGGAGCCTGGAATCAAAGATGGCAAAGCGGTTAGAACCAAAATGAATTTCAGGTTGCTATTCAATGCCGGTGGTTCTGGAGGTTATGATATGTTTGATGGCAATTCGAATTCTAGTAATTAAACCTTCTGTTCAATGGTATGGATTAGGCTGTGAATAACTTTGATGTGAATTTCTTGCGCCCGATCTGCATATGTAGAATGTGGAGCTCGTATTTCAATGTCACATAAATCAGCCATTAATCCTCCGTCTTTTCCGGTTAGGCCGATCACTTTCATCCCCTTCTTTTTAGCCGCCTCAATGGCTTTGATGACATTTTTGGAAGTTCCACTCGTGCTAATTCCCAATAAAACATCGCCAGCTTGACCTAAACCTTCCACGTATCTGGAAAAGATAAACTCATAACCATAATCATTTCCGACACAGCTGATGTGCGAAGGATCTGAAATAGAAATTGCAGCCAAAGCGGGTCGATCGTTTCTAAAACGGCCACTCAACTCTTCTGCAAAGTGCATGGCATCGCACATACTTCCACCATTTCCACATGAAATAACTTTATTTCCAGCCTTTAAAGCTTCAGCAATTAACGTTGCAGCATCGTCTACTTTTTTCAAATTAGATTCATCTGAAATAAATTGACTCAGTACTTCTTGCGCTTCTGTAAAGTTATCTTTTATGGTCTGTAAACTCATGCGATTGGATTTCTATTTACAACAAAGATAGAATAAGCTGAACTTCTTCGGAAGATTTCGAAAAAGTATTTTTATTTTAGCGGCTTACAATAACAAAACAGACAAATACATGAAAACTTTTCTAATCGCTGCTTTTACGCTCATTACTTTTTCAACGTTAAGTGCTCAGGACGAATCAAATTGCTACCAAGACTACGCTAAAATATTTGAAACAAGAGGAGCCGAATTTGTTGAAGATGGCACCTATGACAATGTAGTAATCACAGTAAGAAAAGGAACTTTTGCCGATTGTTTCATTGGAAAAGTAACGGTGAGTAATGGCAAAATAGATGGAGACAACATTCAAATTCAAATGATAGACAAAACTTTTGAACCTTTGGAAAAGAAGTCCAAGTATGACAAATTCCTGAAGATTACCAACGGCATTTCTAAAACGATGGTTACTGTGGAGGACGAATTGATCAATGTGATGTTTGTGAAAAGCATTAAACCAAAAAGAAAGGCTTACAACCGAGCTCCATCTCCTACAATGATCGACTAATACCGATTGCGTTATATAATGTCGTACACTTCGTGCCTTGTGTACTCGTTTTCTAATCGCTCGGCATTTACCAATTCTAGCTTTTAAAAATTAATATTTTTTTATGCGGCAATTAAAAACCCAATTGGTGTAACACCGATTGTAAAATCTCAAGTTCAGCAATTATGCTAACTAAACTAACAATTAGTACAATTGGAGTTTCTAACTAATTATTGGAGTTTCATTCTGGCTTCGGTTGCACTTACACTGCTTCCCGGCCCAGATTTAGTATTTGTCATTATTCAAAGTGTTAGCAATGGAGCTAAGATTGGTTTTAGTATCGCTATTGGCTTAGTCAGTGGATTAATTGTTCACACTACTTTAGCTGCAACTGGGCTTTCTATTGTCATTTCACAATCGGAATGGGCGATGAAAGGAATTCAATATGCGGGAGCGGCCTATTTGTTCTATTTGGCCTTTCAGGCAGCTAAAAGCAAGTCGAGTCCGATTAGTACAAAAGATGATGCCCAAGTCTCTCCTTCCTTTTGGAAACGATGGAAAGTGGGCTTCTTTATGAATGTTTTGAATCCTAAAGTATCGTTGTTCTTTATTGCCTTTTTCCCACAATTCATTCTACCTGAAGGCGATTTGTCAGTGGCAATTCAGATGGTATTTTTAGGCGGAATTTTTATGATTCAAGCTATCTTTATCTTTGGAATAGTTTGTCTATTGGCAGCCAAACTCACTCCATTTTTGAGAAGCGAACGATTCTGGCAATACACCAAATGGGCAAATGTTAGCGTGTTATCCGTATTGGGATTGGGACTGTTATTGGGGTGATTTGTAAGAAATCAACTATAAATTCTAGCTTTTGTGTCATCTTTATTTCTGTTTTCGACTCCGCTCAAACGACGAAATAAAGAATTAAGAACTTCATCTCAGAAATAAGATGTCACCACTACGTGGCTTTTATTGTTGGCTGACTTATATTCTAGGAAGATGACACCACTAACTGGCTATAATTCTCAAAAAAAAGCACCCCGAATTCGAGGTGCTTTTGTATATCAATTCAATTTTATCTAATTCGCTGCATTCATTTTAAATGCCGCTATTCCACAATCCAAGAAGTCAGAATACTCTTCTACACTTGGCGTATATCCAACAGGATTGCCCAATAAGTATCCATCAGGACTTAACATTACATAATAAGGTTGAGAGTTATTGTTGAACACTTGCGTCTGAAAAGTCGCCCATTTATTCCCAATGGTTTTGATTTTTTTCTTCTTCAATTCTTCACCTGCCATGTATTCAAAAACCCCTTGCTGCTCTTCAGGAAGCATTACTTTATCATCAACGTAAAGTGACACCAACACGAAATCTTCTTCTAGTTTCTTTTTCACACTTTCTACTGTCCAAACCGACTCTTCCATCTTTCTACAGTTCACACAAGCCCATCCTGTAAAGTCGATCAACAAAGGCTTATTCACCCGCTTAGATTCAGCCAATGCTTCATCGAAACTATCAAACTCTGCATGGAAGGTTTCTTTTTCATACCAACTGTAGAATGTCGGAGGTGGAAATCCACTCAATAAATTGTGGTTCCAAGGAGAGGTCTTCAATACTCCAGGAGCAATATAAATAGTAAACGCTAAAACTAGCATTGCCAAGCTAATTCTAAACGGTGACAATTTCTTAATCGGTGAATCATGCGGAAACTTAATCCAACCAAATAAATAGGCCGTTAATCCGAAACCAATAATGGTCCAGATTAAGAAGAATGTTTCTCTTTTTATTAATCCCCATTGCTCTACTAAATCTGCATTGGATAAGAATTTAATTGCTAAAGCAATTTCAATAAATCCTAAAACTACTTTTACTGAATTCAACCATCCACCTGACTTAGGCAGCTTGCTCATCATACTTGGAAAAGCTGCAAAAATTGCAAATGGAAGTCCTAAAGCGATACCGAAACCACTCATAGCAGCGGTGATTGGCCAAGGTCCGTTTTTCAATGCATTTCCTAAAACAGTTCCTAAAATTGGACCGGTACAAGAGAAAGAAACCAAAGCCAATGTTAAAGCCATAAAGAAGATTCCTAAGATACCACCAACTTCGGAAGCATTGTCTGCCTTATTGGTCAATTTACTTGGTAACGTAATTTCAAAGTATCCAAAGAAAGAAATCGCAAACACCACAAACACAATAAAGAAAATGATGTTTAAGGTCACACTCGTTGCTACCTCATTGAGGACAGCTGGATCAGTATTGAAGTGGAATGGGATACTTAAAATCGCATAAATTAAAAAGATAAAGAATCCATAAAGCATTGCTTTTCCTAATCCTTTTCCACCCCCATCTCCTTTGGTAAAAAAGCTCACTGTCAATGGAATCATAGGAAACACACAAGGCGTTAATAGTGCAATCAATCCACCTATAAATCCAAATAAGAATACCATCCACACATTACTCACTTCTTGCTTTTCCTCTCCACAATCGCCTTTAGGATTCTCCAAATCAACATTTGGTAAACTTGGTATTACAGTAGCAATGTCTAATGATGCTTCTTGGCTCGCTTTCTCCAATACATTAATTCCTTTACCTGTTGCCAAATCAAATTCTACTTCGATTAATTCAGGAGGCAAACACATGGTAGCATTACAAACGATGTATTCAAATTCAATGATATAAACACCTTTTTCAATTCCAGATATCGTTTTAACAAAATCTACATTGTGCTCAAAATAGCTTAACTCTAAATCTGCAGTTGGATCAAATGCAGTGATTAAATCGCCCATTTCGCTAAAACCGCCATCAGCCTCTAATGAACGATTCAGGTAAAATTTGGTCGCCATTACTTGCTCTTCTTCCGACTTTTGCTTTTGAGAATACAAATGCCATCCCTCTCCTATTTCTCCTTTAAAGTGGAATTCATAAGCACCAGTACTTTCATCCTTTAAGACAGAAGAATACTCCCATTTTACAGCATCTAAAAATTCATCAGAAACGGAAGTAATTGGATTTCCTGCACCAGTAGAAATATCTCCGCTTGTTTCTCCAGTACCTTTAATCTTAAAAGTATGTTCAATGGCCTCAGGTGGCAAACACATTTCATCGTTACACACCATGGAGTAACTTTCACCTGTGATGGTAAAATCAGCTCCTGAAAGCACTTTTATCTTTTGCTTAAACTGAACCTTCTTTGCAAAGAAATTCAATTGCATGTCGAAATTCTTATCGTATTCCGAGATTGGCTTCGGCTCTTCCACCTTACCAATCAATTTATATTTATCTGATTCCGTGAAAGAAAACTCAGTTGCTATTGGACCATCATCATTTGGAAGGTACTGAGAGTAAAGGTGCCATCCTTTATCAATTTTTGCAGTCATTATTAGTTCTGCTTCTCCATTTTCCAATTGATTAACTGAAGCTTCCCACTCAATAGGCTCTTGAATTTGAGCCATTAACAATGAACTAAAAAGTATTCCAATCGTCAAAACGATTGATTTTGATAACGCTGTGAATCGGATCATTTGTTGAACATTTTTATAAGAGCTCCAAATTTAACATTAATGAAACAATAGCCATCATGTTTTTTGCAATTGTTAAGCTATAAAGTTGATAAGTTGTGAACTTTTATCAGTAAAGAAAATTTTAAAGCTTGTCGTTTTCTTTGTGTCGAGTGTTATCTCGTTGCGTTTTCTTCTCTATATTTTTTTCAAAAGCAGCCTGTAAATCAATTCCTGTTTGATTGGCGATACAAACCAACACAAATAAAACATCTGCTAATTCATCACCCAACTCTTTCCCTTCGTCTGACTTCTTCTTGGATTGCTCCCCATATTCTCGAGCCATAATCCGAGCTACCTCCCCTACTTCTTCGGTTAGAATAGCCATATTGGTCATTTCATTAAAATACCGAACACCATATTGATTGATCCAATCGTCGACCTTTTTTTGAGCTTCTTGCAATGTCATTATTCCTTATTTTTAGAATCCATTATTATAGTTACAGGGCCATCGTTTATTAATCGAACTTTCATATCTGCACCAAACTCTCCACATTGGATGGGTTTACCAATCGCTTCGGCCATTTCTGTCTTGAACAATTCATAGTGTTCCTCCGCCTCAGCTGGAGGTGCCGCTTTCATATAGGAGGGACGATTTCCTTTTTTGGTGCTCGCATGCAGTGTAAATTGACTTACTACAATTAAATCACCATTAATATCAGTCAATGACAAATTCATAACTCCTCCATCATCATTAAAGACGCGCATATTGATAATCTTTCGAATCAACCAATCTCGATCTTCTTTTTCGTCGGTAGCTTCAATTCCTAATAAAACCAATAATCCTTGACCAATTTCAGCTTTCACTTGGCCGTCAATGGTCACTGAAGCTTCTGACACTCGTTGCACAATCACTCTCATTAATATCCTTTTGCTCTGTAATTTTCTCCTTTTTCGTCTTCTGTAATTGACAAGTAGCTGCTGTATCTCGTTGGTGATATGTCACCTGAATCCACTGCTGCTTTCACAGCACAGCCTGGCTCATTAATATGGATGCAATTATTGAATTTGCAATCCGGTAACACTTTCATCATTTCTGGAAAATAGTGACTGAGTTCCCCACTTTCCAAGTCCACTACTCCGAAACCTTTAATTCCTGGCGTATCGATAATATCACCTCCAAAAATAAGCGGATGCATTTCTGCAAAAGTGGTGGTATGCATTCCCGACTTATTAGCTTCTGAAATAGCCAGAGTTCGAAGATCTAACTCCGGATCCAATTGATTAATTAACGTACTTTTTCCCACTCCCGAATGACCGGAAAGCATCGTAATCTTATCTTTCAACAACTCTTTTATCTTGTCTAAATTGATCTGCTTTTCGGCTGAAACTTCATAGCATTCATAACCTATTTTCGTATAAATGGATTGAATGAATCGCATAAACTTCAGCTCATCCTCATCGTAAATATCAATCTTATTGAAAATCAATTTCACAGGAATGTGATAGGCTTCTGCACTTACCAGAAATCGATCAATAAACTCCATCGAAGTTTCAGGAAACTTTAAGGTAACAAACAAGAATGCCTGATCTACATTGGCAGCAATAATATGTGTTTGCTTGGATAAGTTGATTGATTTTCGAACAATGTAATTCTCTCTGGGTTCTAATTTATGGATCACATAGGATTCAGTATCTGAATCAAATTCCACCCGATCGCCTACTGCGATGGGGTTGGTGCTTTTTATCCCTTTCATTCTAAACTTGCCCTTAATGCGGCAATTATAGATTTCCTCATCTTCTCCTCGAACGGTGTACCAACTTCCTGTTGATTTTATAACTATTCCTTTCAAATGTATTTCAATTATTTTAACAATGCCTTACAGCTTAAAATTAGTAAATTCGGCCTTTCTAAACGAGGTTTAAATATGTCGATAAAGGTAGAGAATATAACTAAATTATATGGCACACAGCGTGCCTTAAACGATGTCAGTTTTGAAGTAAAACCAGGAGAAATCGTTGGTTTCCTTGGCCCAAATGGTGCTGGAAAATCTACAATGATGAAAATCATAACGACTTACATTCCTGCCTCAGAAGGACAAGTGAGCGTTTGTGGCATAGATGTGACCAAAGATGCACTGGCTGTTCGCGGATTAATTGGATACTTACCAGAACACAATCCACTTTACCTTGACATGTACGTTAGAGAGTCGATTGCCTTTGTGGCACAGCTGCATAAAATTAAACCCACAAAAAAAGTCATCGACGACATTATAGAAAAAGTGGGTTTGCAAGTCGAGCAGAATAAAAAAATAGGTGCATTGTCAAAAGGATATCGCCAACGAGTAGGATTAGCGCAAGCTTTAATTCACGATCCAAAAGTGTTGATTTTAGATGAACCTACTACAGGACTAGACCCAAATCAGTTAACGGAGATAAGAAATCTAATCAAGCTTGTTGGGAAAGAAAAAACGGTGATGCTTTCAACGCATATTATGCAAGAAGTAGAAGCCATTTGCGATCGAGTAATGATTATTAACAATGGAATTTTAGTGGCAAATAAATCTGCAAAAGAATTAACTAACATTGCCACGGAGAAAACGATTGTTACGGTAGAATTTGAAGGTCAAATACAAGAATCGAATCTAAAAAAGATCAAAGGAATTACTCAATTTACCAAAATTAGCGACAACTCTTATCGAATAGAAAGTGATTCAAACATCGATTTAAGAACCGCTATCTTTAATTTCGCAGTTAGTGAAGGCGCCGCAGTGCTTACGCTACAAAAGGAAACACAAAAATTAGAAGACGTATTTAAACAATTAACAAGGCAATAAATAAAGCTTGAAAATGACTTTTATTTTTCTAAGTCAAATTCGTACTTTAGCGCCCTCATAACAATTCAATAATATAATTAAATGCCATATTTATTTACATCCGAGTCGGTTTCAGAAGGACATCCTGACAAAGTAGCAGATCAAATTTCTGACGCTCTTATTGATAATTTTTTAGCTTTTGACCCAGAGTCAAAAGTGGCTTGTGAAACTTTAGTTACTACTGGTCAAGTTATTCTTGCTGGTGAAGTAAAATCAAATACCTATTTAGACGTTCAAAAAATTGCACGTGACGTAATCAACAAAATTGGTTACACGAAAGGGGAATATATGTTTGATGGTAACTCTTGCGGAGTGCTTTCAGCAATTCATGAGCAATCAGACGACATCAATCGTGGAGTTGATAGAGCTTCGAAAGAAGAGCAAGGTGCAGGTGACCAAGGAATGATGTTTGGTTATGCAACCAACGAGACTAGAAATTACATGCCTTTAGCATTGGATTTATCGCACTTAATTTTGAAAGAAATGGCTGCGATGAGAAGAGAAGGAACAGACATTTCTTACCTGCGTCCTGATGCAAAAAGTCAAGTAACGATTGAGTATTCTGACGAAAATGTACCTCAGCGAATTGAAGCAATCGTAGTTTCTACTCAGCATGATGATTTTGCTGATGACGACACGATGTTGGCTAAAATTAGAAAAGACATCGTTGAAATCGTGATTCCAAGAGTGAAAGCTTTATTATCACCTGAATTACAAGCATTATTTAACGATGATATCAAATACCACATCAACCCGACTGGAAAGTTTGTAATTGGTGGTCCTCACGGAGATACTGGTTTAACCGGTCGTAAGATTATCGTAGACACCTACGGTGGTAAAGGTGCTCACGGTGGTGGTGCATTCTCAGGAAAAGATCCAAGTAAGGTAGATAGAAGTGCAGCTTATGCCACTCGTCATATCGCTAAAAACTTAGTAGCTGCAGGTGTAGCTGATGAGATTTTAGTTCAAGTATCTTATGCAATTGGAGTTGTTGAGCCAATGGGAATTTTCGTTGATACTTACAGAACTTCGAAAGTGAACATGACAGATGGAGAAATCGCTAAGAAGGTTTCTGAAATCTTTGACATGCGCCCGTCAGCTATTGAAAGCAGATTGAAATTACGTTCTCCGATGTACAGCGAAACTGCTGCATACGGACATATGGGAAGAGTAAATGAAGTTGTTTCTAAAACCTTCACTCAACCAAATGGCGAAACAAAAACAATGGATGTAGAGTTGTTTACTTGGGAAAAGTTAGACTACTTAGACAAAGTGAAAGCAGGTTTCGGAATATAATCTCGAAACTTTAAACCATAAAAAAATCCATCTTAGAATTTCTAAGATGGATTTTTTGTTTGTAGTAATTATCCCCTTTCACTTCGACTTCCCTCAGTGATGGGTATTTTGAATTCCTCTTTTTACTTCTCTCTAAAAAACAATTGGATCGGAACTCCGGTATAATCAAAATTCTCTCTCAACTTATTTTCTACAAATCTTTTGTAAGATTCTTTAATATACTGTGGCAAGTTGCAGTAAAATACAAACGTAGGTTTGTATGTCGGCAACATATTAATGAACTTAATTTTAATGTATTTCCCTTTAACTGCAGGTGGTGGAACTGCCTCAATAATTGGCAACATCACTTTGTTCAGCTTATTGGTCGGAATTTTTCTAATTCTGTTTTGATACACATGAACCGCTTCTTCCAATACATTTAGGATTCGCTGCTTTTCTGTAACCGAAGTAAAGATAATCGGCACATCATTAAATGGTGCAATTTTTTCTAAAATCGCATTCTTAAAATCACGCATGGTATTGGTTCCTTTATCAGCAATCAAATCCCATTTATTCACCATTATAACCAATCCCTTCTTATTCTTCAAAGCCAATTGCAGAATATTTAGATCCTGAGCCATTACTCCTTTATCCGCTTCAATTAATAAAATACAAACGTCACTATTTTCGATAGCACGAATAGATCTCATTACAGAGTAGAACTCTACATCTTCATCTACCTTTCCTTTCTTACGAAGTCCGGCTGTATCGGTCAACATAAAGTCGAAACCAAAGGCATTATAACGTGTTCCTAGCGCATCACGTGTTGTACCAGCTATATCAGTTACAATGTTTGCTTCTTTCCCTATTAGGGCATTCACCAATGATGATTTTCCAACATTTGGACGACCAACAATCGCAAACTTAGGAATGTCTATTTCTTCATCATCACCGTCGTGAAATGCAGCAATAACATCATCTAACAAATCACCAGTTCCACTTCCACTCAGTGAGGAAATGTTGTAAGGCGCACCTAATCCAAATGAATGGAATACGGCAGACTCTCCCCAACGTTCGTTGTTATCCACCTTATTGGCAATAATAAACACTTTCTTTTTGCTTCTTCGCAACATATCAGCAACGACATCATCCAAATCGGTGATTCCTGCTGTTACATCTACTACAAACAAAATAACATTCGCTTCTTGAATAGAAATTTCAACTTGCTTGCGAATTTCACCTTCAAAAACATCCTCTGATCCACTGATGTAACCACCAGTATCGATTATCGTAAACTCACGTCCAGACCAAGTAGCGTGTGCATGATGACGGTCGCGAGTTACCCCACTTTGCTCATCCACAATCGCCTTTCTACTTTCTGTAATACGATTAAATAATGTAGACTTTCCAACATTTGGACGTCCTACAATTGCAACAATATTTGCCATACTTTCTTTTACTTATAAATAGCCGTAACGCTTTAATTTAGAATCTTCATTTCTCCAGTCTTTATCTACCTTCACATACAATTCTAAAAACACTTTCTTATCTAGAAACTTCTCCATGTCTAATCGTGCAGCAGTTCCTACTTTCTTTAACATCTTTCCTTGATGTCCTATTAAAATTCCTTTTTGAGATTCGCGAGACACCATAATTTCAGCAGAAATTCGAACAATCTTCTCTTCATCTAAGAATGAATTAACGACTACTTCGCAAGAATATGGAATCTCCTTCTTATAATTCATGAAGATTTTTTCACGAATAATTTCTGCCATGAAAAAACGCTCTGTTTTATCCGTCAATTGATCCTTATCAAAATACGCTTCAGACTCAGGCAGCAATTCGGTGATCTTTTTCAACAATGTATCTAACCCTTGCTTGTGCAAAGCTGACATTGGTAAAATCTGTGCTTTAGGAAATTGCTCAATCCAAAGGTTCACGGTTTGTTCCAATCGCTCTTGATCCAGTAAATCAATTTTGTTCACTACAATGATTAATGGCACTTCAATGGTTTGAAGACGCTTTAATACTTTCTCATTTTTGATGATTTGATCGTAGGCATCTACTATCAATAATAAAACATCGGCATCCTCTAATGCAGAATACACGAATTTCATCATGCCTTCTTGCAGTTTATAGTTCGGTTCTAACACCCCTGGAGTGTCAGAAAAGACGATTTGGTAGTCATCGTCGTTAACTATCCCTAAAATACGGTGACGAGTGGTTTGTGCCTTCGATGTTATTATTGACATCTTTTCACCAACCAAGCCATTCATTAGGGTAGACTTACCCACGTTTGGGTTTCCGATGATGTTAACAAATCCTGCTTTATGCGACATTTTTTATGCATTTTATTTGCACTGCAAAGAAACAAATAATATATTTGCACTCCAATTAAGGAAGGCACCTTTATTTATCGAATAAAAACAGCCTTTAATTGAAAGTTAAACAGCGGTTTAACGGATAGAATTTAAAAAAGCAAGCAATATTGCTAAAAATATATTGCGGGGTGGAGCAGTTGGTAGCTCGTCGGGCTCATAACCCGAAGGTCATACGTTCGAGTCGTATCCCCGCTACTACGAGGAGTTGAGAAATCAACTCCTTTTTTTTGTGCTTATAATTTATCAAAATGCAAGAAGAAATCGTCGTATATATCCTACACTCTGAAAAGTTTAACAAATTCTATACTGGACATACGTCTAACTTAATTGAACGTTTTAAATCTCACAATCAACTTGCTAAAAAAGGCTCGACTATTAAATTTAGACCTTGGAAAGTAATTTACTTAGAATTCTTCGCTATTAAGTCTGAAGCAATGGCAAGAGAAAAATTCCTTAAATCAGGAAAAGGAAGAGAATGGCTAAAAGTAATGTTTAAGCCGGAGGGCTCATATCCGCCTTAGGCGTGACATACGTTCGAGTCGTATCCCCGCTACTACGAGAGTAATCAGAAATGATTACTCTTTTTTTTGTTCTAATTTTTAGGTATTTATAATAATAGTCATACGCTCGTCCCGATAGCTATCGGGACATATCCCCGCTACTACGAGGAGTTGAGAAATCAACTCCTTTTTTTGTGCCTTATTTTTTGACTGATCAAGAATTCAAAAGACCTAATTCATTTTAATAATATCTTAGGTGTTTCGTTTATTTCCGGAATTACCGGAAATAAAAATTTCACCACTACGTGGCTTAAAACACTTCTATTATTTATTCCTACGAAGATTTCACCCCGATGGGGCTGAGTTCAATTCTCCTATTTCGTGACCGAATAACACAATAAAAATGAATTAAACCCCTATTGCCCCTTCACAATTCGCTTACGCAACTTTCGGCCAAAGCCAATCGATTGTTTTTCAATTGTATAATATGTAAGGTGAGAAAATAGCATTGTAGTCACTAAAACCAATATCACCTTCAGAAACCCATTAACTGAATCGAAAAATGCTATTTTCTGAATAACGAGAATGGTTAATGGATGAAAGACATAAACCGAATAGCTGATTTTTCCAGAATATTCCATCGCATTTGATGTATATTTAAATTTACAAATGCCCACAAAAATTAAGAGCCCTAAGAAATAGGTCAATGTGTATTTATCCCAACTTTCATCATATCCGAAATCGTGATTATATCCTAGATAACTAATTATTGGGATCGCAATAACATAAATAATGAAGTAATAATTAGAAAACTTTTTAGCTATCAAGTCTTTATCCAACACAAAATATCGAAAATAAGAACCAAAATACATGATAGATAAAGTGAGCGGCACCGCTAATGGCAACTTTATAAGCAATACATTTCTAACGATAGCCATTGCTAGAGCTAGCACCAAAAAAAGAACTGAAGTCTGAAACAAAAACCGCTTATTATATAATCTATTGATAATGAAAGTTAATGCGACCAAAAAGTAAAAAATGAGCTCGATTTGTAGTGTCCAGTACAAACCAATGATGTTTTCAAAACCAAAAAATTGTTGAAGCATAGTCAGGTTCATGATCAAATCGGAATAGGTAAATGTGCCGTACAATACAAATCCTAAAATGGCAGAAACCCAATACACTGGATACAAACGAAAGAATCTAGAAATAGCGAAACTTTTTAAGGCATTCGCTCCTTTTCCTTTTATACTAAATGGAATCACAAATCCACTAGTGAGGAAAAATAGAATTAAAAATACCTTTCCTATATCGAGATAATCTCTTGTAAAGTTAGCAATTGGCAAAAGTTCAAAATTGGTTTCACTGAAAGAGGCAATCGCATGAACCAACAATACGCACATAGCCGCCAATCCTCTTGCACTATCTAAATATCCTAACCGCTCTTGTCTCAAATCAATTAAATCTTCTTGCAAATCTAGCCAACAAAAGTAATGTATTTATAAGTGCTCAATTTAACATACTGCCTTTCAATCATAGATTGATTTCTAAATATAAAAAAACCCATTCTACTTGCGCAGAATGGGCTTCCATCAAAACCTAAAAACAAACCTAATCTTTAACCCCTAATTTTGCTACAATTTTATCCATCAAGCACCATTTGGTAACTGATGATTGCAACAAATTAACTCCTACAAAAGCTGTAAACCACAACCAAGATTGATCGACATACACAGACAGCAACAAACTGATCAATATAAATGTACCTGCTATACCTCTAACTACTCTATTTACCATTTTTATAATTTTTAAATACTACGTTCTATCGGCACTACGACCGCTTTAATTGGATTATTCGTTTCTAAGTGTTTGTTGAACTCAGTGATCAATTCAAACAAGTAGTCTATTTTTTCTTCTTCCGTAAAAGAGAAAAACAAATTAGACTCTGCGCCAGACTTCTCACTAGGAAACCAACTAGTCGACATCATGGTTGATGGCGCATTTTTATAGCCATCGATATCAGACTCGCTGTAATTTTCAATTTTTGCTTCCTTAAATAATTTGATCACTTTATCGTGGTAATCTTCTACCACCGTTACAATTAATAATTTCATTTTAGACCTCCCTTTAATTCGTGTGATTTTTACGTTCTATCATGTAGTACACCAACGGCACTACCAATAATGTCAATACAGTAGAAACAATGGTCCCACCCATTAATGAAATGGCCAACCCTTGGAATATTGGATCAAATAGTATGACAAATGCTCCAATTACTACTGTTCCTGCGGTTAATAAAATCGGTGTTGTTCTTACAGCTCCAGCTTCAATTACTGCTTGCTTCAAACCTACCCCATCTTCCAATCGAATATTGATAAAGTCAATTAACAGAACGGAGTTTCGCACCATAATTCCAGCGAGGGCAATCATTCCTATAAATGAAGTAGCCGTAAAAAAGGCACCCATTGCCCAGTGACCTAAAACAATTCCTATTAATGAAAGCGGAATAGCAACCATCATTACAATTGGTGCTTTAAAGTTTTGGAACCATCCTACAATCAAGATGTAAATCATTACAATAACTCCTAAAAATGCAATTCCTAAATCACGGAATACTTCTAGGGTAATTTGCCATTCTCCATCCCATTTCACTGTAAAGTCTTCGTTACTTTCAGGCTGAGAGATGTACAATTCATTGATGCCATAACCATCAGGCAATGTTATCTCCTTTAACTTTTCTTCCATTCCCAAAATAGCATACACAGGACTTTCTAACTCTCCTGCCATATCAGCCATCACATACACCACTCGCTGTTGATTTTTTCGGTAAATTGCTTTATCTGCAATCTTTTCTTTTACCTCAACCAAATCGCTAATGCTTACCATCGTTCCATGGCTAGACTCAACTTGCAACTGTGTTACTTCTTCAATCGTTGACTTTTCTTTTGGGTCTAACGCCAATATAATCCCAACTTGTTCCGCAGCATTTTCATCGTATAAATTAGAAACTGCACGGTTAGAAAGCGCCATATTCATCGTATAAACCACTTGCTGAGGAGCTACACCATAAAGCATTGCCTTTTCTCTATTCACCACTAATTCATAAGCCGTTTGATCCGCCTCCACCATCCAGTCTACATCTACTACATCGGTAGTATTTTCCAAAATGGCCTTTACTTGAGCAGCTACTTTCATCTGTTCTTTGTAGTCAGGCCCGTAAATTTCCGCTACGATGGTTGACAATACTGGAGGTCCCGGTGGCACTTCCACTATTTTTACATTGGCGTTATATTTCTTCGCAATTTCATGAATGTACGGTCTGAACTCACTCGCTATGTCATGGCTTTGAGCAGTCCGCTCTTTTTTGTCCGTCAAGTTGACTTGAATATCAGCCACATTACTTCCTCGTCGCACATCATAATGACGCACTAATCCGTTGAACGTGATGGGCGCTGAAGTCCCCACATAACTTTGGTAATTCACCACTTCTGAACGAGTAGATAGAAATTGAGCAATCTCTTTAGCCACTAAATCAGTACGTTCTAACGTCGTTCCTTCTGGCATATCAATCACCACTTGAAACTCATTTTTATTGTCAAAAGGCAACATTTTTACCGCTACCGACTTGGTAAAAAACATGGCTACAGAACCGAATAATAATAGCGCAGTCACTCCCAAGAATCCCCAACGAATTGCTTTATTCTCAATTAATGGTTTTTCAAAACGTTCATAAATTCGATAAATCATGGTCTCTGAAATCTCCTTCTCAGGCGCTTTCTCTTTTCCATCTTTCGGCTCTTTTTCTCTTAGGAAAATAAATCCCAAATACGGAGTAATCGTTAAAGCTACAAACAAAGACAAAATCATGGCGATAGAGGCTCCGATTGGCATTGGAGACATATACGGCCCCATCAATCCAGACACAAAAGCCATCGGCAATACAGAAGCAATCACCGTAAGTGTAGCCAAAATAGTTGGATTTCCCACTTCATTAATGGCATACAATGCCGCTTGCTTAAATGGCAATCGTTTCATTTTAAAGTGGCGGTGCATATTCTCAGCAATGATAATGGAATCATCCACCACAATACCGGTCACAAATACCAATGCGAAAAGGGTAATTCTATTCAGGGTGTAATCCAATAAATAGTAACTCAAAAGGGTCAATGCAAAAGTGACAGGAACAGATAGAAATACCACCAAACCTCCTCTCCAGCCCATGGCCAACATCACCACTAACGTAACCGCGAATATTGCGCCTATTAAATGCATCAGTAATTCCGACACTTTCTGAGAAGCTGTTTCTCCGTAATTTCGAGTGACCTCCACGAATACATCATTTGGAATCAAGGTCGCCTTCAAGCCATCTACTTTATCTAAAATTACATCTGCAATTTTCATCGCATCAGCCCCTTTTCGCTTAGCGATAGAAAGGGTAACTGCAGGATATTCCGATGGAAAGTCGGCCGTCTTTTCACTCGCTTGACCAAAACCTAATTGCACATATGTCAATGGTATTTCAGGACCATCGATCACCTCAGCAACTTGTTTTAAATAAATGGGTTGATTTTGCTGTACGCCTATTACCAAATTCTCAACATCTTCTACAGTTGATAAAAACAACCCTGTTTCAACGGTAAATTCTTTGTCGTTTTTAGTGATATTTCCACTACTCAATTGCTGATTATTGACCTTTAGCATTTCTGCTACTGCCAAGAAATCTAAACCTGAAGCCGCTAATTTAGCAGGATTCAACACCACTCGCATTTCTCGGTTTCTTCCACCAATTATGTGCGTTGCCGATACATCATTCACCTTTTTGATTTCATCGTTTAATTCTTGCGCAATTTGCTTGAGTTGATAATCGTCATAATTTTCGCTCCAAAGAGTTAAACTCAACATGGGCACATCGTCAATAGAACGTGCTTTTACCAACGGCAGGGTTACACCTTTCGGCAACTCATCCATGTGCTTGTTCATCTCAGTGTATAACTTTACGAATGAACGTTCAATATCTTCTCCTACATAAAACTGCACGATAATCATCGCCTGCTCTTTCATAGAAGTAGAATACACATATTCCACCCCTTTGATATTGGAAATCATTTTTTCCAACGGCTGCGAGACTCTCGACTCTACTTCTTCCGGGCTTGCACCTGGGTAACTAATAAAAATATCGGCCATGGCCACATCTATCTGCGGCTCTTCTTCTCTTGGTATCAGAAATGAACTGTATACCCCAACCACCATAAATACAACCATCAACAACACTGTCAATTTAGAGTTGATGAATACTTTGGCGATTCTACCTGCTAAACCTTCTTTCATAACTTCGTTCTTTTCTAACTCTTAATAAACTAATGGAGCACCGTTGTATAACTTGCTTTCTGCCGATAAAATCAATTGCTCTCCTGACAATAAGCCAGACAAAACTTCTACTTTTCCATCTGCTATCTGTCCCAATTTCAACCATCTTAGGATGGCAGTATTTTGTTGACTCACTGTATAAACTCCTGAAAGTTGACCTCTAGTTACTATCGCTTCTTGAGGAATCGTCAAAGCTGAATGAACTGCAGCTCCATTTTCAACTGTAGCGCTTACTGTCGCATACATACCAGAACGCACTTTCAAATTATTATCTGTAATCATTACACGTATCGCATATTGCCCACCAGTATTTTTTGAAGAGCTACTCACTTCCGTGATGACTCCTTTTAACTCAGTATCAATTGAATTGATGTAAACCACTGCCTCTGCACCTTGCTTTACAGACTGAATATCACTTTCAGGAACCATTGCCGTTACTTCCATTTTTCCTGGCTGCTCAATACCCAACAAAGGCATTCCTGGATTTGCCATATCGCCCACTTCTATAAATCGATTGGTAATGACTCCATCAAAAGGCGCTTTTAAATTCACATATTGTAGCTGTGCGTTCACTTCACTTTGTTGTTGCTTGGCTCCTTCTAATTGCGATTTCATTAGTTGATATCGAGTAGACATATCATCCATTTCCTTTTGAGAAATACTGTTCGACTTCATCAAACTTTGGAAACGTTTATAGTCTTTCTCTGCATTTTCAAAACCTGCTTCAGCTGCAGCAATCGCCGCTTTCACTTGAGCACTTTTTGCTTGTAAATCTGCATTATTGATCACCATTAGTAACTGTCCTTTTTTCACAGACTCACCTACTTTTACGTTCATCTGATCTACAAATCCCATCATTCGAGTACTGATGTTGGCAGAATTAGCTGCAGCTATTTTTCCATTAAAATTGAGGACAGAAACGCCATCTGGATTCGCCACTTTTAACACTTCCACCTTTACAGGATCTAGTGATACAGGTACTTTCGTTTCTTCTTTCGTTCCACAGCTATATAGTGAGATTGCTGTCAATGCAATTGCTGCTGTAATTATCTTTGTTTTCATATCTCGGTTGAATTAATTCTTATACCGATTAACTTTTAAATGTCATCTAGTTCGTTCCTCCTAGATTCGTTTACAAGTAGCTCGGCATGTACCACTTAAAACGTTAAGCTTATTATTATTAAAATTATATATTGACCACCTTAACGGTTAATTGGTATCAGTTAAAAAAGTAAGGGTTGATTGGGCCATATTGTAGGCAAAAATGGATTGATAATAGGCCAATTGCATTTGTGCATATTGGGTTTCAGCCATCAATAAATCGGTTGTTTTCTCCAATCCTTCTTTAAATCGATTGGTTCGAATGCGCAATACTTCTTTCGCCTGCTGCTCTGATAATTGTGCCGTTTCAAACTGATGTTTAGCATCAGCCAATTGTCGCTTAGCTTGATTGATTTCCAATTCGCTTTTAGCCACATACTGCTCTAATTCTAAATCAGCTTTTTGACTGTTCGCTCCACTTTGTTTTGTTTTTCCAAATCGCTTGGAACCTTCAAAAACGGTCCAACTCAATTGCGCACCCAATAAGTAACCATTGGCACTTGCATTAAACAACTGGTCGTCGTACAATTGGTAACTACCAAAAGCATTCAATCGAGGCAAAAAGCTCATTTTATCCGATTGGTGCATTTTTTTATAAGCGGCTGACGCCAAACTCATCGCTTGAATATCTGAACGGCTTTCAGACAACTGCATTCCTGCAGATTCTGACAACTGAATGGTTAAGGAATCCGAAGGTTGATAAATGGCCTCAGAAGGTTCGTTCATTATAAAACCTAAATAGTCGGAAGCATTTTGCAATTGTGATTCTGCCAAGCTCAATTGATTTTTTAATTGGTTCACTTGAATTTCAACCGACAAAAAATCGGCTTGCTGCATGTATCCAGCTTCCAAATTGTCTTTAGCTACTTTTTTATTGGCTTCTGCTGTGGCAACTGCTTGTTGCATTACTGCTACTGCTTTATGTGCCAATTGCAATTGCATATACGCCTTATCTACCTCTAAGTAAATGTGATCAATTGATCGATCCCACTGCAACTTGGTGGCTTGCATTTGCATTTTTGCCGCTTGGCGCTGATAAAAGCCATCTACATTGATGAGTGGCTGCTCAAATGCGATATTGGTCGCATAATTTTGAATTTGATCAGGATCATTCAATAATGCCGGATTAAAATCTGCAGCAGTTAAAATTTCTTGATTCAACTTAGAACCAAATGCCATCAGCGGATTGGTAGTTACCATTGCGGTGTGAGAAACCGAAATAGTGGGAAGAATCACCGCATTGGCTTGACTAAAACCCGCCTTTGAACTGTTGTAATTCTGTTCCGCTATTTTGATGGAACTGTTTTGTGCGTCCACTTTTGTGAGCACTGCAGCCTTTGTGATTGGAATACGCTCTGTCGACTGCGCAAAGAGCGCTAACGAAGCTATTCCAAATGACCATACCAATATGTGTTTTTTCATCATAAAATAAATTATGATGCAAAGTTGCGGTTAAGTGCAGGGGTCGGTCAGTAACCTTTGTTACCGAGGGGAAAGAAAAGTGGGTTTGGGGCTAGGCCTCTTTCTTTAACTGAATAGCGGCTAGACTTTGATGACGAACTTTCTGTAGTGATACATTCGTGCATTCCATTTTATCTTGCTCAAAAATAACTAAATTATTGCCAGATAAATGAAGTGAACTATTAAATCTAATTCCACTTGCTCCAGTAAAAACTTTAATATATTCACAAATGAATTGCGTTGGAATATACTCTAATTCTGTATCATACCTTCGCATCGGTTTTGAAAGATCTCGACTTATCCTCTGTCTTAACAATCTAGATTTAATGGTCTCAGTTATCCGACCAGGCTGAAACAATAGTGTCTCCTCAGTAAAGTCAACAATTTTAACTTTTCCATACTCTTTTTTTAAATGAAATTCCCCAACGCTTAACTCATCAAGATATGAGGCTCTAACTTCATAAAGAATCGTTTCATCATTATCACTTAAGTAAAGAAAGGGAATACCTAGAGGATTTGCTCTACCTCCTTTTGCTAAAATTGGTTCAGGACACATCATATCCAAAGCACTATATTCTTCCATCCCACTTTTATGATGAACTCTTGCCCTAAATAATTTATCATTGGGCTCGAGTTCAAATTGAGTATTAAAAAACCCGTCCCAACCCAAATCTTGAATCATTTCAAGATCAGGCAAAAAACGTCTCTTCCATTTCAATTTTTCTTTCAACTCATCCCAGTATGAATAATTTATAATTATTTCCTGAGTATAGTCCACTAAATCATCAGCACTTTCTATTTCCGTGTTAATACTTTTTATAACTTCATTTAAAATTTTAGAGGCTATACTATGAGAAGAAAAAAAACTCCAGCTTTCTTGAATCTTTGACTTTAAGCCTAGCCCATCTTCTGTCCTTCTAAAATTATCAAGTAGCTCTTGAAAAAAATCAAGTAATTCAGACAAATCTATTAAAATAGTTTTTTTTGACTCACATACATCACAATCCCCAACAACACCAGAAGATTCTATAAACGCACTGAGCTCTTTGTCAGAAAAACAATTTTTGCAAGCAAACATATTTAAATACTTTTTAGATAATCAACAACCACAAGAATGTGATTTTTAATTGAAATTTTCTTAACAGTACCTAAGCCGGGGTAATGCTCCTCATCAAAATGGCGACAAAGCTCTAAAATAGCTGAATTACTTAACCCTTCTGAACGACAAAATATCACTGCTTTTTGAGCTGCTTCTGCAAATTTATTTTGGACGTTAGCAATAGAGTCATTAGTTGTTGAAGTAAAATGCCTTATCCATATTTGTTTTTGCTTATTTAGATATGAAATATGTATCACTACAGCTCTAGGTGTGCTACCACCCTCAATATATTCACTAGCTAATGTAGTATAATCAGAAAACCCCGAAAAGTCTTCATCAAGATAATATAAATGTTCTTCAGAGAACTGATGAGCTTCAATAGATAGAAAATCACTATTTCTAACCTGTCTTTCGAACATATCATCTAATCTAATAAAATCCTTCTTTAAACTTTTTATAAATCTAGTTAAAGTACGGTTTCTTCCTGGGTCTTCTACATTAAAAGCGACCACAGATTTATTATTAGCTAATTCTATAAAGTCTGATTCGGCAGAATCTACATCATTTTGACATACAATCAAGACATTTTTCAAATCATACTTTTCGATCGAGTCTAAAATATAGGCTGCATTAGATCTATATCGAAACGCGGGTAAATATATCCCTTTCTCCTTTTGATTAAGATAATCTAAATAATGATTTCCATCTCCTGTCATCTCACCATTAGAAGGGTTTACTATTAAATATGCAGTTTGGTTTTTCTCGACAAATACATCATAAGCAATATTAAGGTTGTTACATGCCTCTTTTACAGGGTCTAAAATAGGAATTACAAACCCCTCTATTGCACCCTCATTGGAAAGCTCCCTTAAGGCTATTAATTCAAATTGTCTTGCACGAAGTAAAGGATAATACATCTTATTAATGTTTAGCTATTAAGTGGTGATCTTAAGACATCAAACATTTGTTTGCAACTTTTGCTATCCATTTTAAAAGCTAAACGCAATTGATTAAACTCTTTATAATGTCTATTTGAGAGTGATATTGAATTATTTCGAAGCTTCATTTGCTCGATAAAAATCCTATTTAAATCAACCACATGGATTTGACTAATCATCTCATAACAAATTTGATACTGACTAAAACTAGTCATTTTTGGCAAATAACCAAAATATTTTTTTACAATCTCTTTATATTCATTAGAGTGAAAAATTTGCATTAATGTATTTGAATCAATGGAATTATTACTTTCCGCTTGTCTTAACAAATTAAAATCTAAAGTAATGTTTTTCGAATATGTTATAATTCCAACATTTTTGTCATAATTCTCATATAGATGAACTTTTGAAATTGGAACTATTAAAAATATTTGATTAAAAACCTTTTTATATTGCTCTAATTGTGAGCTAAGTCGTTTATCGGAATCTAGTTCTGTTTTAATTTCGAAAACCTTTGAATTGCCATTAAACATAGTAAGATCAGCAACAGCCGTTCCAACCCTAAACTCATTAAATACTTGAGAATCTCCATCCCCTAATTCTTTTATTAGCCATTCATTTAAAAACGAGTTCTTTAAAATGTATTCATTTTGATAATGATTTTCTAAAGTCGAATAAACAAATTTTAGATAGTCTATATACCTTCTATCTCTACCTAAAAGCCATTTGCTATCATATCTTTCAATTTTACTGTCAATTGAAGATAAATCTCCATTCATCCATTCCCGAAGTGAACTCCTTGAGAATAATGAAGAATAATCTCTTAATCGATTAATATTATATCTTTTTGTAGGAATCATCAGTGCGAATTTACAAAACAAGAAGTTAGCATTAAAGAATTTCCATATTGAATAATAACGAACTCCTTTACTTTCCTTTATTTCGACACAGCTCAATGTTAACTCGAAAAGCTCTGGATGACAAAGGCTTTAGCGCCAAGAATTAGACTGGATGATAAAGGCATTTGTAATCAAAAAGACACTCGCAACAACAAAGAACTTAAAAGTCTAACTTCTTGCTTCTAACATCTAAACTTTCAATCCATCACTACCTTCCACATACCGCGCACTTCATTTACTCCATAACCTGTAGCTTTATCTTCTGGATATTTGGCTTTGATCGCTGCTAATGTAGAACGCTCAATATCTATCTCTGGCTTACCATGACACTGCATGCACATGGAGTTCGTCAAGATTGGGAAATAGAAATACGTTTTGCCATTTTCTTCTCTTAACACTGGTTCTTGTTCTACTCCATCACTTGCTCTTTGTTTAAATAAGTTCAAGGTTGGCACTTCATTATCTGCTAAAAGGTTGCCTTGATTTCTTGGCTGATCCGTTACTCGACTAATCAACGCATGATGTACTTTGGCCATACTGTCTGTTAGTGGAATGGCTTGGATATTACAAAACTCCAATGCGCCAATCGTACCTTCAGATTGAATCTTTCCCATTAAGTTTTTACCTAAAACTGCTTTAGTACTTAGTGCGTATTCTAGTCTTCTTTCGGCTTTTGTCATTTCTGACTTTTGGCCGGAGCCCTTATGCATTTGGTTGCCTTTTCCATGCTTCTTTTTGTGTTCTTTAAAATCTCCAGGCCCTTCTATTTCATTGTTATAAATATAGTCCGCGATCTTTTGGAGCGTTTCTTCAGGGAAAGCTTGTTGTGGCATTAATCCAAAATTGGCAATAGCTCCTGGCATTTTTGCTTTCTCTTTAGTTGGATGCTTTATAAAGGAAATAAATGCTTCTGTAAATTCTTCTTGAGAAGTACCATCTTTGATGTAATGCTCCTTTACATATTGCATCGGTGGGGCAATTCTTCCTATCTCCATTGTCGGATGATGGCAGACATAACAGTTTTTCTTCAACAAGATTTCCCCTTCGTGAACGGTTTCTTGTTCATTATTTTCTGCTATTTGTTCGGTATTATTGGTGGTATTGCTGCACGCCATAAAAGCGGCTATTCCAATAGAGGCTAGGATGTATTTTTTCATTGGATGCTATTTTATCAATAAAAATTCAGTTGTTTTATTCGCTAGAACTTCATGCAACACGTCTTGAGGAATAACCACATAATCTCCATCTTTCATAATTACACTTCTCCCATCTTTCTCCGTGTAGACTCCCTCTCCAGATAAACAAACCAATAAAGCAGGCACTTTGCTGACATGCTCTTTTAAAATCTCCTTGGCTTGAATTTTTAATACAATTACTTTTTGGTCAACATTATTAAACAAAAGAGAGGTTTGCACTGCTTTGTCATTCCCTAAAATCGTTGATATATTTTTTGCATTCATAGCTTTCTCCTTATTAATTGAATTTGTAAATGAACAACTTGAAAATGTTATAACCGCTAATATAGTTAGAAAAAACCTCATAATTTTTTGGTTAAAAGTATCGTATAATTACTAATGAGAAGGTAACATTAGTTACACAAAACAAAAAAAGAGCGACTTTATATAGCCGCTCCTTCCAAACCTAAAAACATGAAAAATTAATGAGGAAACCACCCCTCACAAAAATCTTAAAGTAATGTCGTTGGACATACGTAATCGGTTGTTTTAATTCCCGCTTCTTTTATCGCTGCAAAACCTCCTTCTACATCAATTAAGCTGTGCATTCCTCTACTTTTTAAAATGGAAGCGGCAATCATACTTCGATAACCTCCTGCACAGTGAACATAGAATGGCGCGTCAGACGGAAACTCTGCTAAATGATTATTGATAAAGTCCAAAGGTGTATTGTTGGCAATTTCAATATGTTCTGATTGAAATTCACTTTCTTTTCTTACATCAAAAATCGGATAGTGCTTGTCTTTGGTCATTTCTTCTTTTAACTGAGCTGGAGAAATCGTATCTACTGTATCGTATTCATTACCGGCTTTTTTCCAAGATTCAAAACCACCTTCTAAATATCCAATGGCATGATCAAATCCAACACGTGAAAGTCGAGTAATCGTCTCCTCTTCTCTTCCTTTGTCGGCAACAATTAAGATCGGCTGCTTAGTATCTACAATCATCGCTCCTACCCACTGAGAAAAGCTTCCATCAATTCCTACAAAAATAGAACGTGGAATATGCCCTTTCGCAAAATCTTGTTGAGATCGAACATCCAACACTAAAGCTCCTGTTTCGTTTGCTGCTGCTTCAAAAGCCGCAGGAGATAATGGTTGTTCTGATTTCTCCATCACGTCATCTAAGCTTTCATACCCTTTGATGTTCAACAATACATTTTGTGGAAAATACCCCGGAGGTGGAACCAAGCCTTCCAACAATTCTTTCTTAAACTCTTCCTTCGTCATATCCGGGCGCAAAGCATAGTTTGTTTTCTTTTGGTTTCCCAATGTGTCCGTTGTTTCCTTACTCATGTTTTTACCACAAGCAGAACCTGCACCGTGGTTCGGATAAACAATTAAATCATCACTCAACGGCATGATTTTATTGCGCAATGAATCGAATAAATAACCTGCCAACTTATCTTCAGTCAAATCAGCAACTACATGCTGCGCTAAATCTGGACGACCAACATCACCGATAAACAACGTATCACCAGTGATGATTCCGTGTTCTTTTCCATTTTCATCGATGATTAAGTAAGTCGAACTTTCTAGGGTATGACCGGGGGTGTGCAATACTTTTACTTGACATTTTCCAACATTGAATACTTGCTCGTCTTCAGCAATAATCGCATCGTAACTTGGTTTAGCTGTAGGTCCAAAAACGATATCAGCTCCAGTTTTTTTCTTTAAATCTAAATGCCCGCTTACAAAATCAGCATGAAAATGCGTTTCAAAAACATATTTGATTTTTGAATTATCTTCAGCTGCTCTATCTATGTATGGTTGAACTTCTCGTAATGGATCAAAGATGGCTACTTCGCCATCGCTTTCTAAATAGTATGCTGCGTGTGCTAAACATCCGGTATAAATTTGCTCTAGTTTCATTGTATGTGTTTTTCTGATTAATATCTTATTATACAACAAAGTTAAACCGATCAAAATTCAAAAAAAGTGACATTTGTTACATAATGGAGATTTTTTAGCTTGAACCGTTTCCGTTTATTTAGACCAAAAATAAAACGAAAGCTAATTGCACTACCCATCCGCGTTAGGGATAGTAGCGGCATCCTTTTATGAAATAAAAGATAAAGCGAATAGCCCTACCTTTAGGTAACGCCCAAATGAACCTATCCCAACTCTTTAATAATAATGTAAATCCCCATGGCTAAAACAAACCACCCAAAACCTTTTTTGAGCTTCTTGCCATCGACAAATTGATTCAGATAGATGCCAACAAAAATCCCAACAATGGAAAGGGAAGTAAATCCTGCTAGGAAAACCCAATCAATCGTTAGGTTCTGAACATCGCCTAAGAAACCGACTAGAGAGTTGGCAGCGATAATCAATAAAGAAGTGGCTACTGCTTTTTTCATCGGCAAACCAGCCAATAAAACCAAAGCAGGAACAATCAGAAATCCACCTCCTGCTCCAACTAGCCCTGTAAACAAACCAACAATTAAGGCCTGAAATCCGAGCAACCACAAATTTGTATCTGTAACTTCTTTGGATTCCTTCTTGGTTTTAATCATGGAATAGGCTGCCAACAGCATCACTAGCGCAAACAACACCATAATGGCGACATCTTTGGAGAGCACAAAATCGTTGATGTGAAAAATCTGCTCTGGGATTAATTGAATAAAATATTTTCGAGTGAGGTAGACGGCAGTAAACGCAGGAATGGAAAAGACAAGTGCAATTTTGAAATCGATATTTTTCTTTGGGATGTTTCTCAAGGTTCCAACCAAAGAGGTCATTCCGACAATAAATAAAGAATAGGCTGTCGCTACGATAGGATCTAACAATATCAAATACACTAAAATAGGAACAGTCAGAATGGAGCCACCTCCTCCAGTGAGTCCTAAAACCAGCCCAATAAACAGTGCGCCGATGTATCCTAAAATGGTAACTAATTCCATGAAAATAAATTCTGCTTCAAAGCTAGTGCTTTAAACGTAATCTGAAAGTAACTGAGGTTACATCAATCTATATTTTTTACCTTAATGTGATTTCTGTGCAACTCAATTTTATCCATATTCTCCAAGGTTTTCAATAATCTAGAAATTACCACTCGAGAGGTATGTAGGTCATAAGCAATTTGTTGATGCGTAGAATGAATGGTGTTGTCTTTGGAGATTCGAACCTTTTCCCTCAGATAACCCAACAGTCGTTCGTCCATTTTCTTGAATGCAATTCGATCGATGGTTTCTAGCATTTCATTCAATCGATTGTGATAACTCGCAAACACAAAATCACGCCAAGTACTGTATTTCGCAATCCATTCACTCATCTTCTGCACAGGAATCATGATTAAAGTAGTATCCAATTCAGCCACTGCACGAATTTCACTTTTGGTCATTCCCATGCAACATTGCATCGTCATGGCGCACGTTTCCCCTCTTTCTAGGAAGTAGAGTAACAATTCATCCCCCTCTTCATCTTCCCGCAAGATTTTAATAGCACCTGAAACCAAAAGTGGCATTGACTTTACGTAATCACCAATATCAATCAAATGATCTCCTTCGCTTACTTCTTTATACGTCCCTACTTGGTTAATCTCTTGCAGTAAAGCTTCTTCAAAAAGGTGGCCGTAATTTTCTTTTAACACTTCAATCATTCCTATTTAAAATAGTTGTAAATATCTATTAATTAGCCCAATATTTCAAAATTAAGTAAACAAATAGATAACTTATGTAACATTAGATACAAAGTGTAATTATAAAAAGTATAAATTTGTACATTGAAATGAAAAAATTAGTCCCCTTCATATTGTCCATCGTTATACTTTCTCAGAGTATGAATGTGTCCGCAAAAGACCTCATCCAATTTGGTGGTTTTTTTGAGCATGCTCAATATCACTCTGAAGTATTTGGAGATGACCTTATCACTTTCGTTTCGAAACACTACGGAGACCTAAAAGAAGAACACAGCAAGAAACATCAAAATGAGAGAAGTCAGCACGAACAACTCCCATTTAACCACCACTTAGGCACACACACTTCTACCATTTTCATGGCTGATTTTATTGAGAAAGAACAAATTACTGCGCCCTATAGCAGTCAGCTTTCTCACCATTTTTTCTATTTATTGCCAGCTACTTCTATAGCTGCTGCTGATATTTTTCAGCCACCTAAAATAGCATAATCAATTTCACTTTATAGATAGCTTCTCAAAAGAAGGTATCAGTTAATTGCATCAATTTCAATTGATGTGAAATTAGTATCACTTTGTAATACTTACGTTTATGCTTTCAAAAATCATTAAATTCAGTTTAAGTAATAAGCTGATTATATTATTATTTACTGCAGCAATTGCTGTAGTCGGACTTTTCTCTTTGAGTCAAATTCCGGTTGGTGTAGTTCCTGACATCACCAACAACCAAGTACAAGTCATCACTACAAGTAACAGTTTGTCTACCCAAGACATGGAGCAGTTTATTACTTATCCAGTAGAATTAGAAATGTCAAATCTTCCTTGAGTTAAGGAGATTCGTTCCGTTTCAAAATTTGGTCTTTCTGTGGTAACCATTGTTTTCGAAGATGCGATGGGCACCTATTTACCTAGACAACTGCTTGCAGAAAAAATAAAAGCTGCCTCAGAAAAGATTCCTCAAGAGTTTGGTCGTCCAGAAATGGGACCCATCACAACTGGCCTTGGAGAGATTTATCAATACATTATTGATGTAAAACCAGGTTATGAAGATCGTTATTCCTTAATGGAGTTGCGAACCATACAAGACTGGATTGTTCGTCGTCAACTTTCAGGAATTCCGGGTGTGGTAGAAGTAAACAGCTGGGGAGGTCTACTCAAGCAATATGAAGTAGCCATCAAATCGGAACAATTGGCTGCCAAAAAAATATCGATTACTCAAGTAATGGATGCGCTAGAAAAAAACAACAGCGTTGCAGGTGGTGGATACATCGAAAAAGCCAACCAATCTTATTTTATTCGAGGTGATGGTTTGGCAGGAAGTATCAAAGACATTGAAAATATAGTGGTTGAAAATAGAAATGGGATTCCCATATTTATTAGAGATATCGCAAAAGTTGGCTTTGGAAGTGCCAATCGATTTGGAGCAGTCACCGCAAATGGACAAGGTGAAAAAGTGCTTGGTCAAGTGATGATGCTGAAAGATGCCAATTCTAATGAGGTAATCACTGCGGTTCAAAATAGAGTCGCTGAAATTCAGAAGACGCTACCAGAAGGCATTTTTATCAATGGATTTTTAGATCGAAGTACGTTGATTGAAAAAACGACTTTCACCATTGGTGAAAACCTCATCCTAGGTTGTTTAATCGTAATTTTTGTAGTGGTATTGCTATTGGGAAATATGCGCTCAGGATTAGTGGTAGCTTCGGTTATCCCGCTCTGCTTACTTTTCGCCATCACCTTAATGAATCTTTTTGGAGTGGATGCCAACCTAATGAGTTTAGGAGCGATTGACTTTGGAATCATTATCGATGGAGCCGTTATTATTGTGGAATTTATCGCTTTCCAGTTGACCAAAAATGGGTTGGAATTGAGTAAACTTCCAAAAGAAGAGTTGCAAATTTCTAAGGATAAGATCACCTTGCACAGTGCCAAAAAGATGATGAGTTCGGCGGTATTTGGTCAGCTCATTATCCTGATTGTATTTATCCCTATCTTTTCACTTTCAGGTGTTGAAGGAAAAATGTTTAAACCAATGGCGCTCACTTTTAGCTTTGCGCTAATTGGCGCAATGCTTTTATGTTTCACTTATGTTCCGGTTATTTCATCTTTGGTTTTAAAACCTGAAGATGTGACCAAGAATAATTTTTCTAGACGATTAACTCAATGGTTAACGGACAAATATGAACCAATCATTCGATGGAGTTTAAACCACAAAAAAATCATACTATCCTCCTCTTTGGGTTTACTAATTGGTTCCTTTATGCTTTTCAGCTCTATGGGTGGAGAATTTGTACCTACGCTAGACGAAGGAGATTTTGTGATTCAACCGATACTAAAGACAGGAACATCTCTTGGAAATACCATTGAAACGACCACTCAAATTGAGCAGATTTTAATTGATAAATTTCCAGAAATTGATCAAATTGTAACACGGATTGGAGCTGCTGAAGTCCCAACAGATCCCATGTCAATGGAAGAAAGTGATGTCATTATCACCTTAAAGCCAAAAGACGAATGGACTTCTGCAGCGTCAAAAGATGAACTAGCTGACCTTTTTAAAGAGGCGCTTACCATTATTCCGGGCTTGGAGGTTGAGTTTACCCAACCCATTGAAATGCGATTTAACGAATTGATTACAGGAGTTCGAGCAGACATTGCAGTTAAAATATTTGGGGAGAACCTAGATATCCTTAGCCAAAAGGCAAATGAAATAAAGAGTCTAATTTCAGAAGTAGAAGGTGCTGCAGATATCACCGTTGAAAAAATTACTGGACTTCCTCAAATGAACATTCGCTATAAGCGAGACAAAATTGCCAGATATGGTTTGAACATCGCTGACATCAACAATGTGGTGTCCATGGCTTTTGGTGGAACAAGCTTAGGTCAAATTTTTGAAGGAGAGAAACGGTTTGATTTAGTGCTTCGATTAGATCAAGCACAGCGAAAAGACATCGACAACATCCAAAATTTATATGTGGATTTACCCAGTGGAGGCAAAATTCCATTGAGCGAAGTGGCAGAGATTACCTATAAAAAAGGTGCAGCTAAAATTTCGAGAGATGATACCAAACGAAGAACAGTTGTTGGAATTAATGTTCGGAATCGAGATTTACAATCGGTGGTTGATGACATTCAAAAGATAATTAATAAAGACTTAAAACTCCCAGTTGGTTACACGATCACTTACGGTGGTCAATTTGAAAACTTAACAAGTGCTAAGAAAAGGCTGCTCATTGCAGTACCGATTGCATTATTGCTCATTTTTATCTTTTTGTTTTTCGCATTCAAGTCGGTTAAAGATGCATTGATTATCTATTCTGCTATTCCGCTTTCTGCAGTAGGAGGAATCTTATTGCTATGGGCAAGAGACTTGCCTTTTAGTATTTCTGCAGGTATCGGTTTTATTGCATTGTTTG
>NZ_JBSRUB010000018.1:0-65351 GCF_055129545.1 Acidiluteibacter sp. | reverse complement strand
TGCCAATCGGAAACCATTATATAACCACCGCAATTGAGGGTGGAAGAAGTTCCGATAAGATATCCTGAAATGATCTTTTGGAGTGGCAATTGAACCTCCTCGAAGTACCAGTTGATTAATCTTAAACTTGCCATTGTATTCACCCAATGCTCCATCCGGTGGAGTGTAGTTTGGATAAGGTCGATAAGCACTGTTGGTCCATTCCCAAAGAGAGCCAAAATAATGTTGTCCTTCTTCCGATTGCACCGCTGGAGTCAATCGACCACTTTCTACAAAGCCATGCTCTTCAATCTTTCCCCATTTTTTTGCTGCAACCTCCCATTCAAATTCAGTGGGCAATCGCATTCCTTTCCACCGGGCATAGGCATCTGCTTCAAAAAAGCTGATGTGGGTAACTGGTGCTTCTAATTCTATTGGTTGCATTCCTGACAATGTGTAGTTGTGCCATTCCCCATTTATTTTGTGCCAATATTCAGGTGCTTTTATTTGATTGGTATTTACCCAATCCCATCCTTCGGCTAACCAAAATTGAAAAAAAGCATATCCACCTGCTTCTATAAATTCTAAATATTCTCGATTGGTTACTAATCGATTGGAAATTTCAAAAGGATTTAAATACACTTTATGCACTCCTTTCTCATTGTCAAAATGAAAAGTTTCTCCTTCATGTCCAATGGTATAAACGCCCTCCTCTATGCTTTCAAAAGTCATTGGAGTGGCTTTTATGTTAGATTCAAGAGTATTTTTTTCTTCCAAATAAGCAGGGAACAATGGATTATTTCCCAAAATATATTTGATGTCATACATCAATAATTCTTGATGCTGTTGTTCGTGATTCAATCCCATTTCAAGAATAAAATGCACATTTTCTTGTTTCCCTTTTTCTGATTGAATTAATTGCTCCATGTGTAAATTCACATGTGCTCTATATTGATAAACTTCTTCTGTGGTTGGTCGGCTTAAATTTCCACGATCGGTTCGTAATACCCTTGCCCCAACACTTTCGTAATAACTATTAAACACATAATTAAAATCATCGTGATACAACGAGTAGTTGTCCAAAAAAGGAACCAACAGAAAATTCTCGTAAAACCAAGTGGTGTGTCCTAAATGCCATTTGGGTGGACTTACATCAACTATTGGCTGAACTACATAATCCTCCGTCTTAAGAGGTTTACATATTTGTTCTGTCCGGGAACGAATCGTTTTGAATCGATTCAAAAAATGGTCTTGCATAATGTGTTAACGGCTAATAAAAGCAATTGTTCAATTGTGAATAATCAGCAAAATGAATTTCTTTTGATAAAAAACACAAATTACCCATATTCTTACGGTTTAAAAAGTTCAGTACCTCCCAAATTAAAACTTTTAAAAAGAGAATTACTTTAATACATCAAAAAATAATAAAACTCAAATTATAATTAAATCATTCTTTCTTTTGGCTTGACCCAAAATGAAACAAAAAGTCAAGTCTTTGAATAAAAAGAATCTTACCTCTTCTTAAAACTTAAGTTCAGTGGAGTGATTTCCTCTTAAAATCGGAACTTCTCCATTTCTCTAAAGTTTCAATTTGAGCCTCAATTCATTTTCTTCAAGGACATTCCTAAAAATAAATCATTTGAAAGAAAAAACACAAATTACCCATATTCTTACGGTTTAAAAAGCATAATGGTTTTCATTTAAAAAAAATTAACTTAGTGGTTCGGTTTAAAACCTCATCAATAACCGCTCACATTAAAAAAGTCAATCACATGAAATCTAACGTTGGAAAATTTGATAGAATTATCAGAATATTAATCGCTGCCATAACTTCTACTTTATACATCACTGGAATAATTTCAGGAACGCTAGGAGTTGTATTGTTGATTGTTGGTGGCGTATTATTGCTAACATCAGTAATTAACTTTTGCCCACTCTATAAAATTGCAGGAATAAATACTTGCAAGGTTAAAAGCAATTAATACACGACAGACTCCTTGAACTGTAATTCGAAAAGTTTACGATAATGTCCATCATTGGCCAATAAGTCTTGGTGGCTACCTTGCTCAATGATTCTTCCTTTTTCCAAAACAATGATCTTGTCTGCTTTTTGAATGGTGGATAAACGGTGTGCAATCACAATAGATGTTCGTCCTTTTGTTAGCACATCCGTCGCTTTTTGAATCAACAATTCTGATTCAGTATCTATGGAAGAAGTGGCTTCGTCCAAGATTAAAATTTTCGGCTTGTGCACATACGCTCTAATAAATGAAATCAACTGACGTTGTCCAACGGATAGCATTCCTCCTCGTTCACGAACATCATAATCATAACCACCTGGTAATTTAGAAATAAAGTCGTGTGCTCCTACCGATTTCGATGCTTCTATCACCTCTTCAATACTGATGTCGTTATTGTTCAGCGTAATATTATTATATATGGTATCGGAGAACAAAAATACATCTTGCAAAACCACCGACATACTTGTACGTAATGAAGGCACCGTATAGTTTCTTATATCTATTCCATCTACCTCAATTACTCCCTTTTGGAATTCGTAGAAACGACCCAATAAGTTAATTGTAGAAGTTTTTCCTGATCCGGTAGCGCCAACAAAAGCAACCGTCTCCCCTTCTTTTACGGTAAAAGAAACATCTTTTAATACGTAGTCCTCATCAATATAGGCAAACCAAACATTCTTAAAAGTAATATCGCCCTTCACAGAATCAGCTTCAATAGTCCCCGTATCTTCGATGGAAGATTCTGTGTCCAACACTTTAAATACTCGCTCTGAACTCACCATTCCCATTTGAAGGGTATTGAATCGATCAGCCAGCTGACGAATAGGTCGATACAACATATAGATGTACAAAATAAATTGAAACAGCACTCCAATTGTGACTCCACTTCCTTCTTTCACCACTTCACCAGTTCCCCACCACACTAATAGCGCCAACGAACCAGCAGACAACATATCGACCACCGGAAAAAATACACTGTACGCCCAAACCGTTTTAATGTGTGCATTTCGGTGCTTTTTATTGATGTCCTCAAATCGAGACATTTCTAACTCTTCTCGGTTGAAGATTTGAATAATCTTCATTCCAGTCACATGTTCTTGAACAAAAGCGTTCAATTTAGAAACTTGAGTTCTCACGTCTTGAAAGGCTGACTTAATCACTCGTTTGAAAACAGAAGTAGAGGCAATTAGAATTGGAATCGGAATCAAACAAATCAAGGTCAGCATCCAGTCGGCATAAAGCATAACGCCTATCACCACTACCAATTTCAGAATGTCGCCGATAATTTCTAATAATCCTTGAGAAAATACATCAGCTATGGTTTCAATGTCTGACACTACACGGGTAACCAAAGTCCCTAAAGCGGTGTTGTCAAAATATTTTAATCGGAATCGAGTGACCTTTTGATACAGTTGAGTTCTCAAGTCTTTTATTACAGACTGTCCCAACCAAGAAGTTAAATAGGACTGAAAAAACTGCACGATGGCTTCTGCAATTAACACTCCGATCAAAATCATCGTCATGTTCCATAACCCTTCCATGTCACCACTCATCAACTCTTCATCGATAATTTGCTGAATCAGCATCGGCCGAATTGGTGCTGCAAATGCCAACAAAATCGTTAAAAAAGCAGTCAAGTAAAAGACGCCTTTATAAGGTTTTACAAATCCTAAAACCCTTTTTAAAATGGGTAAATCGAGGGCTTTTCCAGAAACTTCACTCATGGATGCAAAGTTATTTAATTAAAAGGTTGAATCGGGTATTCTACCCAACTTAGATATAAACCACAAGCTGGAACAGATGTTCCTGCTAATGACCTGTTTTTTGACTGTATAATCTGATGAAGATCATTTATTTCAAGTTTCCCTGCACCAATTTCCAACAAAGTACCCACAATGGCTCGAACCATATTCCGCAAAAACCGGTTGGCGGTAATGTGAAAAATTAAACCATCTTCGGTTTTTTCCCAATAGGCCACTTTTATGTCGCAGTTATTAGTAAAGGTCTGGGTATGCGATTTACTAAAACAAGAAAAATCCTCGTATTCAAAAAGAATCTTCGCCGCCTCATTCATTTTTTCGATAGCTAACTCCTGATTAAGGTAATAGGATCGATCCAATTTAAATGGATTCTTGATTTGATGCAAATGGTATTCATAACTTCTAGCAGTTGCAGAAAATCGAGCGTGAAGGTCATCTGCAACCTCAACTATTTGTTGAATAGCGATGGAATTTGGTAATAAACTATTGACTTTATATGCCAATTTATCCAGTTCTGTAATTGACTCCTTAAACTCGAAATGAGCCACCATCATCTTCGCATGCACTTGAGCATCGGTTCTTCCTGCACCATAAACTTCAATAGAAGTCCTTAAAATAGTTGATAACGCCTGTTGAATTTCATCCTGAACAGAATGTGCATTCTTTTGGATTTGCCAACCATGAAAAGTGGTTCCATCAAACGAAAGTTGAATAAAATAGCGTGTCATGAATCAATAAGTTCAACCACAAAATTAACCTTACTAATTGAGTTGATTGTTCCCGATGGGCTAAAAATTGTGTTAGAAGTTGTAATTTCATCCCCAAATAAAATAGTCTCATCACATGAAGAATTGGAAAACACTTATTATCGCACTTAGTTTATTTGCTTGTAAATCTGCAGAAGTTGTGACAGAGAAAAAAGTAGAAGAACCTAAAGGGTATAACATTGACAAACCAGTAAAAGCAACGGCCAATCAAGGTAACGAATGGAAGATTTGGTTTTTTACTGACAATACTGCCACCTTTGTAAAAAACGAAGATGTAATATTTGAAAATCGTGAAGTATTAACTAGCCGAAATAAACAAGGCAATGAACAAATTCTTAAGATTCACGATGAGGAACGAATTAAAATGGTCATCAGAAATGAAAAATGTTTTGATGAAGAAACAAATGAAACACTTTTCCAGTCAATTACTTTGAGCTATGAAAGTGATCAATTTACAGTTTGCTACAAAACGAACTCAGAAAGGTTTGAAGATTCAGAAAAATGGGACCTGACTTTTATTACTGGGTTAGAACGACAACTAATTTATGATTTGCCGAATCGTCCTTTTGTTCAGATCAATTCAGAAAAGAAAAGTATTTCTGGAAACAACAGTTGCAATAATTTTAATGGCTCTTATAAAGCGAAAGCAGGAAAAATAAGTTTTGGCCCATTGGTTCAAACAAAAATGGGTTGCCCTGACAATCATATAGAAGGTGAATTTATGGAAGCATTATCGAGAAGTACTAATTTTGTGAGAGAAGATTATTTATTGAAATTTCTAGAAGGCGAAGATGTGCTGCTAGAGTTTAGGTTATCAGAATAATCAAAAGACTATCAAATAAAAAAACGCCGATTTAGCAATGCTAAATCGGCGTTTTTGTTCATCTACTTTTCCAATGATTAATTGTAATTCGGCAAGAACGAATATTTCTTTCCGTAATACATCATTTGCTCTTTAAAGCTCATTGGGTATTCTACTTTAACATCGGTTATGTTTCCATCAGCATCCATTTCTGGTGTTAACACCGGATTGATAAATCCACCGTAAGCTGCTTGATTCAATGCCTCATAACGATCCAACACTTCTTGGTGCAATGCAGCATCTACTTGAACTCCATATGTTTCAACTAAGTTTTTTCCTGCTTCATAATCACCTTCACTTTTGATGCGTTGTAATTCACGCAATAAATCTCCAAACAGCACTCTTAACTTACCGTAATCGTTTACCACAAAATACGTTTTACCGTCTTTCATTTTCTTTTCAATTACGTTGTCAGCTTTCCCTTTTTCAAATGCCCATCCAGCTACTAACTGACGATTACGCATGTGCGCTTCTTCAATTACTTCACCTTTTTTGATTCTTCTCAATTGCAGCATCATTCCATTTCGGATATAATCGTCGTAAGCAGCTTTACCTACTTCATCAGAATCTACCAATCCCATTTCAATCAATTTTGCATCTGGTAAATAGTACAATGCCACTAAATCTGCACGACCTTCTTCTAAAGTAGAGGCATAATTTTTCAACGTTTCTTTAGGCGTTCCGATTCCATCATTAATCACACCTGAAGCATGACCAATTACTTCATGTAAATCAGTATGTAGCATATCTGCTAATGAACCATGCTGCTTTTGACGATCAATTTCTTCTTGATTGAAAGCAAACTCAGCCAATGCACTTTTTCCTTCTTTCGCTGCCATTTCATAAGCATGAACGATGTTTCCTAAGTTTACTGATTTAGAACCGTGCTCTTGACGAATCCAGTTGTTGTTTGGCAAGTTTATCCCAATCGGAGTAGAAGGCGAAGCATCTCCACTTTCCATCACTACAGTGATTACTTTTCCAGTAATTCCCACTACATTTTTCTTTTTATGTTCTGGCATTAATGGAGAATTGTCTTCAAACCATTGCGCTTCTGAACCTACTGCAGCAATTCTCTTCGTCGCTTCTTCATCTCTAAATGATATGACAGATTCAAAAGAACCTTTATAACCCAATGGATCATTATAGACTTCAATAAATCCATTTACGGCATCTACGCTAGCTGAAGTATCACCTACCCAAGAAATGTTGTACAAATCCCAATCAGTCACTTTTCCACTTTTGTAGTAATTTACTAATTTTTGGAATGTTTCTGCTTGGTGAGGAGTTTCTGCAACTGCTATTGCTTTTTCCAACCAGAAAACAATTTTCTCGATAGCTTGAGTATACATTCCTCCTACCATCCATTTTTTCTCTACTACATTTCCATTCTCTTTTACCATTTTAGAATTCAAACCATATTCTGGTTGATTTCCATCTTTTGGCATTTTTGAGAAATAAGCTTCTACTTCTTTCTGTGTTACTCCTTCGTAAAAGTTAATTGCAGAAGCAGCAACTAAATCTCCTTCCGAATCAGATGATACTTTTTTAGGTGCGATGGTAGGATCAAACATAATTGGAATCAAACGATCTGCCAATTCCACCGCAGTTTCTCCATTGCTCAATGGCAATTTGTCGCCATCCAATGCGGTAATTTGTTCTTTGAAAAACTCTTTTGAGAATTCAGGCATCAATTTCTCATTGCCATAATGGTGATGAATTCCATTTGAGAACCAAACTCTTTTGGTATACACCATAAAGTTTCTATAATCCTCAGAAGCAGTATCACCTGCATAATTCTCAACAATGGCTTCTAAACTTCTTCTAATGGTTAAGTTGTGTTTGAAGTTTTGGTCGTACATAATATCACGACCTGCAATAGCTGCTTGTGATAGGTAATACAACAATTCCTTTTGTTTCAATTCTAGATTTTCCCATCCAGGAATTTGGTAACGAACCAACTTTAAATCAGCAAATTGTTCTGACAAATACTGAAAGTCAGGTGATTCTGTTTTTACTTCTTCTACCACAGTCTCTTCTTGCTTTGGGGCTTCACCACAAGCAGTTAAGATGGCAAAAGTTACAGCCGTAACTGCAAAAGCTATCTTCTTCATATTAAAATTAAAATTTGATTTAAGTCGCTAATTTAAGCGGTTTGGAAGTATAAAAAAAGGCAGAAGGAATTTATTCCTTTCCTTTCTCTATCAAATAAAAGGTATAATCAACCCCACGAACGATTTTTCCGTTGACTTCAGTCCTTAAATCCTGAAATTTACGATAGACTAACCCATAATTCCTGCTGTAATTTTCGGCGTTGTATCGTTTCTCAATTAAGTTTTCTTCATCTTGAGTCACCACAGTAATCGTTGAGTCAAAACTCAACGCTCCATTATTGAAATTAGATTGCACTTTGGTGATTTCTGCAACCACTGGGTCAAGTGTGTTTTTATAATTGATGTCCCATTTCAACTCTTCTTCTACTGGAAATATCAATTGCACAATGGTTTGATTTTCTTCCACTCGAATAAATTGGTTGACTGTTTTATAAGCTACCCATACGTTCTTAATCTTCCAATTTTGATTGGAATTGTTTCGCTGAAAACGTTCAATTCGATAACCAGTTTCTCCGCCCAACAATTCGTAAGAAGAATCAACCAATTCCTTCAATTGAAAATGAAAAGTATCCACTCGATTGGCAAAATCATCGTAATAAATGGAGTCAATCTGGTAAATGAAATAATCACCAACATTCAGTGGAGCATAATTGTAACCAAAATCCAATTCTGTATTATTCTCTTCCTTTTTGCAACCAAAAAAGAAAAGCACCAATATTAGTATAGAATAGAATCCTGTTTTTTTCATTTATTCGCTGATAAAACCTCCGCCTAGTAAATCACTCCCTTCATAGAATACAGCAGATTGTCCAGGTGCTATTCCTTGCACTTCTGCAAAGAAATCAACCTCTAATTCATTGTCTGCAGTATACTTTACTTCTGCCATTGCGCCGGCATCTTTGTACCTAATTTTAGTTAGAATCTCTGTTCCTTCAGGCAATCGATCGTATTTACCCAAGTTTGGATTTTTAACCTTCATGGTTCTTCGATTCAAATCATCTTTACTTCCTAATACCACTGAGTTATCAGATGCATTAATTCGGATAACATATAGTGGATCTCCAACAGCAATCCCCAATCCTTTTCGTTGACCAATGGTGTAAAATGGATAGCCTTCGTGCTGTCCCAAAATATTCCCTTGCATGTCAATAAAGTCGCCGCCTTTCACTTTTTCCTCTAATCCATCCACTTTTCTTTTGATGAATCCACGGTAGTCGTTGTCGGGTACAAAACAAATCTCGTAACTCTCCGATTTTTTGGCCAATTCTTCATGACCTCTATCCAATGCCATTTGACGAATGGCTTTCTTTGTGAATTTACCTAACGGAAAAATGGTTCGAGCCAAAGCTTTTTGAGTCAATCCCCAAAGCACATAAGACTGGTCTTTGGTTTCATCCAACCCTTTTGAAACGACATATCTTCCATTTTCTTGACGCACATTGGCATAATGCCCGGTTGCAATAAAATCACAACCCAACTGATCTGCTCTTCTTAGCAGCGCGTCCCACTTGATGTGCGTATTACATAAAACACACGGATTTGGCGTTCTTCCTGCCATGTATTCTCCAACAAAATTATCAATGATATAATCACCGAATTCCTCTCGAATATCTATAATCATGTGGTGAAAACCGTATTCCACTGCGAGTATTCTAGCATCATTGATATCATCCAAACTGCAGCAACCTGTAGTTTTGCTGCTCCCACCAGAACTTGCATAATCCCATGTTTTCATGGTGACACCAATCACTTCATATCCTTCTTCATGCAATAATAAAGCAGTTACAGAACTATCAATTCCACCACTCATTGCTACCAACACTTTTCCTTTCTTGCTCATTTCTTCTAATCGTACTTTATTCGTCCTTTCAGATCTTCTAATTCTAATGTTTCTTTTCTTTGGCTCTTTACTACTTCAGGAATTTCTAAATCTTTTGATGGATTATTCAACGCTTTCCCATCTTTATAGTCCACCATTTTATCAACGGTTCCATTTGGATTGTAATAAATCCATTTCCCATTGCGCATGGATTTTTTATAAAACCCTTTTAATTGTTTGTTGCCGTTTTCATCATAAAAAGTAGTCAACCCTTCTTTAAACCCATTTTCAAATTGAGTTTCTTCTTTAATGTTTCCGTTTTCGTAATAAGACCGATAGTCATCTACCTCAATATCGTTTCTATATTGAACTTTCTCTGCCACCTTTCCGTTCGGAAAATAAGTTTCCCAATTTCCAGTCTTCGCACCATTTACATAACCTCCTTTAGTGACCAATATTCCTTCAGCTCCGTATGTATTCCAAACACTATCTTTCTGTTGCTTGTGGTATCTCCCTTCTGCCATGATATCACCCGTAGAGTAATACATTTTTGCATAGGCGTAATCCTTTTTTAAATGAACCATTAACGTTTGTAATTTACCGTCAGGATAATAGTAGTAAAAGGTGTCAACAGGAATATCATTCTTAAAATGCCCCACATACCTCAACTTTCCAGTTTTGTAATAATCTTTCCAAAGCCCAGTTTTATTTCCTTGAGCGTCTTTTCGATTAATCGGAGTTCCTTCCTGAGAAATCCCAGAAGCAGAAAACAAAAACAGAAGTAGAATTGTTGTTATAAAATGTTTCATAATAGGGTGCAAATTTAATAATAAACGATGAGCCCTTTACAAATTTTAGTCCATTCCAGAATGGATTGATGAGTAGTTGACATCATGGCAAATAAACCAACGGCTTTAGCGGCTTGAATTGTATATTTGCAAACCAATTTTATAGAAAAATAAAATGATACGAATTACCAGAAGAGAACGATTTAGTGCAGCCCACAGATTGGCGAAAGACGAGTGGAGCTTGGAAAAGAACTATGAAGTTTTTGGAAAATGCGCAAACCCTAACTGGCATGGGCACAATTATATTCTTCACGTTACTGTGGAAGGTGAAGTGGATGAATTGACAGGCTATGTAATCGATTTATCGGAGTTGGGCAAAATAGTGAAGGAAAGAGTCATCAAATATGTAGATCACAAAAACCTGAACCTAGATGTTCCTTTTTTTAAAGGAGTAATGACCTCTGCTGAAAATATTGCGATTAAGTTTTGGGAGCAACTGGAGCAACCAATCAGCGAATCAGGCGCAAGATTGCAGTGTGTCAAAATACAAGAAACAGAAAATAACTATGTAGAATATTTTGGCAAGTAACCAAAATAGTTAACCTTTATACTTTAGAATGGATACATCATTTGAAAATCAAACTGAAGCTTACAGAAAAGTGGAAAATTACAACGAAGAGAAAATTAATAGAATTGCATCACATTATTCTGAAATAATTACTGAACTCGGAGAAGATGTAAATCGAGAGGGAATTTTAAAAACTCCTGAACGTGTGGCAAAAGCCATGTCTTATTTAACGCACGGCTATGACCTTGACCCAGCAGAGATATTAAAGTCTGCTATGTTTCAAGAAGATCACAACCACATGGTAATTGTAAAAGACATTGAGATTTATTCCATGTGCGAGCACCACATGTTGCCTTTCTTTGGAAAAGCACACATTGCCTATATTCCAAATGGATGGATTGTTGGATTGAGTAAAATACCAAGAGTCGCCGATGCTTTCTCAAGAAGATTACAAGTACAAGAGCGTTTGACAGATCAAATTAAATCGTGTATTCAAGATACTTTAAATCCTTTAGGTGTAGCAGTAGTAATCGAAGCCAAGCATTTGTGCATGCAAATGAGGGGAATTCAAAAACAAAATTCAGTAACAACCACCTCATCATTTACAGGTGAATTTGAAAAAGACGCAACAAGAAAAGAATTTATCCAATTGATTAGTTCAAAGTTGCATTAATCAATTTAAAAAATAGTTGAAAGCCGTTTCTTTTTGAGACGGCTTTTTTTGTTTGGACTGAATTGTCATTTAAAAAAAGTGCTACATTATTTTAGAATAATTTTAAAGACAAACAATGAGTTTATGTCACCCCTTTCGGGGTTTGTATTGTTTTCTAAAATTTCCTTCTATAATCATGTCATCCCTTCGGGATTGATTAGCTTAAAAATTAACAAAAACTGCTTTTCATTTAATTCTGAATTCTTTGGTTTTTGTTTATCACATTGATTTCTTTTATAGGTTACTAATCCCGAAGGGATGATACGATTCTAGAAAATAAATTAGGATTAATAGACCAAAACCCTGAAAGGGTGACATACCAATGGAAGCAACAAAAACGCTGCTTCAAAACAACGATTCTTAAAACAACAACCATATTTCTGCTAAAATCATCCATTAAATTTTGTTAAGGACATGTGATGTTTGAATTTATAGAAGCACTTTGATTAATTTAGCAGCAAATTAAACACGATTATGAAAGATTTTAGAAATTTCGATAGCAATGTGCAGAGTGCACAAGCAAGTTCTGCGACTGGTTCATTGGCAAAAACTTTTATGGCCAACGTATTTACCTACATGGCCGGCGCAATGGCAATTACAGGAGTAATCGCCTATGCTTTTGGTACAAGTCCAGCTTTATTGAGTTACTTAATTAATCCTGAGACGGGCGGCATGTCTATCTTTGGTTATGTGGTCATGTTTGCGCCATTGTTGATGGTTTTTGGAATGTCAATGGCTTTTAACAAATTATCTTCTTTTGTTCTGCTGATGCTCTTTGTGGTATTTTCCGTTTTAATGGGAATGAGCATGAGCTTCATATTTTTAGCCTATACCGGTTCTTCCATTGCTGCAACATTTGGAATCACTGCAGGAACCTTTGCGACTATGGCCGTTTTGGGTTACACTACCGATACAGATTTGACCAAATTTGGCGGAATTCTTTACATGGCGTTAATTGGAATCATCATCGCATCTGTGGTGAATATGTTTATGGGCAGTGAAACGATGGAATTCATCATCAGCATTGCAGGTGTTTTAATCTTTACAGGATTAACGGCTTATGATGTACAAAAGCTAAAAAGAATAGGTTCAGGAATTGAATACGAAGGTCAAGAATCAAGTAATAAGTTGGCGATAATGGGGGCATTGACCCTTTATCTTGATTTTATCAACTTGTTCTTATTCCTACTGAGATTCATGGGAGATAGAAAATAAATCAAAAAATAAATCGAATTATATGAAGAGATTGGAGCAGCATTGTTCCAATCTTTTTTTATTTTGCAGTAGAATTTAAAATGAAGGATATGAAAGCATATGTATTCCCTGGACAAGGGGCACAATTTTCAGGAATGGGGAAAGACCTATACGAGCAATCGGAAGAGGCGAAGAAATTATTTCATCAAGCGAATGAAATCTTAGGTTTTAACATCACCGACATCATGTTCGAAGGAACAGATGAGCAATTGAAGCAAACCAATGTAACACAACCAGCCATCTTTTTGCACTCAGTGATCTTGGCAAAAGTGTTGGGGGATCAATTTCAACCAGATATGACTGCAGGTCATTCATTGGGTGAGTTTTCTGCATTAGTAGCAGCAGGTGCGATGAAATTTGAAGACGGATTGAAATTAGTAGCTGCAAGAGCTAACGCCATGCAGAAAGCATGTGAAGCTGAGCCTTCAACTATGGCAGCAGTATTAGGAATGGAAGATGCTGATGTGGAACGAATTTGTGGAGAAATTGACGGCATTGTGGTTCCTGCGAACTACAACTGCCCGGGACAATTGGTGATTTCAGGATCGGTGGAAGCCGTTGAAAAAGCATGTGAAGCTTTGAAAGAAGCAGGAGCAAAAAGAGCATTGATTCTTCCTGTTGGGGGAGCATTTCACTCACCATTAATGGAACCAGCAAGAGCTGAATTAGAAGCGGCCATCAAAGCCACTGAAATTAATACGCCGATTTGCCCAGTGTATCAAAACGTAGTGGCTAAAGGAATAACAGATCCCAACGAAATCAAAATCAATTTGGTGAACCAATTGACTGGAGCCGTAAAATGGACTCAAATCATGCAGCAAATGATTGCTGATGGAGCAAGCGAGTTTATAGAAGTAGGTCCGGGAAAAGTGTTGCAAGGATTGGTCAAAAAAGTGGATCGTGCCATGCCGACTGCATCTGCGGAGATTTAAAATTTAATTGTGAATGGTTAATTGTTAATTGTTAATTGTTAATTCTATTGCCTACCGGCAATCGGGTTAATGGTTCATTACATTTTGCTCCTTTAAATTATATATTGGATCTTAGGTAAATGATAAAAGAAAACGTCATAAAAAGTAAAAGCTTTCTCTTTTCGATAAGGATTGTGAATATCTGCAAAGTTGTAATCTCTGAGCATCGAGAGTTCATAATAAGCAAGCAGCTAACGAGATCAGGCACAGCTGTGGGGGCTTTATACAGAGAAGCTGAACATGCTGAAAGCAGAAAAGACTTCATTCATAAATTAGCTATTGCCCAAAAAGAATGCAATGAGTCAATTTACTGGATAGAGCTACTTCATGCCACAGATTACATAGAAAAAGAAGATTTTATAAGTCTGAAAAGTGATGCAGAAGAATTACTAAAACTACTTACCTCAATAATTAAAACCTCTAAGAAAATCATATGAATAACCATGTTGCTCCGCTCGTTCTAAGCTAGAATAGATTAGCCTGACAAAAAATTAGAATTGCGGAGCAATTCAATAATTAACCATTCACAATTCACAATTAATCATTAATACGGGTCAACATCAAAAATCACACGAATACCTTTAAAATCACTTCGATTAATTGCATTGGTGTAAATATTCAACAAATGATCTTTAGTGGCTTGAATGGAAGCCGATTTTTCTACTTTCAAAATAATTTGCTTGTGGTAGCTGTTTCTAATCTTAGCTATGGCCGGATACTCTGGGCCCAGCACTCGATTGCCAAAAATGGCTTTCATGTCGCGTGCAAAAAAGTCAGCAGCGATATTCAACTCCGGGGCTTGTCGGTGTTTTAAAGTAATCCGAATCAATCGATAATAGGGCGGATATTTAAAATTTCGACGATCAATCACTTCATTCTTAAACATGGTGTTATAATCGTGGTCGATCACATTTCGAATAATTTGATGGTCAGGATTGTACGATTGAATAATTACTTTTCCTCGTTTACTTTTTCTGCCTGCTCTCCCAGATACTTGCGACATCAATTGATAGCTTCTCTCATAGGATCTAAAGTCAGGAAAATGCAACATATTGTCTGCATTTAGGATCCCAACCAAACTGACATTACTAAAATCCAATCCTTTAGTGACCATCTGTGTACCGACTAAAATTTGCACTTCTTGATTCTCAAATTGATTGATGATCGTGTGATATGCATTCTTAGCTCTAGTGGTGTCTAAATCCATTCGAGCTACTTTCACATCCGGGAAGTAAATTCCAATCTCCTCCTCTATCTTTTCGGTTCCAAAGCCTTTTACTTTTATGGCGGTGTCTCCACAAGCCGGACAAACTTTCGGTGTCGGAATGGAATACCCACAGTAATGGCAATTCAACCGATTGGTGTATTTATGATAGGTTAACCCAACGTCACAATTCTTACATTCAGCAGTATGTCCGCAGGTTTCACAAATCATTATGGGAGAATAACCTCTTCTGTTTTGGAACAAAATAATCTGTTCCTTATTTTCTAGCGCCTCCTCCATGGCTTCAAACAACAATGGAGAAAACAGTGATTTCATCTTTTTCTTTCGAGTAGCGTCTTTGATATCTGCACACAAAATCTCCGGCATTTGAACGTTTCCAAAACGCTTGAACATTTCTACCAGCTGGTACTTTCCATCTTTAGCATTCCGATAGCTCTCTACTGATGGTGTTGCAGAACCCAACAGCACATTAGCCTTGTGCATATTTGCCAAAACAATACTCGCATCACGGGCTTGATATCGTGGAGCAGGATCGTATTGTTTAAATGTGTTTTCATGTTCCTCATCCACAATCACTAATCCCAAATGGCTGTAGGGCAAAAACATCGCTGATCGCGCACCCAATATTATTTGAAAGCGGCTATTTTCATTCTCAGGATCAAACTTCAAGACTTCATTCCAAACCTCAGCACGCTCATTTTCATTGTATCGTGAATGGTACACTCCTACTTTATCGCCAAATACTTTTTGCAATCGACCAACAATTTGTGCCGTCAACGCAATTTCTGGCAATAAATACAAGACTTGCTTATTGGCTTTCAACGCTTCTTCAATCAACTGAATATACACTTCCGTTTTTCCCGAAGATGTTACTCCATGCAATAAGGTTACTTTTCCTTCACTAAATGCCGATTTAATCTCACCAAAAGCACGCAACTGTTCCTCGTTCAAATCGTAGGATTCTTGCTGCGCTTCAGCCATCTTGATGCGATTGACTTCTTCCTCGTAAATCTCAAAAATTTCCTTCTTTACTAAAGTGTTGATCGTTGACGGAGAAGCATTGACTACTTTTTGCAAATCTGCTTTACGCACTACTTTTGGTTGCTTGGAATACCGCTGATTCAGTTGAATAAATCCCATCAGCACTTCAATTTGCTTATCTTTTTTCGCCAGTTCATCAAAAATGATTTTTAACTGGGCTTCATCATTGGCTTTTGCAGTCAGACGAACATAGCTTTCCATTTTCGGTTTGTAACGTCGCTTCAATTCCTCTTCTACAACGATGGCCTTTTTCTCAATCAGTTTTTTGATGTAACCGTGAATATTTTTGATGCCCAAAATCTCAGCAATCTCTGCTACATTCAATTCATTTCGAACCTCTAATGCTTCTACAATGAGGTATTCATTGTCGGACAACTCATCAACAACCTCCCGAAAGTGTTCGTGCAATAAGATTTTTGTTTCACTCGCCAATTTTAATGAAGAAGGCATGGCAGCATTCATCACATCTCCAGGATTGGCCATGTAATACGTCTCTAACCATTTCCAAAATTTCAATTGAAATGAATTCACAATCGGATAATCGTCCAATACAGCCTCTATGTATTTGGCTTCATAGGATGGTGCCGTTTCATGAACTTTTATAATAATTCCGGTGTATAGTTTCGTGCCTTTGCCAAATTGAGCAATCACACGTTTTCCAATCTCAATTTCTTCATTGAATTCCACGGGCACACGATACGTATACAAATTAGGTATCGGCAATGGCAAAACAAGGTCAACAAAATAGGTCACTCGACTCATTTAGGTGGATAAGATTTCTGCTAAACGAAGCAAGTTTTCATTCAATTTATTGTGGTGCTTGATGGCCTTTTCATAAGGCGTATGGGCAATTTGGTTGTTTACCACTCCGACCATTTGATTGGTTTTTCCAGCCAACAATGCTTCTACGGCTGCTACGCCCAATCGACTCGCCAACACTCGATCGGCAGCAGATGGACTTCCACCTCTTTGAATGTGACCCAACACCGTCACTTTTGTATCGTAATAATCAAACTTCTCTTTTACTTTTTTGGCCACATCTGCCGCATTTCCGGCATCATCGCCTTCCGCAACCATTATAATTGCGCTGCTTTTATGCTGATCTCTCCCCTTCTCTAACTTTTGAATCAAGGCATCAATGTAAGTCGGAGTCTCAGGAACCAAAATCGCTTCTGCTCCTACACCAATTCCACTGCGAAGTGCTATAAACCCTGCATCTCTTCCCATCACTTCCACAAAGAATAACCGATCGTGAGAGCTGGCTGTATCTCTAATTTTATCGACAGCCTCCACCACCGTGTTCAAAGCCGTGTCATAACCAATCGTATTGTCAGTTCCAAATAAGTCATTGTCTATCGTGCCTGGAACACCTATGGACGGAATTCCATACTCGGCTTCAAAGATCTTAGCTCCTGTAAAGGTCCCGTCTCCACCAATCGCCACTAAGCCTTCAATTCCATTTGCCTTTAAATTTTCGTAGGCTTTCTTTCGTCCTGCTTCTGTTCTAAAAGCATTGCTTCTAGCAGATTTTAGAATAGTTCCTCCACGTTGAATAATCCCACTGACATCTTGAGATTTCAGTGGACGAATATCGCCTGAAATCATTCCATCATAAGCGCGATAAATCCCAAACACCTCAATATTATGGTAAATGGCGGCACGAACCACCGCTCTAACTGCAGCATTCATACCCGGAGAATCTCCTCCAGAAGTAAATACACCTATTCTTTTCATACCAGATTGGATTGAAGGATAAAATTAACGCTTTTCTGATGGTTAATGGGTATTGAGTAAAGGATAATTATTGATTTGGTTGAAGTGCTTCTATTGATAAAAACGGATCTTTCTAAAACCTCTTTATTTTGAAAACCTTTATGAACTTAATTTTGAGTAAAACCTACCTTTAGATTCACTTTTCAATGATTATTATTCGTATTTATTCAATTTTTCAACTCATAGTTTGTACTTCTCCCACCTGCTAATTCCTTTTGTAGAATATTCTTATCTATCAAATCATTAATATCTCTAATTGCTGTATCCTTTGAGCATTTCGCTATCTTTGCCCATTTAGAGGAAGTTAATTTTCCATCAAATCCATCCAACAACTTGTTCAAAATCTTTTTTTGTCTTTCATTTATTAAAGTTTTAGAATGCTTGAACCAAAAGTCTGCTTTAAATAAAATCCTAACCAATAATGAATCTGTCGATTTTAAGGAATTTATCAAACAGTTTAAAAACCATTGAATCCATTCAGTAATATCAAGATTCCCTTTTTGAGTCTTTTCTAGTATTTCATAATACCCCTTTCTTTCTATTCTTATTTGAGCTGACATGCTGTAAAACCGTTGATTACTTTTATCCGACTTTGCCAATAGCATATCAGTCAAAGCTCTTGCTATTCGTCTATTCCCATCGTCAAAAGGATGGATCGTGACAAACCATAAATGAGCTATGGCAGCTTTTAATACTAAATCTGTTTTTTCATTAGTAAGAAACCAATCGAGAAACAAATTCATTTCTTTTTTGATCAATGAAGAATCCGGTGCTTGAAAATGAACTATTTCTTTACCCATAGCTCCTGAGACCACTTGCATTGGTCCAGTAGAATCTATTCTCCAATCTCCTACGATTATTTTAAACATTCCACTTCTTCCAGTTGGAAATAAAGCAGAATGCCAATCAAAAAGTCTGTTTGTTGTCAACGGCTCAAAACAGTTTTGCGTCGCATCGAGCATCATTTCAACCACACCTTCAATATCCCGATCAGACTCAACTGAACCGGCTATTTCCATTCCCAATCTTCGTGCTATTGAAGAACGAACTTGATCGGGATTTAAAAAATCTCCTTCTATTTCTGAAGACTTTAATACATCGAGTGTTAACGTATCAAGTAGCGCTTCATTTCTTAGGTCGAATCCCAAAGATTCCATTTTACCAATGAGTCTTCCTTGTAAATTTCTCGCCTCACTTAACAAATTAACTATTTCATCATTCTTCCATGTGAAATTCGGCCAATTGTATTGTTGGTATATAAATGCTTTCATTCGTTGCAGATTTTGCAACGAATATACACCTTATTCGTTGCAATTAAAATTATTCGTCGCACAATTTACAACGATTAAGCCTTTATTCGTTGCAAAGGGCAGTTATTACACCCCAGTTTTAAACTTTCGAATCACTGCCATAAATTCCTCTCCGTATTTTTCCATTTTATTCATCCCCACTCCAGAAATTGCCAAGAACTGATTTTCTGTAACTGGGAATTCACTTGCCATCGCCTTCAATGATTTATCATTAAAAATAATGTACGCTGGCATATTCTCTTTTCGAGAAATCGAATACCTCAACTTCTTTAATTCTGTAAATAAATCGGTGTTTACATCTGCATCGTCAGTTATTTTCAAGACCTTTTGGGGACTACTTTTTTTCTCTTCAGCTAGTACTGGCAAAGTTAATTTGACGGTCTGTTCTCCTTTTAGCACTTTCCACCCAATTGGCGAAATCTTTAAGGCCGAACTTTCGCTGTACATGATCTCAATCAACCCTTGATTGGCCAATTGAATGATGTAATCTCTCCAATCATAATAACTTACACCCTTCCCTACTCCATACGTTTTGAGTTTGAAATAACCTCCAGCAATGACCTCTGCATTGTTGGAGCCTCTCAATACATTAATCAACATCGTAATCCCTTCCTTCTCTTTCATTCTAGCAATTCCTGAAAGCGCTTTCTGAGCCAACAACGTGCCGTCAAAGTCCTTGGGCGGATTGTCACAAACATCACAGTTTCCGCAATCGGTGGTCAGGTGTTCTCCGAAATAAGAAAGCAGTATTTTCCTACGGCATGATTTTGCTTCAGCAAATTGCAACATGCGGCTCAATTTATCCTTTTGCATGGTTGAATTAGCCCCACCATCCGCAAACTGACTGTATAAAACAAAATCCCTCATGTTGTAATACAATCTTGTTTCAGAGGGCAACCCATCACGACCGGCTCTCCCAATTTCTTGGTAATATCCCTCTAAGTTTTTTGGTAAGTTATAATGAATCACCCAGCGCACATTCGATTTGTCAATTCCCATCCCAAAAGCAATCGTAGCTACAATTATTTTGGTGTCGTCATTTATAAAATCTGTTTGTACTCGTTCCCGATCCTCAGCATCCATCCCTGCATGATAAAACGCGACTGAATGTCCATTGGCTTTTAAATAATAGGCGACTTCGGCTGTATTCTTCCGACTCAAGCAATAAATGATTCCACTTTCGTTCTTCTTCTGTTCTACAAATCGCTCAATTTCTTGCAATTTCTGTTTCTTAGGAACTTGCCCTCTTACCTCAATACTTAGGTTTTTACGATCAAAAGAAGAGATAAATAGTTTGGAGTTTTTCAATCCCAATTGTTCTTCAATGTCTTTTCTAGCCGACTTATCAGCAGTGGCAGTCAAAGCCATAAATGGAACTTCCGGCAAGGAATTTCTAAATGCTTTGAGTTGTGTATACTCCGGTCTAAAATCGTGACCCCACATGCTGACGCAATGCGCTTCGTCAATGGCTACTAATTTTATATTCAACTTTTTCAACCACGTATCACTCACAGAAATCAATTTCTCAGGCGACAAATAAAGCAACTGAATTTCACCTTTCGTAGCTCGGTCAATCACGTCATTTTCGGCTTGTGGAGAAATAGAGCTGTTGAAAAAATCTGCTTTTATTCCGTTTGATTGCAACGCCTGAACTTGATCTTTCATTAAAGAAATAAGCGGCGAAACCACAATGGTGATTCCATCAAAACACAAGGCCGGAATCTGAAAACACATCGACTTTCCTCCACCTGTCGGCATCAGCACAAAACTATCTTTCCCTGCTAAAGTGCGTTCAATGATTTCTTGTTGCAACGGACGAAATTCATCGTAGCCAAATGTATTTTTTAATAATGCTTGTGGGGTCTTTTTCATTCTCGATTTTTGCATTCATCTCAGCGATTAAAAAGCAATAAACACATTGTTTATTTAGTATTCAAGTCTTTGTGAATTTAAATTAAATAATAGTAGTTGTATTGTAATAGTTAAAACGAATATAATTTTGAACTTTTAGTATTTCTCTAATACTCAAATAATCGTGCTTAGCGCGTTTAGTAAAGATATCATTTGGTTAAAGGTCATTAGTAAAATTCTCAGAACAATTTTACTATTTGCTTTGCGAAGACAAAATACTACTGCTATTTTCCGCAGGGTTTGTAAGAAAAAAGGGGATGGAGGAGTTGATGTACAATTAAAAAATGAAAAACCCCCTTCAATACTGACAAGGCAATTGAAGAGAGTTTCCGTTTACTGAGTTTAACCAATTATTCAGTAATCTTAAATATTCTATTATTCCGACTGATTGACCAAATATGGAATCTGATTTTTAGTCACTTTAGGAACAAGGACTGTTCTTAAACCTACTTCCTTGCTATAAGTTATCGCTACAACTTCTAACCTCACATTAATTCCATACATAGAATCAGGATTTTTTATCCCTATAAAATAGGTTCCATTAGTATAGCCTTCTCCAAGTTTAACTATATCAGATTTTACATTTTTCCTATTTGCAATCGAAAAATGTTTGAATTGATCGTCTAATTTTTGCTCGAAAAGCATAGCATTCTGATAGTCTTGAAACAGGTAAATATCACAATAGTTATCACCAGGAGCTTTCGTCAGAGCAGAAGCTGTATAACTTAAAACACCAGTATTATCAAATGCTTTAGTTAACTGCGAAAGAAGACTAAATACTGAAGCTGTCTTATCTAAAGCATCTTTATTTCGATAAACTACTACTTCATAATACCATTCAACTGTATTTTGTGGAAGAGTAATTTGATACGTGACTCTTGATTTGCCATCCTTAAAAGTGGCATTACTACCACTATTGATAAAAATTTGAGAATTATCAATAATTGACTTCGGAATATATTCTTCTTTAATAACATATTGCTCCTTATTTTGAATATAAGAAGTATCAAATTCAGTTCGCCAATATACAGTGGAATTAAAGCTTTCTTGACTTTCCGAAGGGATTCTAGAAATTGCAATTTTTCCAATTCGCTTTCCCAATGAAGCATTGTAAAACCGAAACTGATAAATCCCAGTAGTTGGAATGGCTAATTGCTTCCCAGTAATTTTCTTTACTTCATAATCCGAATAAATAGAACGACCAGATGAAAATTCTTTAATTTCTATTTCTTTGATCCCTTTCTTTCTGAGTTCTTCAAAGTTGAGTTGAACTAGATCTCCCTCGTGAAATCCAAAATAGAAATACTCTTGCCCCACCCCTCCTAACTTCATGGTTTGATCCGTAAGGTTAATTGGGGTTTGGCAGAAGACATTAACTGCAATTAAAAGAGAAAAACTTATTATAAATACTTTCATACTATTCTAAAGTTGTTCCATCAGAAAAAATAATTTTACTTGGTTTCCAAACGACTTTCAAATCCTTCAATTCTTTATTCTTTAAAGTTTTATCGCCGGATTTAAAACTATTATACTTAGTCGTTCCTTCCCACACTACTTCATCTTGAGCTGATATTGGTTGATCATACACAAAGTTTAAAGAGCTAATTTCATCATCAAATAAATTCGAAAAAGTGACTTGCCCTTTCAAAGCTCGAATCTCTTTCTGAGACTTATTCTTAATTATAAATTTGTATGTTAAGTACTTTTGATAATCATACTCATCATATCCTTTACTATAACAAGAGACAGTAACAGCCTGACTTAAAAGCTCCATTCTCTTTTCTTCTTCAACCTTAGCTTTTAAAGCTAGTTGATTTTGCTCTTCTTCAATCGCTAACTGTTTTGCTTTCCACTTTTTGCCATCTTCAAGTATTTCTGAATATGTCATTTCATTTAAATCAGCGTTTTGAAATTTTAAACGAAGCATTGACATTGCTAAAAGTTGCAGTTCATTAGAATCTAAGTCCTCTTTTAACTTAAGTATATCTTCTTTTGCTGTTTCTTCATTAAATTTTTTATCTATCGATGATGTGCAACTAATTAAGGTCAAACAGACAACTATAATAGTCAAATTAATTTTCTTCATTTTCTTATTTTTTTAAGTTCTATGACAATCAGTATAGCTGTTGAAATACCCATCAGCTTTCTTGTTTATTATATTAGAATACATAGCTTACATAAATCTTGAAAGCTACTTCACCTCCGGCATCCAATCGAATAGTTGAAGGAAACTTGTTATTGCTAGAATATGGAGTAAAAGTGACTCCACCCATATAATCATTTGCTGTTGTGCCATCATAATCATACAACGCTATAGAATAGCTATCTTTTGGTTCTGTTATTTGAAAGGCAGGCGTTATAGAAAATTGATAGGTATCTGAAGGATCTGCATTTTCGTAATAGATTGAACTTGTCCAAATCGTGGTTCCATCTTTTAAAATCTTAGGATAAATCTCCGGTCCACTTGTAAGATCCCAACCTCCGCCGTTATCTGTTGCAGGAAATTTAAGTACTTCAATTTTTGAAATTTTTATTTGTTGGGGAGTGATTTGTTGACCGCAATCTGAGCCATAAAATCCCTGAAGACAGTCACAACGTCCATCATTACAAATTCCACCGTTTTGGCAGTTAGCGGTTTCACATTCATCTTTTTTACATCCAGACAATGTGATCAAAAAAAATGAGAACAGTATTAATAATTTAGCTTTCATAATTATGTTATTTAAATTGAGTTGTTGTTGACTTTTAATTTTGTTACGTCACTTTCTCGGTTAGAAATTTCTGTACATCATAGACATTGATGTTTTTATTAAATTTTTTACTTATTGATGGAGCATGTTCACTCGAAATCCATATTTTAAGCTCTGCATCTAAATCAAAAGTCCCTGCTGTTTCTAATGAATATCTAGTAATATTCTTATATGGCATTGACTTATATTCTACTTTACTTCCTGTTAAACCCTGAACATCAATTAAGACTAGACGTCTATTAGTAAACATAAATACATCTCTAAAAAGCTTAAACCCAAGCTCTATTTTTTCATCTTGCAACAATAGTTTCCCATACTCTTGATTCAATTTCTCTATAGAAACTTCACTTGAATTGCCTAGAATGCTATTAAATAATCCCATATCAATAAATTTTAAATATTAGTTTTCATAACCTTTTACTCTTCCACAAATCATATCAGAAAAATCATAAATCTCATTTAATTCAGAAATAGGATGGCGCTCTTCTTGTTTATACTCGTTAATTAGTCCGATATATTTTTGACCACTGTTAAACCAAAGCCGGCATATTGGTTTTCGATTATTATTATCTAATAATATCCCAAAGTATGACTGCGTATCTCTGTGATGAATCCTACTGGGGTCAACTACTTTTCGAAGTAATGATTTAACTATATGAAAACCTTCTATTTCCTCTTCAGTAGTTTCTATTTTAGAAATTTCTTCTACTTCAAAAGTGTCCTCTTGCTGCTCCTTTGTTTCTTTAACTAAAGCCGATTTTAATCGGTCATTTACCATCTCTGACACAACTTGATTGACTGCTTTTTTCGTAATGGCTGTAAATTGTTCCATAACTTTTTCTGTAAACCGACCATTGTATACCCTATTTGAAAAAAAACGGATAAATTCCTGATCAGGTTCTTGAATTTGTTGAATGAAATTGTCCTTAATCGCTTTGATATATTTCAAGTCACTTGCGGAACTAATAATACGTTCAACATCAAAATTTGACTTATTGAATTTCTTCAACTCTTGGATATTACTCTCACGAAGATCTTCCAAATTAATTTCAAGAAACGGCTTTTCATCCATGATGTTTCGTTTCTCCAAATCACTAAAGAACCGATAAATTACTCCATTTGTCAATACTCCAAACCTTGCTTGAGTTACATGGAAATAGCGATGTAATTGAGAGTTGTGGTTATTCAGGTTTTCTTGCCAAGATTTACACTCTAAAATAATGATTGGTTTGTTTTCGCTCATGATTGCAAAGTCTACCTTTTCCCCTTTCTTTAAACCTATATCCGCGGTAAATTCAGGAATTACCTCAGCAGGGTTAAAAACATCATATCCTAATGCTTGAATAAAAGGCAAAATAAAGGCAGTCTTTGTTGCTTCTTCTGTTGAAATGTGCTGTTTGGTCTGCTCTATTCGCTTAATAATTGTCTCTAATTGAGCTTTGATTTCTATTTCCATGATTATTGCATTAATAGTCCAAATTATTCATATCTATTTCGGGATAATTTTCTTTTGCATATCGAGTAAATTCATCCAAAGAGCCTTTATATTGCTCAACGAATTGAATCAAATCCTTTTTAGGTTTTTTATAAGCTTTATATATTCTTTGTTTTATTAACTTCTTAGTTTTTTCATCAAATAAACCTTTCTCCTTTTTTGATTTAGACTTTTTATTTATTATATCTTTTGCTATGTAATTACTAGCTACAAAACGGTTATACATCGTAGTATAGGCTCTATTACCACTTACAATTTTTCTAGGAACTAGGATTACTTTTTGGGAATCATAGGTTGGTAGCCTATATTTTTTTATGCTCCACTTGCCAGCACTACAGTCATAATACTCACATTCAAATACTTTCGCACCCTTCAATTTATATTTCTTAACCTGATTTGCAGTAAATTCTGAAAAGATATCTCGACAAACATTGAGAATAGTGTCAGACATAATGTCTTGACCAATGCCTGCAACAAGTAATAAAACGTTGTGAGCCTCATTAGTAATTTCTGCTTCGTGTTTAGCAAATCGATTATTTCTCAGAGAATCAAATATTGTTGCTGCTTTTTCTTTTGCCACTGCTTTCCCTTTGTTAGTTTGTGAGTAGCCAAAGTGGATTTCATTAGGTTCATGAAGATGTGAAAGAAAAGTTATTCCTAAATTTCTTTTGTTTGGTTTTATAAAATCTCTATTCAACTTAGAAAGAAATGATACCAGCCTATTATATACTTCTTTCGAGATAGTACTTTCTAATTTAGTATTCTGAATGAGAAAAGGACAAATAAATACCTCTAAATCTTTTTCTAAAGGAATATTAAAGAATTCTACCTCATCAACTATTGAAAAGTGTTTTGTAAAAGTTTTCATAATTATTATTTATAAATTAGATTTCCCATCACAAGCATAACCCGGCTTTTTATGACACGTTAATTGTTTGTTAATGCAGCTATCGCCACAAGCCTTTCCCTTTTTGCAGATTTTACAACATTTCTCTGCAACAATCTCTTTTGTTTCAGCATTTTCGCAATTCTCTAAAACAGCTAGCTGGGAGTTCCCTCCACTACAGGCCATTAAGGTGAATAACAACACTAACCATTGATATTTCTTGAATCTTTTCATCTTCGTAATTTGTATATTTTACTTTCTAATTTGAGTTCATATTCATCTGCCAATCGTTCAAAAAAATCATAGCCAGTCAACTGCTCAATTTCATCAACAGTCAACTGATAATCTTTAAATGCACCACTAAACTTTAGTGAATTGTTCCCCATTTTAACTGCGTACATTTTACCTAATTCAGGATAAAAAATAATCTTGTAAAGGGCATTTGGAACTCCTACCTTATTCTCTCCTACAGTATTAATTGTTTCTTCGAATATTAACCCTGTAACCACATAGGCGGAGCAACTGCATTTTTCTACTTTTTTTCGAATTGCCATTTCCAAATATTTCCATCCATAGCGATTCAGTTCTTTCAACTGCGGAGAAACATTTGAATAGTTGAATGTTTCGTCTTTCAAATATTGGCTATAAACGAAGTCTCCTGCCGGAACATGATGTCCTCTATCATAACCACTTTTGTAATAGTCATTATCTGTTGCAGAATTTCCAACCAATCTTTCATCAATTTCAAAGTCGTTCATTCGAACTGCTTTTACTCCATTACTATCTTTTATTTGATCCGGCGAAATCCGATGTATGGTGTAATTGGGAACTTTCCATTCTTTATTATAATTTACAACGAAGCCTTTGTAAATAACATATTCCCAAATTAGATCTTTCTCATATGTAAGATGAGGATTCTCCTGCTCAACACTTCTTTGAACTATAGGACTTAGCTTAACAGAACAACCTAACTGCATTACATGAGACACTATAATGAAATAATAGATTATTTTTTTAAAATTCATATTACACACTTTTAGTTTTTATTAGTGTCCATTCTCCATTTCTAAACTCTAAATCAAACTCTTCTTGAGGAAGAAAGCCATAGACTTCCATTTGTCTAATTTTGTAACCATTTGTCTTTTCTGAACAGGTTAAAAGCACTCTAACACTTCTAATATTTTCTTTAAATACAATTTTTGCCCTGTATTGATCTTCAGAAATAAATTGTAGCTTACTGATTTCAAACTGTAGTTGATTTTCATTCGTTAATAAATAATGAAGTCTATAATTCGGGAATTTTGTTGATTTTAAAATGTAAGTTTTACAGCTATCGAAAGAATGTTTTTCGAATGGTTTAAGTTGATTAACAACTTGAATTCCGGCAGAAAGCAAGTTTTTTCTGAAAGCAATTTCACAGTCTAGTCCCTTAAACAAGAACTCATTTCTATAATTTGATTTGAACGTCTCAAATGAAGAGTAAAGAGAGAATAGTTCCTCAATGTCGGTGGCTATTCCTATTCCCCATTCTAAATAGTTTCCTTTCATCAGCTCTTCAAATTCTTTAATTCGACTCACTAAGAGTTGATGAATTACTTTTTTAGAAATTGGAATCAAAGTATCCGCTATTGCAATTTGTAAAGGAGTGTCTTCTTGATTCCAGTAGAATGAGGTATCTATTCCTGCAGATTGCACATTTACTAATATGCTGTCAATCCTTTTATCTCCGTTTTTCCATTGAATCAAGAACTCTCCAGAAGTATTACTTAAGGTTCTATAGTTTAGATGGGGTAAGCTTATTATAGCGTCTTGAAAGGGTTTCTCTCCAAGGTATATTTGTCCATTGATACGTGTATATAGATTACAATTATCATTTTTAATAATAACTGCAGGATTTACCAAATAAGTAAACAAAATAAGCAGCAAAGTAAAGAGACCCCTGAAACTATGGCTTCCAAATTTCAGTCTACCAATTATTGGTATTAGAACGGATGTAATTCCAAAAGAGAAGCCAATGCGCAGAAATATATATTGAGAGTTGGTTGGGCATGGCATAATATAGTTGAAGAAAATAACGATCAACAACAATAGAAAGCCAAAAACTATAACTTTAGCGCTATTTATATTCCCAATTGTTTTATTGATGATTACATTTCCCATGGCAACATACTTGCCACTTACTTTTAACTTCTTTATCCAATCCATAATTAAAATGCTCTTTTAATTAAAAACTGTATTCTAGAACTCATTTTCTTTAATTCTGGAAGTCCACCACTCCACCTTTTGAGTAAAAAGCTAGTGTAAGCAGATTTTAAACCTTTACTCTTAATAGTTAAATAAAATGCTTTTAATGTTTCTCTGCTTTTTAAAGAATTATCATCTTTAATACACAGAATATAAATCCAAATTCTAATCCACATAGAAATTTGAATTGGTATTGCTCTGTTAAAGTGAATTGAAGCAGTTGTTGGAGTTTCTCTTTCCCTTTGAGAGTTTTGAGGGCGTTCAATCGGTCTAATGGGTTCAATTCTAAATAAATTATCAAGCTCCTCTTTATCAACCTCTTTCCCAAATTGCCATAAAATCTTTGTACCCAGCAATCTATTAGACAATACCTTACTTTCTAATAATTGCTGAACTCCTTTTTCAACTTTTGTAACAGGTCTTTCATTTGGGTTTAACCAAACTGGTAGCTTCTCTTCTTCAAGCGCTAGTTTTAAGCGATAAACTGTTAATTCATTTAGTTTAATTCTTTCTTGAAAGTAAACTTTACAAAACGCAAAAACCAAATAGTCTGCTTCTTCAGAAAAAACGTTAGGACATATTTCTGGAAGTTGTCTTTCTGCTTCTTCATAATCTAGCTGTAGCACAAAAATTAGAGTTTCCCAGACCACTTTTAAAACTGCCTCTCTTTTTTCTAACTTGATTAGTGATTTCAATGTTTGATACAACGATTGGATAGAAATTACGTGTTGACTTTTTATAAGATCTAACTTCTGGTATGTTTTTAAAACAGTAATTAAAACCTTATCTCTATGCGTTAACTTTAGTCTTCTATTCTCTTCAGAGTTCACCTCCAAACATTCTTGAATCCAACCAATTAAAATTTTTTGTATCGTTTCAGGAAACTCAAGATAAACACCTGCTAAGCTATTACTAACCAATTCCTGTAAGTCATCCTCTTTAACTAAGTGCTCTGTTATAAGAGGTAACATTTTATGAACGTGCTGTTTAATTAATCTTGGTAAGACCTCTTTTAACCTTTCTCTAACTCTTGGTTCATAATCTACTAGAAGTAATTGTAGTAAATCAATCAACCGTTGATCTAATTCATCTGGTGGATCGTAAGCAGCTGCATATCCTAAAGTCAATACTGATGTTGACTTTATGTAAGTCAAAGCTTTTTCAGCAGAAGACTTATTAATAGAAGAAATCTTTTCATTTTTCAAGAACTCCGTTACTGTCTGCTGAATGTCCTCACTTATAACCCAACGGTTTATTGTGTTAAATAAAAGTTCATGATGACCATACTCTCTCCAGCGAGCCATCGCTTTTGCAGTAATCCTCTGGAGTGTTATTTCACTTACTGCAGCGAACTCTAATAAGGTATGTTCTACTGTTTCTAATGAATGAATACCAATGTCGCTAATGGCTCCACCAATTGCCTGGCGTATTGCCGTTCGTCTTTGCTGATTTCCGAACTTTTCCCAGTTTATTTCGGAGCTTACAATAGTATTTCGTGCAGCATCTACCAGAATTGGTAGGGCGTATAAAATATGACGACGGTAACTGTCCCAAGCAGCCTCAATTATTGCTGCTCGTTGTTCTGGGTATTTACTTTTTAGAATGTATTTTCCCTCATTAACCTTATCAAATTCAAAATAATTGTGTAAAAAATCTAGATCGCAATAATCCAACGAAAGTAACTCTCGATCTCTATATTTCCAATGATTTTCAACAATTTAACTCATTAACTGAAAAAATTGATCATCATAAACGCCTTCTAAAATACAAGCCCCTATTACAACTAATTTTTGAGCTTGCGGTAGTGAGTGGAACCATTTTACAACTGCAGGATCACTTTCATCAGTAGCCTCTAGTAGAATGTTATGCAACTTCTTTTCATCAAGCTTTTCTTTTACTCCAATTAATTGATAAACAAACAGATTTATCTGTTCGGGAGTTTGAAAGCTAGATACAATATCTTGAATGGTTAGTTTGTTAGAAATCCTAGTCTTAAGCGTAATCTCCTCTTCATTTAGAAATGAAATTTTTGATTTTTCAACAGTAATTTTTTGAAGTATGTCTTTTGATAATTCTTCTTGATTGTAATTATTACTGGTCGGTATATCAAACCAACAGTTACTGAATGTGTTTCTCTTGATTTGCCAAACTGATTGAGAAACTTCTGTTGAAATCAAGTAGTAAAAGTTATGTTGCGTTGCCAGTTGCATTAATCGAGATAAATCAAAGTCTAATGCCTGCGGATGAATATGGTCTAAAATAAAAATTTTATCAGTCCCATGTTTTGGAAACTCCTTTATAAGACTCAAGTATTCTTTACTGCCATCAAGTTCTAATAAATCTAACTTTTCTTCTAATCTAAGCTTTACTCCAACATATCTAAGCATAGAAGCTATATCGAAAGAGGAAGGCTGATTTACGATCAGTATACGATTAGCATGTAATTTTTCAATAAGTAATTTGATAAAAACTGGAACAGGATAAATCTCTTCTGAATAAGAAGAATAGTTAATGGGAAAGAATAGGCCTTTATTTCCATAGTTAAAGTTGACATCACGTAAAGCAACATATTTAGACTCTATGGCTATATTTTCTGCAACTACGTTAGATTCTAGAATGGTATTTTCTGACTTATCCATTATTTCTTGCTATTTTTTACTTTATTGAAAATTATATCTCGCTCAGCAATGTACTTGCCCTTAATTTTCATATTTCCAAGAATTACAGTATTTGTATCTTTTATTGAGATATTGGAATTGGCTTTCTCTAGGGTTTTAGTTTTAGAAGAACTTTGTGTTTGTAAATGAATCAACAATTGGATGAGAATAATTAGATCATCTTCTGATCCAATCAGGTTCTCTGAATTCAGTTTCTCTTTAACAATAACTAAATCATTCTCTTTGTCAATTAAAAAATAGGGTAAAACTCTTGCTATATAGTCATTAGTATCATTGAAAAATTGACTTAATGAATCTATCTCGGTTTTAAATATTACTTCACTTACAAACCATAGAACGGCTCGGTTAGAAGAGTTCTCTTTTAATAAATTTTGCCAATTGTTAGGATTATACTTCTTCTCTAAAAACTTAAAATTCTGATCTTTACTTTGAGATTTTTCAATATTTTCCTTAATTCTTCCATTGTCAGAATCAGGAAGAAGTAAGAGTACTTTTTTTGTATTTTTTAAAGTTTTGTCAACTAGATCTTTAATTTGATCTATTCTAATTATTAAATCCTTAAATGACTCATACCTGAGGTAGCTAACACAACAATTTAGACAACTCTCTTTAATTTTAATTGTTTCCTTTTTTAAGCCTATAGCCTCCTGTATTCTTATGTTTAGCTTGTATAGGTATTGTCCGTCAGACCTGTCACTTTCATTTTCAACACCATCTTCAATAACTTGTAATAGTTTGACAAGTCCTTCTCGGTTACGAGGGAGGCTTTCCTTTATTAATAAGATATCTAGTAAGAAAGAAATATGTAGTATAGAATATTCCATTGATTTCATATATAATCAACGAAACAATGAATGTCTATTTAATTAAAAAAAAAGTCTTTCTGAAAGGTCTGGTTTTCTTTCTGAATCGCTATTATTTTCCATTAAAGCGTTTGAAATAATTGCAGTAATTTATCCCTGTATTCTTTTCCACCGATAGAGAACTCCTCTCCTAAAACGGTTACTTTACTTCCAGAAATATGCTCAATTTTATTGATATTAATAGCGCAAGACCTGCTAATTTTTATTATGTTTTTCCTTGAATATTCTGAATCATACAGACTCTCCAAAACAGCTTTCATCGGTTTTGAGATTAGAAATTTTGTTGAATCTGTTTTTATTTCGCAATAAGAACCATTCGCTATTAAACACTTGATAGTTTCTAATTTAATTACATTAAGGTCTGAACCAATCTTTAATAAATAGGAGTTATTCAATATTCGACCATTACTTTCAATTTCTTGAAGTTTTTCACTTTTCTTAATCATAGAAACAGCCAACTCAATACTCCTTTTTAGACTGACAACATCAACTGGTTTTGACAAAAATGCATGTGGAAAAGTTGATTTTGCTTTTTGGTAGGTCTCTTCATCAGATTGATCTGTCAAAAAAATAATCGGAACTTCAAACTCATTTGCTAAAATACCAGCCGTTTCTATCCCATCTATTTTTCCTTTTAAGTGGATATCCATTATAGCTAGATCAGGCTTATTTTTCCTAACCTCAGCCACAGCATCACTCCCATTATCAACAATTGCAGAAACACTAAAGCCTAACAATTCAACACAACTTTGAATTTCTTCTGCTACTAAAAAATTATCTTCAACAATTAACAATTGTATACTCAACATCAATAATGTAAATTAGACCACCAATTTAGGGCTTTTTAATAAAGTATGAAATGAAAAAAATACCTGCAACTCTACTTATTCTCTTATTCACATTTTTTCTAACTCAATTTAGAATCTATGCTCAAAGTGCTCTAGAGCTAAAAGAAACAGCATTTAAAGCTTTAAAAGCTAAAGATTATGACAAAGCTCGTACAAACTTTAAACTACTAATTATTCAATATCCAGATAGTACGAACCTATTGGGAATGTGCTACAACAATCTTGGATTTATAGACATACAAGAAGAATTTAATGCAAGAGCAATTGAAAACTTTGAAATGGCACAGAAAGTTTATGAAAATTATGGTGATGATTCATTATTGGCAATATGCTTAATTAACAATGCAAGTATTTTTAAAATTCTTGGTCAATATGACAAAGCAACTTCCTTAGGGATACGTTCATTAAAAATATTCGAACAAAAAAATATGATACAAAAGTCATCTCAAGCATCCAATGTTTTAGGTAATATCTACAAAGAATCAAATAATCTTGAGTTAGCGCTTAAATACCACAATAGAGCTTTCGAATTAGCTAAAGAATTGAACGATTCCATTCAAATAAGTAAAACGCTTAATAATAGAGGTAGTACTTTTTTAGAAATGGAATACTTTAACGAAGCAGCAACTGATTTCAAGCAGGCACTAAAAATTAAGCTACAATTCAAAGATAAAAAGTCTATAGCTAACACATATTACAATTTGGGTGAATTAGAATTTCTTAGATCTAACCTCGATTCATCCATTTATTACTTTAACAAATCCCTAGCAATTAGAGATCGCCTAAGTGACAAAAAAGGAGTAGCTTATTGCTACAATTACCTTGGGAGTATTTATGCCATAAATAAACAATGGGATAAAGGAGTTATATACCTAGACAAAGCCTTAAAACTTGCTTCCTTTTTGAAAATAGATGAACTTCGAAAGACCAACTATAAATTTCAACAAGAGTTATACGAACAACAAGGAGACTTAAAAAAAGCCTTATTTTATTATAAACACTTTGCATCCTTAAGAGACTCTCTTTTAGATCATGAAAAACAAAAAACAATTAATGAATTGGAGATCAAATACGAAGTTGATAAAAAGCAGAAAGCGAACCTCTTACTATCAAAAGAAGCTGAAATTAATTTATTAAAAATTAGCCAACAAAAAGAAAAGACCTCAATCTGGCAGAGAAGTGCAGTTATAGTCGGAGTAATCGCACTACTCATATTCCTATTAGTTGTTCAATACTACAAGCTTTACAACAAAGAGAAGTTACTTAGTGCAAAAGAAAAACAGTTAACTATTGAACAGCATCACCGTATAAAAAACCACCTACAAATACTTGCTGGACTGTTGAGCTTTCAGCAGCGAAAATTAGGCGATGAAGTAGCGAGAGAAATTATACAAGAGAGCAAAAATAGAGTTGCTGTAATTACGTTGCTCCATGAAAGTTTCTATTCAAAAAAAATTACTGAGGACACCACCATCCTATTTAATGAGTATTTGAATCGCATGATTCAAAACTTAGTCATTGTGTTCGGAAAGCAACAAATAGAACTAAAGATAGAACTTGAATCGATTTATTTAGATACCGACAAGGCGCTACCATTGGGATTAATAGCAAACGAAATTATTACAAATGCTTTTAAATACGGGACTAGTAGTGAGAAACCAGTTCTTAAGATTGAAATGTCCGCTGCGAATAATGTATTGAAGCTGGTAATTGCTGATAATGGTTCTGGCATGATTCTTCACAATAAAGAATCTATTGGTTTGGACTTAATCAATCAACTCATAAAGCAAATGGATGGTAAAATTAAAGTGAATTCAGTTAATGGAACCGAATACTCCATTAAGGTTCCAATTTAAAATAAGGAGGAGGTAAAATAACCTCCTCCTTATTGCTAGACTCCATTTAAATCTCAGAAAGCTCTAACTGTATTGAATCACTTGTGGTGTAATTAATAGCTGAGGTCTCCAGGTTTTGATACCCCATAGCACTGGCTTTGAAATAATAATTTCCAGCATTGAGACTAAAAGTAAATTCTCCATAACTATCGCTATACACTGTGTCCAAAGGATTGGAAAATTCTGAGTCGAATACAATTACTCTTACATCTGTAATCGGATCATTGTTGTCATCTTCCGTCAATCCATAAATGATAATAAATTCATCATCATCTCCCCCACCTCCGTCTTTATTAATACTACTAACGAACTCTTTACTAGTTGCATCAATTTGAGTTGGATGTTCTACTGTCTCTTTCTCACAGCTTGTTAATGCAAACATAACTCCAACAAGCATAATCACTTTTATTCTAACATTTTTCATAATATTTAGTATTGGGACCTGCTTCTATTTCCAAGAGAGCATTACTCTCCTATAGGGCTAGAAAGCCAGATCAGGTAAAAAAATTGATTAAAAAATGTGCGGCCGCACAAGCTGGGAAGCTGATGAATAGTCTATTCTCCAAAGAATTATTTTACTTCCCTTTTCTGAGTTGAATAGCTATTCATTAGAATTAGTTGTTTCTTTGACTTTACTTATTCCCTTTCTATGGCTTTTCTATTGTCAATTTGACAAAAGCTTAATAAGTTGTTTCATTCAATTCAACAACGATACAAATATGGTAAGTCTCTATAAAACAACAGCTCCGGAGGACTCCAACAGTCCTCCGGAGCTATTCATAATAAATTCCGATTTTCAATATTCGATCTAACAATTAACTGCTTTTCTATATAAGTTAATTTTCTATCTTTGGTCGCTTTACAATCTTTAATAAGATCAATTGAAAAAGTTCATTCTTCTTTTTACTTTGCTATATTCCCTTTGTGGTTTTTCCCAAGGTGGTAGCCACATCAATGATGCTGTCAAGCTGAACATTAATAAGATCCTTGAGTCAAAAAATATTAAAAACTTAAGTATCACTGAAATTCTTGAACAGACCGAATTGAGCATAAACAAGGTAGGGAATATTACCATCCCCCCTAACGCGACTGAACTTGAGAAAGCATTTTTTATCACCCGAAGAATTCAGCACAATGACAGTCAACTTGTTGCCATAAAGTACTTAAAAACACTGTTGGATTTTGAATGCTACCGAAATGAAGGCGAAAAATTATACCTGAAGTATTTGCTCGCTTCTAGTTTAAACTGGATCGGAGCTCCCATCGTTGCGAACAATTACATCAATGAGGCATTTCCAAAGCTGTTATCCTACATTGATAGCGAATTTATTAAAGGTCACCTCATTGGCTATTATGCCATGTTTATGATTCGACAAGACAGTTTAGAAAAAGCGAGTCGCCTCTATGCCGAAAATCTTGAACGCTATGAGAAATTGGGTGATCAAGAAAAAATATACAGCGGCAGAAATAACTTGGGTTATGTTTATTATTTGCTAAAGAATTATGAAGAAGCAAAAAAACTATATCGAGCCAATCAAATTTCGAATTTCAAAGATTTAAACTTAACGCTCTATGCCTATTCTTTTGGAAATTATGGAGCTATTCTTCATGATGAAATGCAATACGATTCTTCCATCTATTATTTTTATAAAGAGATAGAATTGCTCAAAATGTACCATATAGAGAATGGTTTTGTGAAAATTAATCAGAGTTTGGCCAAAGCGTATGAAGCAATTGGCAACGCAGATTCAGCGCTACACTACTTTAATAATTCAATTTTATTTGCCGAAAAACAAAGCAATTTCAAAGAAGTTGTTGAAGGACTTGAAGGTTTATTGAGAATTTACAGTTCTAGATCAAACAATAGTTTGATAAAAAATACACTGGATAAATACTACCTCTATAACGACAGCTTAAAGAATGAGGTGAGTATGAAAGCAAGTAAAGACGAGGTTCAAGTTTCTCGTTTTTTAGAAATTTTAGCTGATGCTGAAAGGGCACGAAAAACAAACGAACAATTGGAATCCAAAAATAGGGAGCTATTATTTACCACCTTCTTTTTAGTCGTGATCGTTGTGCTACTAATCTTTCTCATTACACTTCGAAATAAGAATCGCAAAAAAATGGAATTGAAAAATATCCAATTGAAAAAAAACAATTCAGCATTGGAGAATTCACACCTCATTATTTCAGAATCTTACAATAAAAATGAATTGCTTTTAAAAGAGCTTCACCATCGAGTAAAAAATAACCTGCAGATAATAAGTAGTCTATTTAGTTTACAACTAAACGCAAAAAATTTAGACGTGAAGACAGCCGAAGTATTTCAAGATGCCAGAAACCGAATTCACTCCATTTCACTGGTTCACAAAAAGCTCTATCAATCCAACAACTTTGAAAAACTTGAATTCAAGGCATACCTGGAAGCTCTTTCTGATGACATTATTGCAAGCCACATTAATAAAGTCTCAGTTGAAATAAAAGCTGACGCTCTCCCGATTTCAATTGAAACAGCTATACCGCTAGGATTGATTTTTAACGAACTACTCACCAATTCATTAAAACACTCCAAATACGCTGACATTTTGAAAGTTATGATTCAGTTCAAACACGAAAAAGATCATGAATGTTTTATATACTCGGATAATGGAGTTGGTGTTCATGACATCGATATGATGTTAGAAAAGGAAGATTCTATTGGGGTTACTCTCATTCATTTATTGGCAGATCAACTGGATGCCACTATTGAATACAAACAGTCATCGGACAAACACAATGGGTTTTGGATAAGTCTCTCTGGTCATTTTTCATAAATCTTGAAGAGATGAAAGCAACAACCGCTATAACCGATGTTTTCAAATGCTTTTTACCCTTTTTTATTTCTCAATCGCTGGTTTAAAAATTCCACCAACAAACTAAATACCAAAGAGAAATAGATGTATCCTTTGGGCACATGAACGTGAAACCCATCTAAAATCAACAAAGTCCCAATCATGATTAAGAAGGACAATGCCAACATCTGAATGGTTGGTTGCTCATTAATAAACTTCGCTATTTTACTCGCAAAAGCCAGCATCACTCCTAGCGAAAGGATAACCGCTGCTATCATTACTGGTAAGTGATCAGACAAGCCCACGGCCGTTAAAATAGAATCAAAAGAAAAAACCATATCCAAAATAACAATCTGAACAATGGCTGCCTTCACCGTCATTCTCTTCCCTTCCTTAACTCCTAATTCTGCTTCATCGCCATTTACTTTATGGTGAATTTCTGTGGTACTTTTTGTCAGTAAAAACAGTCCTCCAGCTATCAAAATTAGATCTCTTACGCTGATGTCCAATTCAAATATGGTAAACAATGGGTTCGTCAATTGCACGATATAAGAGATTCCCATCAACAAAAAGATGCGGATAACGATGGCCAAGATTAAACCAATGTTTCTAGCTCTTCCCTGCTGTTCTTTCGGCAATTTGTCGGCTACGATGGAGATAAAAATAATATTATCAATCCCTAATACGATCTCTAGAAAGGTTAATGTCAATAAACTAATCCAAATCTCCGGCTGTAAAAATATCTCCATGGTTCAATTCAATTTGTTACCAAAATTATAAAAGTGAAGTGATTATTCGTCTCCATTCATCGGATTTCTTTTTCCATTCATCATTCTCGATAACCACTTAACGGAATAAATTAAAAAAATATGGTACTATGTCTTGCATAATACCTTCCTTTAGATATATCTTTGTAAAACATTTATAAACCAATCGAAATGAAAAAAATAGCACTTATACTAATCACTGCCTTTGCAAGTGTTCAGCTAATGGCCTCAGAAGGAAGCAAATCAAATAAGATATTTGAAAGCCTGAAGTCAGAAAATGACTGTTTCAGCATGAGTCTTTCGAAAGAGATCATAGATGCTTTTGACATCGATTTAGACCTAAATGGAAAAGAAAAGTGGGTAACAGGCGACTTTAAAGAAGGTCGATTATTGGTCATTGACGATTACATAAATGGAAGTAATGTAAAAAAAATGTTCCAAAAAGAAGGGTACGAACTCATCGACATGGAGGACGCCAAAGTAGAAAGCAACAACGAAATCTACTTATTGGTGAGCCGTGTTGGAAAAAACATCAGCGAAGCCCATTTCATTGTCACTAGTGAAGACAGCACCGTATTGCTTTCCATTTTTGGAAAGATGAAAGTTGAAAAAAAATAAATTTAAGCTCATTTTAAATTATGAAAATTGAAAATACACAAGCTCAAATGCGAAAAGGTGTCCTAGAATATTGCATTCTATCCATCCTCTCGTCAGGCGAGGCCTATCCTTCAGAGATAATAAATCAACTGAAAGAAGGTAAACTGATAGTAGTAGAAGGGACTTTATATCCCCTACTTACTCGACTCAAGAATGCTGAACTCCTTTCCTACCGATGGGAGGAATCAAAATCGGGTCCACCGAGAAAATATTACCAACTGACAGAAAAGGGCAGTAACTTTTTGAAGGACCTAGACGTCACATGGAGTGACTTGATGAAAGCAGTAGAATTAACCAGAAAACAGAACGCATAACCCGACCAACATAAACCGCAAGAAAATGAACAAAACAGTAACCGCCAATATCAGTGGAATTGTATTCAACATAGAGCTTGATGCATATGACAAGCTAAATAATTACCTCGCCACTATAAAGAAATACTTGGGCAATACAGACAGTCGTGATGAAGTCATGGCTGATATAGAATCACGTGTAGCAGAGTTATTCAAAGAACGATTCAATAATGAGCGCTCTGTAGTTATTCTAAGTGATGTGGATCACATTATCTCAGTAATGGGAGAGCCTGAACAATACTTTGATGGAACAGAAGAGGAAAGTGATTGGACAGAAAATAAAAGCACTGGCTCCGCCAAACAAAAATCAAAACGGATTTTTAGAGATGAAGACGACAAAATAGTTGGTGGTGTTTGCTCGGGTGTAGGCCACTACTTCGGTATCGACCGCATCTGGATTAGAATCGTATTTCTTTTTGCATTTTTCGTTTGGGGCGTTGGTTTTATCCCCTATTTGATTCTTTGGATCGTCATCCCAAAAGCAAAAACTACAGCAGAAAAACTAGAAATGAAAGGGGAAGCAGTTAATGTGGATAACATTAAAAAAACTGTCGAAGATAAATTTAACGACCTGAAAGACTCTTTTAACGGTGAGGGTGCCAAAGATGCTGCCAATTCGCTAAGCGGTGCACTCTCTAAATTATTCGCTTTTATTGGCATGGTGATTCTATTCATTTTAAAGTTTGCGATGAAGTTCTTTGGGCTCATATTTATCATCATCGGAATTTCTATTCTTATAGCACTAACTGCTACACTATTTAATTCAGATGTTGTCACTGTAATTAGCCATAATGAAATTTTCACCATTCCTTCACATGATATTTTAGAGGCGTTAATCGGAACAGGGGTCAACTCTACGTTAGCTTTAATCGCTCTGATTCTAATCGTCGGAATTCCGATGATTGGTTTGATTTACAGCGGAATAAAAATGATTTTCAAATTAAAAACCAACAACTCGGTGATTGGAATTTCAATGGGTGTACTTTGGATTGTCGGTATCATTCTAGCCTCCTATGTGACCATAATTTCATTAAAAGAGTTAAAATCTAGTCAGAAATCACTTTCTAACATAGAATGGACGAGCACTTCTAATATTATCTATTTAAGCGATTTAAATGAATCTGATAATCAATTTAATGACTTTGACATCCCAATGGTTGAAGAAGATTTGTGGATAGAAAACGGAAAAGTATATTTCGACAACTTAGAAGTAGATGTGTTGCCAACACGAGGCGATAAAATAAAAATTATGGTCGAAAAAATATCGAAAGGTTCTAACCGAAAAGATGCAAAAGAGCGGGCAGAAAAAATAGAACTTGTTTATCATATTGAAGATTCAATCCTGAAGTTTAGCCCTTTCATCCATTTTGATTTGGAAGATAAATTCCGAGCTCAGGAAGTAAAGGTGCACATCATGTTACCAGTAGGCGCTAAAATCGCTTTAAAAGAAGGTTCAGAATACATCATCTACGACATTAAAAACGTTGGAAATGAATATGATTTAGACATGATCGGTGAAACTTGGGTGATGTTGAACGAAGGGTTGACTTGCCTGGATTGCAAATTTATAGATGGTGTCAATAGCGCTAACCTCCCTAAGGATTCAGTTACTAATCGTTTGCCATAATTAAAAAACTAAACCCCATGAAAAAGAAGCGAATTACCAAGACAATCACGATCCTATTTTGGTCAATAATTATAAGTTGTTTTATGATTGTTCAAAATAATTTGACTGCTCAAATCTCATCACCAGTTGAAGAGGGTAGGCAAACGGAATCAACAAATCAACCGAAATATATCTTTTTCATTGATTTATTTACGATTAGCAATTTTCAATAACCAATAAAAAAATTAAAGCCATTAAGGAGTAATTTATTCAAATAAAATCCTTAATTTCCCATGTGCCTTTCAGCTGATTAAAAAAACTACAGTTAAACAATTTAGTCAACCTTATCTTATCAGAGGCACATTAAACAGGAGGGTAATCCCCTCCTGTTTTCTTTTTAAACCCATTCGATTTAGCCTTTATAAAAAGCGGTTTTTTTGGTAATTTCGCAAAGCAATTTTTTAAAGATACCACCATGAGCAAAGAGGCGACATTAGATACCCCAGAGCAAAAAAAGATGACTCAAGAAGAATTCAAGAAAGATATCCTAGCTGATTATTCCTTAGCTGTTTTAAGTAGAGAAACCTCTCTTCTTGGTAGACGTGAAGTGCTTACAGGAAAAGCGAAGTTTGGAATTTTCGGTGATGGAAAAGAAGTTCCTCAATTGGCAATGGCCAAGTTTTTCAAAAATGGTGACTTCCGTTCGGGGTACTACAGAGATCAAACCTTCATGATGGCAATCGATCAACTGACGATTCGTTCATTCTTTGCGCAGTTATATGCCAATCCTAGTATAGAGTTAGAACCTGCTTCAGGTGGAAGATCTATGAATGGTCACTTTGCAACTAGAAGTTTAAACGAAGATGGTAGCTGGAAAAACTTAACACAACAGAAAAACTCTTCTGCTGACATATCCCCTACGGCAGGTCAAATGCCACGATTGTTGGGATTGGCCCAAGCTTCTAAAATTTATAGAAATGTAGCTGAGTTGGTAGGAGAAAATAATTTCTCAAACCAAGGAAACGAAATCGCATTTGGAACCATCGGTGATGCTTCAACATCAGAAGGACTTTTTTGGGAAGCAATTAATGCTGCTGGCGTATTGCAAGTGCCCATGGTAATGTCAGTTTGGGATGATGGTCACGGAATCTCAGTTCCTAAAAAATATCAAACCACTAAAGAAAGCATTTCAGAAGTATTGAAAGGGTTTCAGCGCGATGGCAAAGGAAGCAATGGCTTTGAGATACTAAAAACAAAAGGTTGGGATTACGCTCACTTAATGTCCACTTACGAGAAGGCAACAAAAATTGCCCGTGAGGAACACATTCCAGTTTTAATTCACGTGGAAGAAGTAACTCAGCCACAAGGCCACTCTACGTCTGGTTCACATGAGCGCTACAAATCCAAAGAACGATTAGAGTGGGAAACGGAATACGATTGCATCAATCAGTTTGGAAAATGGATTGTATCTAAAGGGATTTCTTCTGAGGAACAATTGAACGAAATAAAAGAAACAGCAAAAAAAGAAGTAAGAGATCAGAAGAAATTAGCTTGGGAAGATTTTATCCAACCCATTAAGGCCGATCGTGATACAGTAGTTGAACTATTGACTAATCTTGCAGGAGAAAGCCAAAAAGGAGAGGCAATTAATGCGCTTATTGCAGAATTGAAAGCAAGCTCTGAACCAAATCGAAAAGAAGTCATTAGCGCTGCAAAAAAAGCACTAAGAATAACAAAGAGCGAGCAATTGTCCTACAGAGCAGCTCTGTTAAATTGGGTAAATGAATCGGCTGAAGTAAATGCAGACAGATACAGTTCTCACCTTTATTCTGCTTCAGCAGACAGTCCGTTGCTTCAAACAGAAGTAAAACCGACTTATGATGAAAATGCAGAGCAGGTAGACGGACGAGTGGTATTGAGAGATAACTTCGAAGTACTATTCAATAAATACCCAAACACGTTAATTTTTGGAGAAGATGCCGGTAAGATTGGTGATGTAAACCAAGGCTTGGAAGGCATGCAGGAGAAGTTTGGCGAATTGAGAGTAAGTGATGTCGGAATTCGAGAAGCAACCATCGTTGGTCAAGGAATTGGAATGGCGATGAGAGGCCTTCGCCCGATCGCTGAAGTGCAATACTTAGACTATTTGTTGTATGCGCTTCAAATTATGAGCGACGATTTAGCAACCTTACAATACAGAACAAAAGGGGGTCAAAAAGCACCTTTAATCGTTCGTACTCGAGGACACCGTTTAGAAGGAATTTGGCATTCAGGTTCTCCAATGGGAACCATCATCAATAGCTTGAAAGGCATTCACATTTGTGTACCAAGAAACTTGACAACAGCGGCAGGATTATACAATACCTTGCTAAAAGGTGATGATCCAGGTTTGATTATAGAACCATTAAATGCCTATAGAAGCAAAGAAAAAATGCCGACTAACTTGGGTGAATTCCAAGTAGAACTGGGTGTTCCTGAAATTGTTTCTGAAGGTAGGGATGTTACTCTAGTGACTTATGGCTCAACTTGCAACTTAGCAGAAGAAGCGGTTGCTCAACTAGCAGCCGAAGGTATTTCTGTAGAATTAATCGACATTAGAACGTTGATGCCTTTTGATAAAAATGGAATGATTGGAGAATCGATCAAGAAAACCAACCGAGTGGTATTTTTAGATGAAGATGTTCAAGGTGGTGCTTCTGCTTACATGATGCAACAGGTGTTAGAAGGTCAGAAAGCCTACTTCAATTTGGATTCTGAGCCAGTTACTTTGGCATCAAAGAATCACCGACCTGCATATGGTACTGATGGAGATTATTTCTCTAAACCGAGCATTGAGGATATTTTTGACACGATTTACAATCTAATGCATGAAGCAAAACCTCAACAGTTTCCTAAAATCTATTCTTAGATAATGGTCTTATACAATCCCAAAGATTGGTGGCGGTTAATTTTTACGTTTCACAAAAGTGATACTTTTAGAAGAACCTTTCCAGGTATAATTGGAGTGGCCATCTATACTGGCCTAATCAATTATCTGGAAAAGGAAATTCTAGCTGTCGAATTTACCAATACACTAAATATTCACTCACTAGTGGGGTTTGTTCTTTCGTTATTGTTAGTATTCCGGACGAACTCAGCTTACGAGCGATGGTGGGAAGGCCGAAAGATTTGGGGCAGTTTTGTCAACAATTCAAGAAACTTAGCACTTAAAATTGATGCAATGATTGCTGATCAAAAGGTAAAAAATACCTTTAGTGTATTGATCAGCAATTACATTTTAGCTGCGAAAGATCATTTGCGAGACAAGGCAGATTATAAAGTATTGCGAGTAACTGAGAAATATCCGCTAGCGTATTATTCGGATTTCAAACACCTCCCCAATGCAATTGCAAAAGCGATGTATCGAGAAGTACAAGAATTGAGAACTACAGGTATTTTAAGCGATGAGCAATTACTTTATCTTAATCTAGAATTAAAGTCATTCACAGATAATATAGGTGCTTGCGAGCGAATCAAAAAAACGCCCATCCCCTTCTCATATAACATTTTTATTAAGAAAGTAATATTCTTGTACGTTTTTACGATGCCAATTGGGTTCGTCCAAACATTTGATTATTGGGCCATGCCGATTGTCGCACTGATATTTTACATATTCAGCAGTATAGAATTGATTGCAGAAGAAATTGAAGATCCATTTGGAGATGACGCCAATGATTTACCTATCAATGACATTTACCTCAACATAAAAGGAAACGTGACAGAAATATTGGAGTAACTCTACTCCTATTTATTCTTACGCTTACCTTTCTTCTTTTTGTATTTACCGAACTTTTCAACTTTATCTCGAATTCCGTAGTTGTAGTCTTTAGAGTTCTTTTCCTTCTTCTTGTGAAAAGCTCCTTTGTTTGGATCATCACTGATTTTAGAAACCTCTTCAACTTCGATTCGTTCAGCGTCACCCTCTATAACTGTTCCAATTGGTAAATCTTCAATGGGCATCGCTATATCCACTGTCTGCTCTATCTTTCGTAGTGTACTTATCTCGTTTTCTGTCGCAAAGAATAATGCCTGAGCATCTTCAGGAGTATTTTCCTGACGGACTATTCGGTTAATAATGCTGTCTTTATCATCTTTTAAGTCAAAATGCACCAGACAAGGAATCGCAGATAAATCTAACGTCTGCTCTAAATCTTCAGTCGCTATAATAAGGACTCTATAAAATTCTACCTCTTTAAAATCTTCTACTGAAGAGACACTTCTTTGGTCAAAAAATGGTGCATTCAACAACACAATCTGACCATCATTTCGTTTGTCTAAACTCTTGTAGACTTTACTAGCATTCAATTTATTATTGACAAACACGACCATCTTTGGATAGGAAGGGGCGTCTCCAACCAATACATTCAGCAAGTTCAATTTGGTTTTGAAGTTTCGAACTTCATATAATACAGGATCAATAATATTGATATCCGCTTCTTTTTGTGCTTTTACTTCGATAAAAGTGGGGAAGTTTAAAAAGTCCTCAATCATATTTTCCACCTTGGGGTGAATCACTTCAGTAAAAACGATGTGCTGACACTTGGCCGGCATATTTTCTCCCAATTGCTTCGTTGAAGTATGCGTTCCCAATCGAGTGATTTGATCCGCTCCATCCACAACAAACATTTTAAGTTGGGTAATGTTAATTCCTGTTTTATAATAAAAAGGTTGAACACGTTCAGGTATTCCTATGACAACATCAACACCTTCAGCTAACAAATCACGTTGAAAGTCAAAATTGCTTCCTTTTCGAATTATTTCTACTCGTAAATCTGTATTGACTCCTAGCTGCTCAAACAACAACACCATCTCCTCCACCTTTTCTTGAGTAGGAACTAAAACTAAGGCCCTTGGTGCATCGCCTTTTGCATAAATCAGTCGAGCAATAACTCCCATAACCACTGCGGTTGTTTTGCCAGTACCTTCAGGACCAATCGCTACAACATCATGACCGCCTACAATACGATTAATTGTATTTTCTTGAATTTCTGTTGGATAATGAGCTCCAATAGCATTCAATGCCAGTTTTAATTGTTTGTTGATTTTTAATGAATCTAAAGACACGGTGGTTTGGATTTTGATTTAGACTTGCAAAATTAAGCAAATCAATTGCCATTCTAATAAATAATAATTTAGTGAGCTTTAGATCTATAATAGATCACAACACACTGAGCTCAAAACAAAAAGAGGAGCGATAATGAATTACCGCTCCTCTCCAAACCTAAAACTATATAAAAATGTAGACTATGATTTTGGCAATACTACTGTATCTACCACGTGAATCACTCCATTGCTTTGGTAAACATCTGCTATTGTCACAGTAGATGCATTCCCGTTTTCATCAACAATAATTACTTTATCACCTTGCATCTTAGCAATCAACTTTCCACCTTGAACGGTAGTTAAAGTCGCTTTTCCTTTTCCATCCTTAATCATTTTGGCCAATGACTTAGAATCCACTTTCCCTGCAACTACATGATACGTTAAAATAGCCGTCAACTTTGCTTTATTTTCTGGCTTCACCAATGTTTCTACTGTGCCTTTTGGCAACTTTTCAAAGGCTGCATTGGTAGGTGCAAACACTGTGAATGGTCCTTCTGATTGAAGTGTTTCAACTAAACCAGCTGCTTTAACTGCAGCAACTAATGTGGTATGATCTTCTGAATTTACAGCATTCTCTACAATGTTCTTCGTTGGAAACATTTCAGCTCCGCCCACCATTTTGGTTTTCTGCGCCATTGATGTTCCACCGATTAATAATAATACTACTGCTGCTGTTACTTTTAAAATTTTCTTCGTTTTCATAATTGTTTGTATTAAATAAAATTTGTTTGTTTTTAATTTATACAACAACTACGAGGGAAGTACAGAGTTCGGATTTATCAACCCTAATAATAAATGTTAAAGCGCTGTTAGCTGTACCTTTAATTTTTTATCAAGATAAAAAGTGCCGAATGGAATCAACGAAAGTGCGAAATAAAGAATTCCCTTTTCTATCGACCACTTCATTAAATATGCCGCGATTATTAATTGAAAAACGTAAGCTACAAACAAAACTCCATGCGCCCATCCTACATATTTTACTAATTCAGGTATTCCTGCCATGTATTTTAATGGCATTGCTATAAATAATAAGACGATGAATGAAATTCCTTCAGCAATTCCAATTTTCCGAAAACGATTTACATGTTTTTTTCGATCCATTTTTTTATGTGCGAAGTTAATTATGCTTTATGATTCAGTTCTAAAAACTAAAAAAATCTTAAAAAGTGCAGCTTAACTAAGAATTTCGACCATTCATCTATTAATTCATTTGCATTATGGAAAAAACATCTTATATTTGAAGCGTCAATGAGTTTAAGAGTAGCTCATTTGATTTAAGTAGTAGGTTTAGTTTTTAGAGCAGCGAGGGGTCGCTGCTCTTTTTTTATGCACTTTCCAGTTTTATTCCCTTTTCAATAATCTTGACTATAAAAGCAATTAACTTTGGTTTCTTATTACTAACCGGAATCTTTTTTCAAGCTTTCTTGTTAGTATGATTCGCTCTCCCTTTTAATATCATTGAATAAAGCCAAATTTTAGATTGATACTTTTCGACGAACAAACTGCTGAAGATTTAAATTTCAAAGACATAACGGATCGATTAATTCACTTTTGCTATGGAGAAACAGCTAAAGAACGGTTTGATTCTTTAGCTCCATTAAAAAATTTGAACGCTACTGATCACCACTTATCATTGGCTACAGAGCTTTTAACCATTCGAGAAAATGGGGTTCGTTTTCCAAGATTAGAATTTAAAGAATTGCTTTTTGAAATAAAACTACTCGGCATTCAAAGTACCATTCTAGAATTAGAGCACATTATTCGAATATTGGACGCGAGTAGATTGGTGAATGAGTTACTCCAATTTAGTTTTAAAAACAAAAGTGAGTATCCTTTGCTTTCAAACTTGATTCAACAAGCGGAATACACGACAGAAATTGTAGAATCAATTGAACAAATATTGGACAACAAACTTCGTGTAAAAGACAATGCGACTCCAGAATTGTATCAAATTAGAATGAGCATATTTGCCACTCGAAAGCAGATTACAAAGAACTTTGACATCGCTCTGAAACGAATGAGGTCAAAAGGATATTTAGCGGAAAGCAACGAAAGTTTGGTGAATGATCGCCGTGTACTTTCCATCGTGTCCTCTTATAAACGTCAAGTGAAAGGCAAAATTCTAGGTTCTTCCAATACGGGATTTCTTACCTATATTGAACCGGAAGAAACCGAAAGCTTAAATTTTGAATTGGAGCAACTTTTAGATGATGAGCGCAAAGAAATCAAAAAAATATTTAGAGAGTTAACGAAGCAAATTAGGGGTCATCTTCCTTTGTTGAACGAATATCAGCTACTGTTGACTGAATTAGACTTCGTGCAGGCCAAAGTAAAATTAGCACAATTAGTCAATGGAATAAAACCAAAGTTAGTTGACGAAAGTTATATCGACATTATTGACGCTTATCATCCATTGTTGTGGCTCAAAAATCAAGAGCTAAAAAAACCAACCCTTCCACAAAGTGTAAAAATGGATAAGTTCAGCAGAATGTTGGTTATCTCTGGTCCAAATGCAGGAGGAAAATCCATCACCTTAAAAACGGTTGGACTATTGCAATTAATGATGCAATGTGGTTTATTGATTCCCGTTGATCCTAAAAGTAAAATGGGCTGGTTTCACCACATCCTTTCTGATATCGGCGACAACCAAAGTATAGAAAACGAACTGAGCACCTACAGCTATCGCTTAAAGCGAATGAACTATTTTCTAGGCATTGCAAATAAGAGAACCTTGCTGCTTTTAGATGAGTTTGGTACAGGTTCTGATCCTGACTTAGGCGGCGCATTGGCAGAAGTTTTCTTTGAGAAATTATACAGTAAAAAGAGTTTTGGAGTCATCACGACTCATTACGGAAATATCAAACTGAAGGCTGCCCAATTAGCAAACACACTCAATGCCAACATGCTTTTTGATGTACAGACCTTACAACCGATGTTTAAATTATCTGTTGGACAGCCTGGTTCTTCATTTACATTTGAGGTCGCAGAAATCAATGGAATCGATAAAGAAATCATTGAATTAGCGAAGGATAAGGTTGACATCAAAAAGGTAGAAATGGATCACTTGATTGCTGAACTTCAAAAAGAAAAAGCTGAATTCGAGCACATCAATGCACAAACTAGATTGGCTAAAATTATTGCAGAAGACGAACGTAAAGCATACGAAATCAAACAGAGGCAATACGAAGAGAGACTAGAAAAGCAACAAGACACAATAGAGAAGAACAATAAATTCTTGACAAGTGGTAAAAAAATGATGCAATTTATTGACGCTTTTGAAAATAAAAAAGGGAATAAAGCAGTGCTAGCAGAAGTCAAAAAATACCTAGCGATCGAAAAAAGTAAAAAGGATGAAATTGAAAAAGCAGCTGCACTTAAAGAAGCAGCAATAGTTCAAGCAAAATCGAAACGCAAAAAAACTGTTAAAAAGAAGGATTCAAAACCAATTATCGTCGGTTCTACTGTAAAATTGATCGATGGAAAACAAGGCGGAAAGGTATTAGAATTAAATGGGAACGAAGCGATAGTGGCTTTTGGAAACTTCAAAACAAAGACAAGTCTCAACAAGCTTGTTCTGATAAGTTAATTGCTATTTCATTTACCGAAAGAAATCGCTTCTCAACTTATTATGCGCGCTTCATATCGAATACAATTGAAATAAGTGTTGCTTCATTAGTAATTTTGCACCAGGAAATTAAAAATCAAAAATGAAACGTTCAATTTTTCTATTCAGTATAATACTGTCTTTCAGCCTAAATGCACAAATAATCAGCCAATTTAATTGGAATTCTGGATCACCAACTACAGCAACTTTAGGTCCGAATGCTATTTCCGTGAGTAGTTCGGCATATATTTCTACTGGCGGAAAAGGCGGCACAAATGGATTGAATGCAGGCACACCAAAAATGGATATTAACTTCACTATACCGGGCTCTCCAACATTTGATGTACAAGGAATTGATTTATCCATCGACTATCAACGAGAAGAAACCCAAATAGAACTAGTTAAAAGAGGAGCTAGTTTATTAATAGGAGTTTTAGGGGGAAATCTTTCAGTAAGTTATAGAGTGAAAGATGGTGCTGGTAGTTATACTACTGTTAGTTCAGGAAATATTTACTCCATTCCAAATGATGATGTATTCAGAACCTACCGTTTCTATTACATCCCAAGCACAGGTATAGGACGTTTTCTGGTAGACAATGTGGAGCAATGGACGAATAATGGACCGGACAATAGAGATATGTATTGGACACCTTCCGACAATGTTATCATTGGAGCTTTAGGTGATGGAAGTGGCGCAAATAAGGCGTTCTTTGACAACTTCCTAGTTGGCTCGATTTCCACAACACCATTACCAATCACATTAAACTACTTCAAAGTAAAAAAACAATTAAATAATGTGCTCATGGAGTGGCAAACTGCCTCTGAAATAAACAATGATTATTTCACAATTGAAAAATCTACTGATGCATTGCGATGGTCAACCCTTTCAAAAATTAGCGGAGCCGGGAATAGCAATCAAGTTATTAACTATCAATTTATTGAAAATACAGAACTTTCAGTAACTAACTATTATAGACTAAAACAAACCGACTACAACGGGGATTACAGTTATTCTGAAATTCAAACTATTCAAGAACATCCTAAAAGTAGTAGAATAATCGTTTATCCAAACCCTTCTAGCGAATTTGTAAATATTGAATCTAATGAAACAATTGTAAGAATAGAAATCTATAATCTCAATGGAAGACAACAACTAATTGAAAAGCCGAATCAAGATTATTATTCAATAAACGTGAGCACTTTTCCAAAAGGCATTTATGTTTTCAAAATAATAAGCTCCACTCACACTAATATTGAGAAGGTAATTGTTAATTAACTATTTCAATCGGTTTGCTCTCCAATTCGATTTAGAAGACAATCCGCTATCATCTACTTGAATCTCAGATTTTTTATCTGTTTCAAACAATTTTACAGCCATCAAGCTTGCAATCTCTTCCTCGATAGAAGTTTCAACCTCCAATTTTTCAGGTGTAAAATACAATTTCACAAAATTAGTATCGAAGTTTCCGCTGATAAAAGCCTCATGACTCATCGCGAACTTACAAAAAGCCAATGTGGTCTCTACACCGCTAATCTCGTAATCTTCTATGGCTCTTAGCATTCTCAATCGAGCCTCTTCTCGATCTTTACCAAAAGTGATTAATTTAGAAATCATTGGATCGTAATAAATAGGAATTTCCATCCCTTCTTCAAACCCATCATCTACCCGAACACCCAATCCTTGTGGTCGTTTGTAGGTATTCAAAGTACCAATATCTGGTAAGAAGTTATTCATTGGATCTTCTGCATAGACCCTTACCTCAAATGAATGCCCATTCATTGGTATTTCTTCTTGGGTAAAAGCCAATTTCTCTCCCCTAGCAATATTAATTTGCTCTCGAACTAGATCTAGACCTGTAATTTGCTCAGTCACGGGATGCTCTACTTGAAGACGAGTATTCATCTCTAAGAAAAAGAAGTTTTTATTTTCATCCAATAAAAACTCAACAGTACCTGCACCAACGTAATCACAAGAGCGAGCTACGTTAACTGCGGCTTCTCCCATTGCTTTTCTAATCTCAGGTGTTAGCACCATTGATGGAGCTTCCTCTATTACCTTTTGGTGTCTTCGTTGAATAGAACACTCTCTTTCTTGCAAATACAAAATATTTTGATGCTGATCGGCCAGTATTTGGATTTCAATGTGACGCGGAGAGCCCACATACCGTTCAATAAAAACAGCACCGTCTCCAAAAGAAGAAATGGCCTCAGAAACTGCGCGATCCATTTGTTCTTCAAAATCTTCCACGCGTTCTACAATTCGCATTCCTTTGCCACCACCACCGGCAGAAGCTTTTACCAAAATTGGGAATCCAACTTCTATCGCACGCTGTTTGGCCTCATTAATATCTGTAATGGCTTCATCAGTTCCTGGCACCAAAGGAATATTGTACTCTTTCACCGCTGCTTTTGCCGCCAATTTACTCCCCATCACACGCATTGCTTCGGGAGAAGGACCTATAAAAATGATTCCTGCGTCCGTCACTTTTTGAGTAAAGTCTGCATTCTCTGATAGAAAGCCATAACCAGGATGAATTCCATCAACGTTCAATTCTTTAGCAACAGCAATTATTTTATCACCCAACAAATAAGATTCTGAGGAAGGAGATGGTCCTAACAACACTGCTTCGTCGGCGTAATGAACAAACGGGGCCTTTCGATCGGCTTCTGAATAAACAGCTACCGTAGCAATTCCCATTTCTTTACAAGTTCGCATAATTCGTAATGCAATTTCTCCTCTGTTGGCTATTAAAATCTTCTTCATCAAAAAAATATTTCCGCTAAATTATGAATTAAAGCCTTTTCAAAAAATTTGAATGAATATCTTTCAACAATATTACCTTTGTATTCGATGCAATTATTTTATTCCACATCTATCCAATCCGAAATAATCACTCTAGATGAGAATGATTCGAAGCACGCAATTCGTGTTATGCGCTTAAAGGAAAATGATTCAATTGATGTTATTGATGGCAATGGTTCCTTATACCACTGCTCTATTTTAGACGCACATCCTAAAAAATGCACGCTGACGATTGTAGAACAGAAAAAAGTGAGTAACCCTTATCAACAACTCCATATAGCAGTCGCTCCAACTAAAAATAACAACCGCTATGAATGGTTTCTTGAAAAAGCAACCGAAATAGGTATAGGTAGTATCACTCCAATTGTTACTGACAATTCAGAGCGGAAAGTCATTAAACATGATCGAATGGAGAAAATTTTAGTGGCCGCTATGAAGCAATCGCTGAAATTATATTTGCCTGAATTAAAAGAAGTCCATTCATTTAAAGACGTGCTTCAAATGCATCCTGATGCCAATCGACTAATTGCGCACTGTGCAGATGACCTCGATAAAATCAAATTGATGGATTCAATAGACGACCAAAAAAACACCTTTTTATTGATAGGTCCTGAGGGAGATTTTAGTTCCAAAGAGATAGAAATGGCAAAACAAAAAGGATTCCAATCAGTCTCCTTAGGAAGTGCTAGATTAAGAACTGAAACCGCAGCAATTGTAGCATGCACACAACTAAATTTGAGTTATGACTAAATCTATTCCAACGTTTTTGACAGCACTTTTTCTTGTATTTTTTGCAACAGGACAAAATGTTCAAGTGGCTTTATTAAAATACAATGGTGGTGGCGATTGGTACGCCAATTTAGAGACCTCTTTGCCCAATCTAATCCAATTTTGCAACAAGAATATTGGCACTAATATTAATACCAAACAAGACATTGTAGAAGTTGGGAGTAGCGAACTTTTCAACTATCCATTTGTACATATGACGGGTCATGGGAATGTTGTTTTTTCATCTCAAGAAGCAGAAAATCTAAGAACTTATCTATTGGCCGGAGGTTTTTTACACATTGATGATAATTATGGAATGGACAAGTTTATTCGGAATGAAATAAAAAAGGTTTTTCCTGAATATGAATTGCTCGAAATTCCATTTTCTCATCCCATTTACCATCAGCAATTTGATTTTAACAATGGATTACCAAAAATTCACGAACACGACGATAATCCGCCTCAAGGGTTTGGGATAGTTCATGAAGGACGATTAGTGCTCTTTTATTCTTTTGAGAGTGACTTAGGTGATGGTTGGGAAGACCCAGAAGTACACAACGACAGTGAAGAGAAACGAATTTCATCCTTAAAAATGGGAGCGAATATTATTTCCTATGTGTTTTTGGAAATGAAAGGGAAGTAATTCATGGAGTTGACCAAAGAGATTAAAGCATTTATAATGGCTCATAAAAATGACAATGTTCAATCATTGGCATTGAAGTTAAGTAAACAGTCCGAACTCCCACGAAAACTAATTTTACAACAAATTCAAGGATTACAAATTGCCACAAAAAAACTCCCTTCTTGGGTTCAAGAAGATATTCTTTTCCCTACAAAAGTTGCTTTAGAGCAATGTTCTTCTGAGATAACTGCGCAATACAAGAGCTCTATCCATTCATACACCACTTTTGCTGACCTTAGCGGAGGTTTTGGAGTAGATACGAAGCATTTTGCAGATCATTCCGAAAAAGGAGTGTACGTAGAGTCTTATCGAGAATTATTTGAGCTTACTACGCATAATTTATCCCTGTTTCATCCCAACAAAGTTGAATACTTTAATGAAACAGCAGAGTCATTTTTAGAAAAAAATAATGCCTTTTTTGATCTAATCTATCTTGATCCAGATCGGAGAAGTGATAAACACTCCAAAGGGGTCGCCCTAGAAGATTGCACACCGAACGTTATCGAAATCAAAGATCAATTGTTTAAATTTGGCCGAGTAATTCTCATTAAAGTCTCTCCATTAATAGACATTAAAATCGCCATTCACCAATTGAAGGAAGTTAATCGAGTCGATGTTATTTCTGTTAACAATGAGTGTAAAGAGGTGTTATTCACCTTAGAGAAAGAATCATCCAAGGCCATTAAAATACATACTGTCAATTTTACAAAGAATGAAGTGGAAAAGTTCGAGTTTGATCTAGTTGTAGAGGAGAAAACTGGCAATACATATAGTCTTCCTATGCACTATTTGTATGAACCCAATTCAAGTATTTTAAAAGCGGGAGGATTTAAAACGATCGGCAATGCATTCGATTTATATAAAATTGCTCCAAATTCTCATTTGTACACTTCCGATATTCTCCTAAAAGAATTTCCAGGTAGAATATTTGAAATCGAATCAATTACCTCAAAAGTAAATCGACTGCCAAAGAAAGCAAACATAATCAGCAGAAATCATCCGTTTACACCTGAAATAATAAAAGCAAAAGGCAAAATTAAAGATGGCGGAGATAAGTACGTTATAGCATCAAGTGATTTAGAAAACAACCCCATTTATATCATCGCAAAACGGTTAAAATAAAAAAAGCCTCCCAGTTTGGAAAGCTTTCATTTTATTATATTTTCAATTTATGCCATTTTGGGTTGAGGAGCACCAAGCTCCTTCAACAATCTAACATGAGATGCAAACGCTTCCCAGAAAGATTCGTACTCATTGTAAGGTACATTAAATTCTTTAGCAGTAGCCTGAACAATTTTTGAAATTTCAGGATAATGGATATGACTAATATTAGGAAAAATATGATGTTCTACTTGATAATTCAAACCACCAATATACCAACTTAAGACTTTGTTTTTTCTTGCAAAGTTAGCAGTCGTCATTAATTGGTGAACTGCCCATGTATTTTCAATTGTTCCTGTTGAATCAGGCAATGGTTGTTCCGTATTTTCAACTACGTGAGCTAACTGGAAAATAACACCTAGTGTCACACCACAAACAAAATGCATGATACTAAATCCGATAAGGATTCCCCACCATGGAACACTGTCAATTACCAACATCGGAATCACTAACATGTAAACAGTATAAATCGCTTTACCAAGAGTCAACTTAAAAATTTCACTTTTAATATCCATTTTCTTTCCGTGTTGCAAACCTCTTTTATGAAAATCAGTAAGCTGTTTGATATCTTTAAAAGTATACCAAAACATAGTCATTAAACCATATAAAAAGAAAGCATAAATATGTTGAAAACGATGCATTTTTTTACGCTCTGCATGAGGAGACATTCTAATTAATCCATTTGCATCAATATCTTCATCTACTTCAAAAACGTTAGTATAAGTATGATGCAACACATTGTGCTGAATTTTCCAATTTGATTTGTGACCTCCAACTAATATAATGGATGACCCCATTAATCTGTTTAACCAACCTTTACTCGAAAAAGTACCGTGGTTTCCATCGTGCATGATGGCCATGCCTATTCCTGCCATACCTATTCCCATAAAAGCTGACAATGCAATCATCGCCCAAATTGGAAAAATATCTAACAGTAAAAGTGCGTAAGGCACAAAATAAAGTGCAAAAACACCAATCGACTTCCAGACTAAACGGCTACTGCCATACTTAGATTGCTGACTTTCTTTAAAGTAACCATCAACTCTTTTCCTTAGAGTAGAGAAGAATTTTGCTTGGTCTTTGTTAATGTATTTTATTACTGGTTCCATTCATTAAATTTTAGAATTGCTAAATTACGATTATATAGTTTATTTAAACTGATAATTATCACTTCCAATATATACTATTTTTGTTTTTTTCATTGTTTTTATTAAACAAAGATATAGCCAGTCCGACTCTTAAAGTATTCATTTTTAATTTAAAATACTCTGAAAATGCTTGTACTTTCACGGCTGATAAAGACCTCTCGTATTGAACAGAAAAAATTAAAAATTTATACGAATAACTTGCAGACAGATTCAAACCTACGCCAAAACGCTTGTAGTACCTGATGGTATTCGAATAAACTCTCTTAGTTCCATCCTTATAATCTGTTCTAGAATTAATGGCCAGATTGGTATTCAAACTGGGGCCAATAAGAAAATGGTATTTTCCCTTATACTCCACTCCGAATAGAAATGGTACCTCAGCGCGAAATATCTGATCCGTAAAACTTTCTATAGAAGATTTTGATGGAAAAGAATTAGTCAACATCACATGATTTGCAATTTTTGCCTCAGCCTGCAACATAGGTCGGAATGGCCTATTCCGGGACACTTGCTCTTTTGAAGGACTATATCGAATAAACAATCCACCCGCAGCCCCATAATTTAGTGGATACTTTAAATTCTTTGAATAATTACTTCCCTCTCTAAATGAATAATTAGAAGAAGTCAACGCACCAGACACCCCATAAACAATTGACTGAGTATACCCGAGTGAATAAAGGCTAAAAAATAATAGAAATGGTATAATTCTCAATTTAATAATTGTTGTATTTATCCTAAGACAAAGAAAGTAACATTTTTGTTGTCTATTTAAAAAGATTTCTACTTTTCAAAAAATAATGGATTACGAAAAACAAAATTGTAGTTAAATTCCATTTTTAGTTTCTCGTTACCTATTCGTTTATACGAATTATCTTTAGGAACAGATTGCTGAGTATACTCAGGAGGAGCAATGTTATACACTTTTGCCATTTCGTTATAATATGTTTCCTTATCTGGGTGTTCATCTGCAGCTGCATTAAATATTCCATTTTTCAAATGGTCAATTGCAAGGATAGATATATTCACGCAATCCTTGATATGAATCAAATTAACGGGATTCATCCCTCCTTCTAAATTTTTCTTTCCACTCAGAAATTTTACTGGATTCCGACCATTACCAACCAGCCCGGAAAATCGAATAATTGTTGTTGTAAATGATTTTGAATGAATAAATATTTCTTCTGCGGCTAAAAGCCTCTGCGCTCTATCCGAATGAGAGTGTGTGCTTTCTTCCGTCACCCAATCATTGTTATTGGCGTAGATTGATGTTGCGCTAATAAAAACAACATGCTTAATGCTCGAGTTTTCAATCAATGGGATTAACTTCCAAAATCCGTCAGCATAAGATTGTTTAGAATTACTAGCTGATGAGGGAGGTAAATTCACAAACAATACATCTGTCTCAAAAAAATCAATCCAAGGTTGTTCAGCGACTTCTTTGGTTACATTTAATAAGAAAGGTTGTATCCCCGCCTCTTCAAGTTGGTCAATTTTCTCATCAGAGGTAGTTGAACCTTTGACAACATTTCCTCTTTTAATTAATTCACTCGCAACATTCATACCCAACCAACCACAACCTAAAACACTAATTCTTTTCATTTAATTCGATTATTTATTCCTAACAAACTTAGACCGTTTACTAACTTTTAATTTTTTAAATTTGACGCTCAAATTCAATTCATGGCATTCGATTTTCACAAGGACAAAGAGCGTTATTTTAAAATGCAAACGGCAAATGCAGTAGATTATATGCTGCCATTTATTGAGCAAGAAATCCCATTAATCAAAGGTATGAAAGTACTTGAAATTGGTTGTGCTGAAGGTGGAGTTATCAAAGCATTTATAGACAAAGGATGCATTGGTTATGGCGTAGAACTTTCACCTTCAAGATTGGCTAAGGCAAAACAGAACCTAGCAAAAGAAGAAAGCGAAGATCGAGCATTCTTAATCAACAAGAACATTTACGATGTTGATTTCGAACAAGAGATGCAAGGTCAGTTTGATTTAATCATTCTAAAAGATGTCATCGAACACATTTTTGATCAAAATAAATTGATTCGTCAGTTACGAGATTTTTTAAAGCCTGAAGGTCACATCTTTTTTGGATTTCCGCCTTGGCAAATGCCATTTGGTGGGCATCAGCAAGTAGCTAAGAGTAAATTTCTTTCAAAGTTTCCTTATTTTCATTTGTTGCCAACGTCCATTTATAAAGGTGTTTTAAAAACTTTTAATGAACCTGAAGAAACAATCAATGAATTATTGGAAATTAAAGAAACCGGGATCAGTATCGAACGGTTTGAGAAGATTTGTAAGGAAAACAATTACTCCATCAAACAACGCACATTTTATTTAGTGAACCCTATTTATACGTATAAATTCAAAATGAAAGCGCTTAAACAGCTTAGTCCGATTTCTGCATTACCGTGGGCTAGAAATTTTGTAACGACTTGTATGTATTACCTCATAAAAAAAGAGGAACTCAATTGAGTTCCTCTTTTCTATTTAAAAATTCATTCTCCAACCGACACTTACCAGAAAACCGTTAGAATATATGGGTTCAAAAGGAATTTTATCGGCAACAGCACCTGTGCCTAATCCTCCTAGCTCTATAAAGTAATTAAATTCAGGCACGAAAAAGAATTCAAAGCCAAAGATCCCATATCCACCGATATCTAAATTTGAAGAACTAAATTTAGATGAAGGCAAAATGCCTATAACTCCACCTTCGCCATACAATGCCATAAAATCAGCCACTTTGTATTTTTTTGTTAAAATTCCAAGCATCACATTTGAATATGGTGTCCATTCAGTTTTTCCTGCATTCACATGCTCGAAATACATCATATTAGCACGGAGACGAATTATTACAGCATCCTTAATTATCGATGGGAATGCCACATTTATTCCCAATCCAAAGTCAGATTGAAATTGGTTGAGTTGAAAACCGACATTCCATTCTTTCGAATTTCCCTCCTGCGCACTTAGTTGGCTAAAAGAAAATAATGCACTCAATAGTATTAGACAAATTTGCTTTTTCATATCAATTAGTTATCGTTTTAGAATCTATGATGGCCTTAAGTATGTAGCCCACACCCATACCTATAAGGGTACCCATTCCTGTAGATCGAAAATACATTCCTATTCCGATTCCAATAAACATGCACCCAACAAAAATCACATTACCTGGGGTTCCTTTTTTTCTTTGTTTCACTTTTTCCATTGTTATTTAGTTATATAAGTTTTTAAATTAGCTACGTACTTTTCAAAAGCAGTCACTCCTACTTGAGTAATTTTACAGGTAGTCAGTGGACGTTTACCTTTAAAGCTCTTTTTTACTTTTATATAATTGGCCTTTTCTAGTTTGTCAATCTGAACGCTAATATTCCCTGCAGTAGCTCCTGTTTTGTCTTTCAAAAAGGTAAAATCGGCCTCTTCTAATCCAATCAGAAGAGAAATGATAGATAACCTTAACTGAGAATGCAATAAAGGATCTAAGTCTTTAAACATATTTTTTTGTTTTAGCAGCTAGTAAATGTCCAGGAATAATGTATGAAACTATCACTGCAAGTGCTATCAAAAGTAATTGTTGTGAGAAGTTAGCATGAACTGCAATCGCTCCAATTATCCAACACAAAATTCCTCCGATTATAAGGGGCTTAAATTTTAATATCCCTCCACTTACAAATGTTCCTAATCCGTAAAGTAAAATTAAAATAGGGTATGTTTTAAGAACCCCTAAATACATCATTGAGAATATTAAAACTAAAAGTGTTGCGCCAAAACCTGTCCATAGATATGCTATAGCTCTATCGACATAGGTTTTAACGGTTCTTTTTCGTTCCATTTTAAATCCAACGACACCACTTATAATTGCTCCCAAACCCATTAAAACTGGCCATCCTACCCAATGATTGGGGTAATCAGTAAAATTTAATAGAAAGTAGTTCAATAGCGCTGCCGCTAAAACCAACCATCCCCAAATTAAATAAAAGATACTTCCCTCCTTCAGATTCCCTTTCGCTGTAGAAATCATTTCTTCTATTAATTGCAATTGCTTTTCACTTTCCATAAATGTAAATTTATTCAATTAGTAAATTAGTTTATATTGTAAACCAAAAGTACAATAAAAATTGAATCTGACAATACTTTTTTAATATTAATAGCCCATGGCTACTTCCAGAAAGTCATTTAAAGGTTTCATTATTAAGAAGTACTTCTCTAATTCCTCAGTAATTGAATCTGAAACTATGACAGATGGCGGGAGTGAATACTGAAAATAAAACTGTTTATTATAGATCAAAGGTTGTTTTTCACCGACTTCTTGTAGCTCCTTTGGAAGTCGAACATTTTTCGCTCCTTGAATCGTTCCGAATGTAGAAGTGAACTTTTTATCTGCAATTAATAAATTGAAAGCCTCCATATTGTTAGCGATGTAAAACCGAATATCTTCCAACTGTTCTTTATTGGGACTAAAAGCTCCTCCATAAACAATCAAACCTTCCGGCCCCAGCTCAAAATACATTCCGGGTATCATTTTATCCTTCTTGCCTCCTGTTGAGATAATGGCAGACACAAAGGTTTTATATGGTCGTTTATCTTTTGCGAATCGAATATCTCGATTAATTCTGAAGATTAAATTTTTTGGTTCCAATTCTAAGCCAGGCTTGTGCTTGGATAAATGAAATGCAAGATCTCCAACAAATTTCTTAAATGGATCTTTCACTACTTTTTCATAACGAGTTCGATTTTCATCAAACCAATCTTTATGATTGTTTGGAGCTAGCTCTTTAAAAAAGTCAATAAAATCAGGAATGAAATAAGCCATATTAAAAACAAAAAAGTCTCGTAAGAGAATTCCTACGAGACTTTAAAATTATTTATTTTGATTGGACTATGCCAATACTTCTTTAATTCTATCAGCCGCTTCTTGCAATTGAATTGCAGAATGCACTTTCAATCCAGATTCATCAATAATCTTTTTGGCCTCTTCAGCATTTGTTCCTTGCAATCTTACAATAATTGGAACTGGAATATCACCAATATTTTTGTAGGCATCAACAATACCTTGTGCAACACGATCGCATCTTACAATACCACCAAAAATATTTACCAGAATTGCTTCAACGTTTTTATCTTTTAAGATAATTCTAAATGCTTTCTCTACTCTTTCTGCATTGGCAGTACCACCAACATCTAAGAAGTTTGCAGGGTTTCCACCACTTAATTTAATAATGTCCATAGTTGCCATAGCTAAACCAGCTCCGTTTACCATACAACCAACATTACCGTCCAAGTTAACAAAGTTCAAACCTGCTTCACCAGCTTCTACTTCAGTAGCATCCTCTTCTCTAACATCTCTCATTGCAGCTAAATCCTTTTGTCTATATAATGCATTTGCATCAATAGATACTTTAGAATCTACAGCGATAATTTTATCGTCAGATGTTTTCAACACAGGATTAATTTCAAACAAAGAAGCATCAATTCCATCATAAGCTGCATAAAGCGCATAAACGAATTTTACCATTTCCTTAAATGACTTTCCAGACAAACCTAAGTTAAATGCAATTTTTCGTGCTTGAAAACCTTGCAATCCAACTGAAGGGTCAATTTCTTCATGAAATATTAAGTGAGGAGTTTTCTCAGCAACCTCTTCAATGTCCATTCCACCTTCAGTAGAATACATGATCATATTTCTACCAGTAGCTCTGTTCAATAAAACAGACACATAAAACTCTTCCGTTTTACTTTCGCCAGGATAATAAACATCTTGTGCAACTAATATTTGATGTACTTTTTTACCTTCTTTAGAGGTTTGTGGTGTAATCAACTGCATACCCAAAATCTGAGATGCAATTTCTTTAACCTCGTCAAGCGACTTTGCCAACTTAACTCCGCCACCTTTTCCACGACCACCAGCATGAATTTGAGCTTTAATCACCCACCAGCTAGTTCCTGTTGTTTCTGTTAATTTTTTTGCTGCCTCTACCGCCTTTTCAGGTGTGTCTGCTACAATTCCTTCTTGAATTGCTACTCCGAAGCTTTTTAAAGTTTCTTTCGCTTGATATTCGTGAATATTCATTAAGTATATTTTTATTATCAACTAAAATATTGGAATCCCAAAAGTAGCACTTATTTAGTTTTTAGAAAATAAAAAAATGGTTGATTTGTAAAGAGGTTGAAAATATTAATTAGTATTTTGGTCGGCTATGAATAATTGTATCTTAGAAGCACAAAATATTCGAAAATCTTATGGCGATTTAGAAGTCCTTAAAGGAGTTAATCTTTCAATCCAAAAAGGCGAGATTGTTTCAATTGTAGGCGCTTCCGGTGCAGGAAAAACGACTTTGCTTCAAATATTGGGCACTTTAGAATCTCCAGACTCTGGTCATTTAATCATCAAGGATTCGGACACCACATTATTAAACGACAAAAATTTATCCAAATTTAGAAACGAAAACATAGGTTTTGTATTTCAATTTCATCAACTTTTGCCAGAATTCTCCGCCATTGAAAACATTTGTTTACCTGCTTTTATAAAGGGCCAATCAAAAAAGGCGGCCGAAAAAAAAGCAATTGAATTATTAGAGCTTTTAAATTTAAAAAATAGGGCAAGTCATAAACCGTCCCAGCTATCAGGTGGAGAGCAGCAGCGCATTGCAGTTGCTAGAGCGCTAGTTAATGAACCTTCCATCATTTTTGCAGATGAACCTAGTGGAAACTTAGATTCAAAGTCTTCTAAAGAGTTGCATCAATTGTTTTTTACCTTAAGGAAAGAACTTGATTCTACCTTCGTAATTGTCACTCATAATGAAGAGTTGGCCAATATGACTGATCGAAAATTGACAATTATTGATGGGATTATTTAAAAATAAACTGCTGACTCTCAAATAATAATTCCATACGGCTCAAATATTGAATCTAATTCCCATTGACTTTATTGATCTGAATCAATAATCACTTTCCAAACAATCATTTATTTAAAATCAATGAATTATAGCTTTAGGGTAAAAAAATAGTTTTCAACAATAAATACCTAATACATTGAAAACGAATGTTTTTTTCTTAATTTTAACTTTAGATTAAATTTTAAATACACAATTAATTAATAATAAACACTTTATGAAAAAAAGACTACTATCAGTAAGTCTCGTTTTATTAAGTTTTGCTGGATTTTCGCAAACTTTTTTAGATGAAGACTTTGAAGGATTTACTACAGGAGCCGTAGGGCCTACCTTTGCAAATGGTTGGACTAATTCAGGTACAACAGATCCTAAATGGGAAGTAGAAGATGCTTCTGGTGCTAATGAAAACTCGACTGCAACTGGTCCATTTTTTGATGCAACATTCCCAGCCACAACAGGTGGAAAATATTTCTATTTAGAAACTTCAGGTGGAGTATTAAACGATCAAAATATCCTTACAGCACCTCCAGTTTCAATTCCTGTTGGAGCATCCGGAACAAAACTAGACTTTTCTTACCATATGTTCGGAGCTAGTATGGGTGAATTGTATGTTGTCATTGATACCAATAATGTCAGTGATACAATCGTTTCTCTTATTGGTCAACAACAAACTTCAGGAGCAGACCCTTTCATAGTATCATCTACAGTGTTAAGCGGATATGTTGGAAAAACAATAACCTTAAAATTTATAGGTAAAAGAGGAACCAGTTATACTGGCGATATATCCATCGATGAGGTTCGAATTTTTCAACCTGTTCCGAATGAAATGGGCATAACTAAAATTACCTCGCCAACTTCTGGCTGTGGTTTAACTGCAACAGAACAAGTTTCAATAGAAGTGCAAAATCTAGGTACAAGCACAATTACAACCTTTGACGCTAGCTTTACAGTAAATGGGGGAACTCCTGTAACTGAAACAGTCACTGCTTCTATTTTACCCAATGCCTTATTTAACTATACATTTACGGGTACTGCTAATTTATCAGCGAATGGTCAATTTGCAATTCAGTCATATGTCAATTTACTAAATGACCCGACTCCTTTGAATGATACTTTAGTTAAAAATATAACAAACATTCCAATTATCGGAGGTTTCCCTTATGCAGAAAGTTTTGAAAGTGGTCCTGCAGGATGGACTACAGGAGGAACAAACTCAACTTGGGCATTAGGAATACCAACTGCTACTGTAATTGATACAGCATCTGATGGTACTAACGCTTGGGTTACCAATCTGACAGGAAACTACAATGCTAGTGAAGCAAGTTTTGTTGTCTCTCCTTGTTTTGACTTCTCAACACTAACCGCACCTATTTTTTCTGCCGATGTTTGGTGGAATTCTGAATTTAGTTGGGATGGAGCAATCCTTCAATCTTCAGTTGATGGCGGTACTACTTGGCAAAAAGTGGGAGCCAATGGCGACCCGAACAATTGGTATAATGATAATACTATTAATGGACTTCAAACTTTAGCTCCTTCTCAAGAAGGATGGACGGGTAGAATTAGCTCTTCTAATGGAAGCGGAAGCTGGGTGCAAGTGAAAGCTCCTCTTACAGGTTTAGGTTCAGTGAGTGGTGTGATTTTAAGAATTGCATTTGGTTCTGATGGCTCTGTCATGGATGAAGGTTTTGCTTTTGACAACATTAGTATTTATGAAACCCCATCCCAAGACCTTGAATTATATTCAATAGATGCACCAAACAACGCATGTGGATTAGGAAATGAGACACCTATTGTAACAATTGTAAATGCAGGAATTGCTCCCGTTTCAAACTTCTATGTTTTGATTGATGTTAACGGTGGGAATGTGCTTAAGGATACCATATCAGCTACACTCTTGCCTTTGGATACATTAGTCTACACATTCAACGGAACGATTAATTTGTCTACGCCAGGTAATTATAATATAAAAGCCTACACAAGTTTAGCAACAGATCAAATAAATAATAATGATACCTTATCTAAGACAGTAATTAACATTCCGATTCTTTCAACATTTCCTTATATACAAGGTTTTGAATCTGGTCCTGCTGGTTGGACATCAGGTGGAACAAACTCCACTTGGGCTCTCGGAGCTCCTACTGGTAGTGTGATAAATACAGCAGCAGGAGGTACTCAAGCTTGGGCTACTAATTTAAGTGGTAATTACAATGCAAATGAGGAAAGTTATGTTGTTTCTCCATGTTTTGACTTCACTTCATTGGCATTGCCAGTATTATCAATGGATGTTTTCTGGAACAGTGAGTTTAGTTGGGATGGAGCGGTAGTTCAATCTTCCATTGATGGAGGAGCTACTTGGCAAAAAGTAGGCGCATTTGGCGATCCAAACAACT